>WFPF01000026.1 GCA_015487695.1 Chitinophagales bacterium
ACTTACGATTATTGGGGCATACCGGGAGATACGGCTGAGTATGCCGTAAGTGCTGTGGTTTCGAAGGAAGGTACCCGCTACGAGTCCGACACAACGGTCAAGAAAATTGTATTCCCCGTTATATTGCCTCCAACCATTGTCAGTACCACGTTGGGCTATGACCAACTGACGGTCAATGGCGCGTACCTGCCCATCAACGGATATACGGGTTTTAAACTATACCGGACTATCCCGGGAAGCAATGACACATCTCTGGTCAATTCTGTTTTCGAAAGAAAGAACATCTTTTCCATCACGGATGAGGAAGGATTGCCGGATTCGGCTTACACATATCTGCTCAGGGTGTACAAAGATCTTAATCTGACGTATTATTCGAGCTATGTATCGATTAATGCAAGCTTTCCGAAGCTGACTCGTCCGATGAATCTGCAAGCTAGTGACGGTACCTATTTTAACCATGTCTTGCTTACCTGGGATTATCCCGGATTTGGCAATACCGGATTCATCGTTTATCGGGATGGTAATCCCATTGATACCATCGGTTCTGTGAATATGAGCAATCCGGGTGTGGCAGGCAAAGGGGTTCGTCATTATATTGATGTGATCAATGACGGCACGAGCCAACCCGATACGCTATATTACCGGGTGCGGGCCTATGCCATCAAGCAAAGCAAATGGTTCGAATCCGATGAGAGCAACAGCGACTCGGGCTTTGCGCAAGTACAGCGCTTTGAGTCATTGTCTTCTCAAAATGGGGGTTCTGTTGGCGAACGCCTGGGCGCACAGGTCAGTATGGCCAAAAATTTTGGAATCTCAGGAACTTCCAATTCCAACAATTTTGCAAGAACCTACACCCCGGATGCAGCCGCCAACTTTGTATTTACCCAGGCTCCTGCAGCGGATCCGTCCAGCGGAAGCAATCCGGCCTTTGGCTATAATGTCGATGCCGAAGGAAATAAAGTTTTGGTTGGCGCACCATGGGCGTGGTCTACTACATCCAGCAACCAGGGATATCGCTCCGGAGAAATTTATGTGTACGACCTCAATGGTGCGGGTACGCTTTCCCTAGATACCATATTGAGAAACCGCAATTTTGTATCACGGGATACATTGCTGTTCCATCGTTATGATGATCAGCACAGTTTTTCGGTGACCGAGAGCAATGCCTGGAGTGTCATTACGGCCATCAACAATGTGCCGGGCACGGTTGGCCCACCGAATAACAGCATTGGTAGCGGAGCAAATTATACGATCAAGGCCGGCCTGGAATTTTCAGCTCCCGATGCTTTTACCCTCAATCAGGTGACCGTATATCCCAGTGATACGGGTATGTTTACGGTTACCATTGAAGGAGCCGCCCCGCCAAATATTGTCTATTATGCTCAAAACTTCTATGTTGAACCTCCTTCTGCATATGATCCGGTAGTGTTAACACTGAATGCGGTGATTCCGGGAGGTAATATGAGAATTAACGGAGAGATGGTGACAGCTCCGCCCTTCGGCTTGTATCGAAATAATTCGGGAACCAGCTACCCCTATCAATCTACGCCCAACTTTGTAACCATCAATACGAGTACCAATGGAAATCCATTTTACTATTTCTTCTATGACTGGAAAGTGAGTGTTCCGACCGATACCGTGGGTACCCGTGTACATGAGGATACGACAGATTATGCACGAAACAGGAATTTGGCCTGGTACTCGATCAGCCTGCCGGAAAACACCTATGGCACGGACCTGCAACTTGATTCCGTAACGGTTGATTTGATTAAAAGCAGCCCGGATGGTGCATGGATTGAAGTGTTCCTTGAAAAGGATGGTGGCCCGACCATTTCCTTGTTCAAAACCAACAACGATCCGGCAAGCTGTGCTCAGGATACGATTCACGCAGTAATTTCTCAAACCGGAGGGTCCGGCCTGCTCGAAAATGCGGCTATTTGTAATACCTCTGTCAATGGTCGTTACAGTCCTATTACGAATTTCAATACTGCTTTGAATGGCAACCCGGTGAATGGCAACTATCGGATGCGATATGTTATCCATATGAAAGATCCCGATAATTCCGTGGCCAATACCTTAACGGCAGATGTCAATGTGGAAGACTGGATATTGCATTTCTCATCCTTGCCCGGAGGCATCCATGCATCGGAGGTGACCCGGAATGCTCAAATGGGCCGGAGTGTGGCCGTATATGAACGCGCCATACTGGGAGGTGCTCCGATTTTTGAAACGGATAAAGGCACCATCACGGCATATAGCGAAAATGGAGGGACAGGCATCTGGTCCATCAGCGATACCCTTTTGCCTCCCTCTACCGTTGCGGCTGCATGCACCTATACGGTGCGGGTCTACGGATATGGATGGGGTGACTTTACCGAGTGGACCCTCGTGGACAACAGCAATGCAGTGATTGCAGCCGGAGGGCCCTATGGCTACGGATTTGATCAGACCGTCAATGTGACTACAGCCAAAGCTCCCCTTCGTTTCAATATAAATACCGTTGGAAGCATACCCGATAACGTGGCATACTTTACCATCTCATCAGGGGGCTCAACCTTGGAAAATGGAGCTCTCGGACCTATGCAATCTGTATCCAGAACCGGAATAACAGCAAGCTGTGCCGGTGGGCAGTTTGGATATGCCATGGATATGGTCGAAGGGAAGGCGGTAATCGGAATGCCGCGCGCCAATCTCGGAGATGGTTATGGTACACGCGGTATCGCTCGTTTCTACAGCATTGGAAGCGGTGGCGGATGGGCATTCAAACAGCAAATCAACATCCCCGTACCACAGGGTGGCGATGATCAGTTTGGCTATTCGGTGGCTATGGATGGCAATTACCTGGCCATAGGGGCCAAGGGCGATGACCTGGATGCCAATCCGGGTTTGTGGGATGCCGGTTCGGTATCGATCTATCAATTTGATGCCGGAGATGAAAAATATTCACTGGTCAAAAAATTATTCAATCCGGACGGTGTGACCAAGCGATTCGAATTTTTCGGACACGATGTGGACATTTCCGGAAACTATATGGCCATTGGAGCACCGGGCGTGGATTCATCGGCCTCCTTGCCCAATTCGGGAGCTGTTTTCCTCTACGAAAAAGATGAAAATGGCAACTGGGTTTTCAAAAAACGATATTTTGCTCCGGATGCAGCAGCTCAGGATAGCTTTGGTTATAGCGTGGCCCTGGCAGGCAACACCCTGATGGTGGGTGCTCCGGGCCGTGATGAGGGTGGCAACAATGCCGGCAAAGTGTATTTTATTTATATCAGGGAACAAATTGATTCCGTGGTGGCCAGCGATGGAACCGAAGGGAATAAAACAAGGGTCTCATGGTTCTACACCGGGAATCGCAACAACCTGAGCAATTTCCATGTCTACCGGGATGGCAGTCTGATAGCGGCAGCCGATCCGAACAAGAGCTTTGTCTTTGATTATGACGGCATTCCGGGAAAAGAATATGTCTATCAGGTACGGCCTGTCTCTCTTGACCTTGTAGAAGGGGTGCCAAAAGGCGACAAAGGATGGAAAGAGAAAAACGGAATTCTGGACGGTAGTGTGATTACCCAAATCGGTTCGGTGGGTGTGCCCAACGTGAATATAAAGGCATGGGCTATTGTAGATGGGGAGTACTATGAATACAATACGAAAACCGATCTGGGCGGGCGCTTTAAGATCAAGGAAATGTACTATGGTGATTCCACTCGCTATTATGTAACGGCTTCTTATAAGGATCACCAAATAATACCCGACACCCAGAACGTTGAATTCAATTTGATTCAGTTTGAGCGCAGTGTCGATCCCTTTGTTGACAAAACGGCCTTTGTAGCAGTTGGAATTGCACGATACAAAGACAGTGATTGTCCGATTGACAGTATCAATGTAGTCATGACGGAAGTCTTTGAAGACAGCAGCCGCAGCAATACGCAGGTACAAACGGACGATAATGGGCTTTATTCCTTCAATATCTATCCCGACAAGGAAGGACTAGTTCGAAACGAAATCAGAATTGATACGATGAAGGTAGTCGTTGGAACCACCTCATCCGATACGATTTACTATCGTTTTGGTCCGCCAGTGCAATCCATTAGCTCGTACAGCAATCTTCCGAAGGTGACGGAAATGTCTCCTTTTGAAGATACCATTAGTTATCCGGTACAATTGTTCGTGCGGAATACCTGTGGGCCGATTGGCACGAATCGTTGGAAAATTCAGATTCAAAGTGAAACAGGATGCTATTCAAAAGTGATCACAACAGATATTAACGGACGCAAGAAATTGCGCTTGCCGGCACTCAATTATGTCATGCGAGTCATTGCCGTAGCCGAGCCAAGTGCCGATAATCTGCCTGTGATTGATTATCTGAAAGTGCGGCCGCGCAAGCTGGAGCTCTTCGATATTCATAGGGATATTGGGCTGGCAAGCAGGGATACGAGTTTCGAACTGGACTTTATTTTCCACATCACTCCGACTATCGAGATTACCAATCTGAGCAATTTCCTTTGTAATGAGCCCAATCGCCCGGTCGTAGTTTCGCAGGGAGATCAGATGAATCATACGATTGAGGTGAATGAAATCATACAGGGCAATCGTTGTGCTGTGAGCGAAGGATATCTGGTAATTCGCAACGAAGCTGCACGCGAACAAAACGTTCGAATTGACTATGATAAGAAGACCGGGAAGTTTCCGGATTATAAATGGATAGTGGGTGAGCCGAACATTGTGTCGCCCTATATCAGAACCTTGGTGATCGAATACCATACAGCCAGTGACGGATTCCTGGGTCAACAGGTGATACCGTTTATTGTTCAGGGTATTGCCGCCATACCGGGTACGGATATTATCGTTGCTCCAAAGACCGAAGGAAACCAGTTGAACCTGCCTCTGATGATTCTTCGCGATCCTCCGGGAGATGGCAGCTATAGCTATATTGACTCCGGGAAATCGTTTAAAACGAGCCTGAATGTGAGCGCTGACCATACCTTCCTGGGAGGGGTAAAACTCAGCCTGGCGCTGGGAGTGAAAGTTACACCTACCTTCAGTCTGGAGACGGAATTCGGAGGAGGATTTGGTGATAAAGGAGGATTCTCGCTGGGAATATCCACCACGAAGAAAATCTCTACATCTTCGGTTTCGGAGGTGGATAATTCGGAAAATACCGATTGGCTGACCGGAACTTCTGCCGATGTAATTGTGGGTGCCGGTGCGGCACTGCAATACGGTATAGCCAGGCAGATATTTGTCGATGAGCAATGTCTGGTTCACAACCGGAAGACCATCACTACCGGAGCGGAAATCAACACCACGTGGATTTATACCAAAGATCAGATTGATCATTTGATCCGTGAGAATAAAGCCAATCTGGAGTTGGCCAAACAAGGACTCTTTACTATAAGGCGTAAGAATGAGCAAGGCCAGTTTGAAACCCTTTCACAATCGGCTACGGAAGATTATTTGAAAGCCCGGATTATGAACTGGGAGCAAATACTTCATTATTACAGTGTCACCACGCTCCCACATTATGCGCTTTGTGATCCGAACAATGTGGCGAACATACCCGAGCCTTGGAAAAGCAATGTAGAGAGCTGGAGGCGCGATGGATTCTGTAAACTCATCGGGACATACAGTACGGTGAACGGTAAAGAAACCTTTACCCTCAAACCCGACTCTACCTGGGAATGGAATACGGATTTGTTGAAAAAGTATAATGCAGTAAGAGAAGTTGTCCGGAATCTGGAAGATGAATATCTGGCTTATCCGGGGGGACTTACCTTCAGCGAATCGCAGTTGAATGATGTAAAGGTGGACGAGAGCTATGCCAACCTATACGGAGCCGATGCCAAAAACATCACTTTCTCCGGGGGAACCTCCTTCAGCGAAGAACGAACGGTCAGCCGGTCGAGCTCACGGGGATTCAAACAGTTTTGGTATAACGACACCAAAATCGGAGTGGGAATTGCCGCAGATGATGCAGTAACCCTTGTGGTAGGTGTTTGGGGCGGGTTTGGCGCAGGTGTATTTACCGGAATTGTTCAGCAGGTATTTAAATATAAATTTAGCCTTGAAGGATATTTTGGATATAAATTCAATTTTGAGAAGGAGCAGGAGAAAGAGTTCGAATCGAATCAGACGATCGGATATGAACTGACCGATGACGATCCCGGTGACCAGTTTAGCGTAACCATTATCCGGGGAGTACAACCTACGCATACGCCTTATTTCGATCTCTTTGGCGGCCGCTCAAGCTGCCCCAAAGAGCCTGGGACCATCGCCCGCGATATCCCGGTGCTCAAGTGGCTCGATCCGCAGGGCAATCCCTACGATCACTATGTGGTCAACAAGGCCGATCCTGACAAGACGGTACAGCTTCAGTTGCAGCTGACCAACAACAACCAGTTCTTCGAAGGTCGATGGTACACCCTTTACGTCCTGGAAAATAGCAATCCGCTGGGGGCAACTCTGCAGGTGAACGGCCGAACGATCACCACTTCGGCCCGTGAGGAGTTCTTTATTGGCCCGGAAGAGTCTTTCAATCCATCCGTGACCTTCAAACGAAATCCCTACTTCTATGATTATGAGGGCATACAACTGGCGATGTTCCCCAGCTGCGATATCTACATCCCAAGCAAGGTGTCGTTGGATGTGCATTTCCGCCATCCCTGTTCGGATATCTCCATCATCGATCCGGGCGATAACTGGTTGCTCAATACCGATACTTCCAAATTGGCTATTACTTTGAGTGACTATAACCCGTCTAACGATGTATTGAAGCGTGTACAGGTGGTACAGCGAAGACTGGGTTCTGTCGAGTGGGATACCATTCTGAGTGTCACACCACAGTTCCTCAAACGATATTTCGACTCACTGAAAACGGTCTATCCGGTGCCGACCTACCCATTTGTTTGGGATATCAGCACGAGCCCCGATCTGCCCGATGGCGAGTACGAGATTATGGCCATTGCCAACTGCATGCAGGAAGGCATGATCTTCTCGAACCGTGTAAAAGGAAGGATCAACAGGCGGGTATTCCAGGTACTCGGAACGCCCGAGCCTTCTGACGGACTGCTAAGCCTCGGAGATGAAATCTCAGTATCCTACAACAAGGATATTGACTGCGATCTGAGCAAGAGCCGTGCGATGGTATCTTTCCGTGCCGACAGTACCAACGGAGCACCCGTCAGTGTGCATTACACCTGCTACGGCAACAAGATGGTATTTGTCATAGATACTTTATGGAAGTATGAAGACCGCATGATCTATGCGGTACTCGACAGTGTGGTAGATGTAAACGGTAACCGGCAGATCGCCCCGGCTGTCTGGTCCTTCAGGGTCAGCAACAACCCGGTCTACTGGTGGCCCGCTTCTCTGGAAGTAACGGTTGAGAAAGACCGCAACGGCAGTGCCTCTGCCTGGCTGAAAAACAGCGGAGCAGGAAACGAAGCCTTTGTGCTGGCCATGAACAGTTCATGGCTCCAGGCCATGGATATGGCCGGTATGGTAAGTCCTTCGGGCAAATTGATCGGCTTCAGCATGGATGCCGGTGGCCTCGCCATTGGCACGTACTACGATACGGTCCGGGCCCATATTGCCGGCTTTACGGTCATTGACCTGCCCGTTACGATGCACGTTATCAAGACCCGCCCCGACTGGCAGGTCGATGCATCAAAATATGAGCATTCCGTGAGTGTGATTGCCAATCCGGATATTGACAGCAGCGGATTGTCCATGGACAGCAGCGATGTAGTGCTGGCCTACCTGAACGGTACGCTGCGCGGTTTTGCCAATGTGCAGAAGGTCGGCAGCAATTACTATGCAGCCTATCTGACGGTCTACGGCAACGATGCCGATGTAGGGCAGCCGATTGACTTCAGGGTATGGGACGGATCTCGCGGAGCCCTCTTCCAGGGTCATCCCGACAATGCCATGCCATACACTGCACAAAGCACCATCTACGGAACTACACCAAATCCGGAAATTATCCGGGTGAATACTTCCATTGATTCACTGCGGTACATCCCGCTGAAGAAAGGATGGAACTGGTTCTCGATCAATACCCGCATGGAGGATATGAGTGTGAGCAATGTGCTCAAATCACTGACACCAACTACGGGAGATGTTCTGATGACGCACTTTATCAGTGCCGAGTACCTTTCCGACAGTGCGCAGTATCAAAGCGGTGGCGGATGGGTTGATTTCGGAATCGACAGCTTCCGCAATGAAGAGGGTTATCTTCTTCATCTGTCGAAGGCCGATACACTGGTCATTTCGGGCCGTGCGGCCAACAATGATGTGATGATTCTCAATCCGGGCTGGAACCTGATAGGCTATCAGCCGCAAAAAGCCAGGGGCATTGACACGGCCTGGCTTCCGGGATCACCGATTCCGGGATGGGACGATCAGGATATCATCAAGAGCCAGGATGAGTTTGCCGTTTATAATCTTGACAGCACACGATGGGAAGGAAGCCTTTCGGTACTCAGACCTTATGAAGCCTACAAGGTGAAAGTGGGTCAGACACAGGCACTCTACTATCGCGGAAAGGGTCCGGCTACCTGGTATGTCAATCCGGCTGCTTACGAGCACACCATGCGTGTGATGGCCATTGTTAAAATTGACGGCTACGAATTGCTTGATATGAACAGCAAAGTAGCGGCTTATGCGGGTGATAAATGCCGCGGTGTCGGTCAGCTTCGATTCGTTCCGGAAATCAACCGCTATGTGGCAGAGCTGATTATTTACGGAAACGGCAAGCCCGATTCGGATGAATTATCTTTCTACATCTGGGATGCCGTGGTCGATACGGTATATGAATGTGCTCAGACGCTGGCATTTAAAGACGGAGAACTGACCGGTAGCCTGAGCAGGCCGTTTATTCTATCTCCCCGCAATGCCACCGGTATCAGTACCCTGGGAGCCGATGATTTCGGACCTGAATTTTCAATCACTCCGAATCCATTCGAATCGGATCTGCATATTTCGTTTACGGACGATGCATCGCAGAAATACCGCGTGGAGATGTACAACGGAATCGGAGAGATTTTCTTCCGCAGGACATTGCGTTCTTCACCGGGTGAGAATACCTGGAATATCCTGCCCGGCAGCAAGCTTGCCAATGGCATGTATTATGTCACCATCAGGCAGGGTTCTTCCATTGTTCGAACCTTTAAAGTGGTGAAAGATTAGAGGAGAGTATTCATAGTGATTACTCTGAGAGGGCTGCCGCAAGGCGGTCCTCTTTTTTTTGTATTTGCAGTCACGGGAAAAAAGGAAATCTTAATAATTCTTATCTTTATAAGTAGCTTATTTCGAAATGAATAAATCGTAATGTCATGAGAAACAGATACCTGATGCTGCTTTTGTTATTGGGATTTTTGTGGCCCTGTGAAGCTGTTCACGCACAAAGTCTTAAGGATCTGATGAAGGGGAGAAAGGAGAAAGCGAAAGAAGAACTGAAGGCAAAGGGCACGGAAGAAGCGACAAAGAAGGCAGATGAGAAAATTGAGGAAGGGGTCGATGAATTTATCGAAGGCGTGGGTAAGCTCTTCAAAAAGGAGGAGAGGGAAGAGAATAGTGAAGCGGAAGTAGATGAGGAAAACCAAAATGAAGAGAAAAAGAGCAAACGCGATGGATTCTTCAGGTTGTACAAAGGAGGGGAGGCACCCATGCCCAGGGATGCGTACCACTTTGAGTATGAGCTGGAAATGGAGAATATTATTGAGGAAGATGGAAGCGATCCACAGCAACTTGATATGATTATGTTGCTCAACAAAGAGGATGGCCCGGCTTATATGGCCTCAATCCCATCTCTTGAAAACAGGGATTTGCTTGTCATCATCGACTTCGAGAAACAAAACATGGTCACACTGAGCAACGGGACGGCCATGACCCTTGGTCTGGACCCCGCAGCTATGGGCAAAGGGGGAGATGAAGAGGAAAGCGATAGCGATATTCGCTTCGAAAAAACCGGGAAAAGCAAAAGAATTGCAGGCTATCTCTGCGAGGAATATCGTGTGGAGGACGAAAACGGAGAAGGCACCATATGGGTAACTCAGGATCTTCCCTTTTCGATGAATTCGCTTTATCTCGGTGATCAGAATAAAAGCTATATGCCCTATTCTGCAGACCGATTGGAGGGCTTCCCGATGGAGTGGGACTATTATGATCGGTTAAATGGCAATCGCTCACATATGGTGGTCACGCGGGTAGAGAAAAAAGAGCGCAGCATCGATATGCAGGATTACCGGCAAATGAATCTTGATCATATTTGGGATTCGGGTGATGACAATTGAGATCTAATCAATTGCTGATATGTCAGTAACTCGGACAATAAATTCATCTGTCCGGGCATTTTGCTTAGCTATCTTTGCCAAAAGCAAATGCCAAAATGCCTCGAGTACTCCGTATTATCAACCGTTTAAACTTAGGGGGCCCCACATACAATGCAGCGTATCTGACGCGCTATCTGGCACCGGAATATGAAACCTTGCTTGTAGCCGGGGTCAAAGAAAAAAGTGAGGCCAGTTCGGAATTTATCCTCAACCGCATGAATATTCAGCCGCTATTCATCGAGTCGATGCGGAGGCCTATTCACCCGCTTCGCGACCGGGCGGCATTCAAAGAAATAGACCGGATCATCCGGGATTTTAAACCGGACATTGTGCACACCCATGCGGCCAAAGCCGGTGCACTCGGGCGCCTGGCAGCCAAAAGGAACGGAATTCCGGTAGTCGTTCATACCTTCCATGGTCATGTCTTTCACAGCTATTTCAATCCGGTGAAAACCCGTGCTTTTTTAAGTATTGAGCGCTATCTGGCGCGGCAATCTTCGCGCATCATTGCCATCAGCGAAAAACAAAAAAGAGAATTAACCAGCGAGCATCAGGTCTGCGAAGCCGAGAAGGTCAGTGTGATTCCTCTGGGCTTTGATCTCGACCGCTTTGCACAGGACAAGGTGCAAAAACGCAGTCGCATGCGGGACCTCTTTCTGCTCGACAGCGATGAGGTAGCAATGGGAATAATCGGGCGCCTGGTGCCCGTAAAAAATCATGCGCTCTTCTTCGAAGCCATTGAGCGCATACGACCTAAACTCAAAAAGAAACTGCGGGTATTCGTGGTAGGAGACGGTGAAATGATGCAGAGCCTGCAGGCCCTTTGCCGGAAGCTGAACCTAGAATACACCGTGGGCAATCCACCGGAAGAGAAAGCACTTATCACTTTTACTTCCTGGATGCGAAATATTGACGATGTGACGGCTGCCATGGACTTGATAGCTCTTTCCTCGCTCAACGAGGGAACGCCCGTCAGCCTGATTGAAGCGCAGGCAGCCGGCAAGCCCGTGGTTTCGACACGGGTGGGCGGAATCGAAGACATTGTGGAGCACGGAAAGACGGGCCTGCTCTCAGACTCCGGAGATCTCGAAAATTTCGCTGCCAATCTTTATCGCATGATCGAGTATGAAGAGATGCGCAGGGAGTATGCAGCCAATTGCTCGGAAAGCATCCTCCAGCGATTCGGATACCAGCGCCTGGTAGCCGATATGGACCGGCTCTACCGCAGGCTGTTGCAAAATCCGGCATGACCCTTGTGCCTAAGGAAAAGTCTTAAAATCCTATCTTTGATTGAAAACCAAGCGATGAAAAAAATCCTGCTTTTTTTGATGGGCATTGCATTGTCCTTTGCCGCTGTGGCACAAAACGAAATCACCCTTGAAGACATCTTCTTTCAGCGAACATTCTCTCCCGATTATATCTGGGGGCTCGAACATCTGGCAGATGGGGAACACTACACCGACATAAAAGTGGATTATAAAAAGAAAGCGCTGAATGTGCTCATCTACGACTACGAAAAGGGCGAATTGCAGGACACTCTTTTTTCAGGGGCCTGGGCTCCCGACAGCCTGCAGCCGTTTTATTTCAGAAGCTACACACTCAGCCCTGATTTCAGCAAAATTCTTCTGGCGGTCAATACCGAAGGGATCTATCGCTATTCGAGCCGCTCAGACTATTATCTTTTTGACCGGACAAGTCGCAGCTTCGAGAAACTATGCGGTGGTTCCAAACAGATGTATGCTACGTTTTCTCCGGATGGAAAGAAAGTAGCGTATGTGCAGGACAACAATCTCTTCTACAAAGACCTTGGCAGCGCTGAGATCGTGCAGATAAGCAATGACGGGGAAGAAAATAAAATCATCAACGGGGATGCCGACTGGGTATATGAAGAAGAGCTCGAACTGGTCAAAGCGTTTTTCTGGTCGCCCGACAGCCGCAAAATTGCCTACTACCGCTTTGATGAGAGCCGGGTGAAGGAATACGAATTCCCGATATACGGGGGACAGTATCCCGAGATTTATAAATACAAATATCCCAAAGTAGGCGAGCGCAACTCCGAAGTGACGCTGCATACCTTCTTTCTGGAGGATGCCCGCCAGCTTACCCTTCCCCTGGCAGCCGGCCCCGATGATTATATCCCCCGCATCAAGTGGACAAAAAACCCGGATATCCTCAGTGTTCAAAAGCTGAACCGCCACCAGGATACCCTCGAATTTTATTTGGTAAATGTGCAGGACAACAAAGCGTCTTTGCTCTTTACCGAAGGCAATCCTTATTACATTGACATTGATGATGACCTCACATTCCTCGACAATGGAAAGCAATTTATCTGGTCTTCCGAGCGGGACGGTTACAATCATCTCTACCTCTATAACCTTGATGGTACGGTGGAACGACAGATCACCCGGGGGCCCTGGGAAGTGACGGAGTTTTATGGTCTGGATGCCGCTCAGAAGAAGCTCTATTATCAGGCTGCCGAGCGCTCCCCGCTTCAACGGCAGATTTATTCCATTGCATTGAACGGAAGAAAGAAAAAGCTCCTCACACCCGGCACGGGGACGTTTGATGCAGACTTCTCGGAAGGATGCGGCTATTTTCTCCTCACCTGGTCGGATGCAAACACCCCGTATCGTTTCAGCATGCACGATGGGAACGGAAAAGAGCTCCGGCTGCTCGAAGACAATGAAGAGCTCCGGGAAACCATGGCAAAGTACAGCTTCTCAAAAAAAGAGTTTTTCACCTTTAAACAGGATGACGGCATTGAGCTGAACGGATGGATGATCAAACCGATGGACTTTGACTCCACGAAGAAATATCCGGTCTTTATGTATGTCTACGGAGGTCCGGGAAGTCAGACCGTGACAGATGCCTACGGTGGCCGAAATACGAGCTGGTTTCAGATGCTGGCTCAGAAAGGCTACATCGTGGTATCGGTGGACAACCGGGGGACAGGGGCCCGCGGACAGGAATTTCAAAAGAAATACACTTACCTGAAGATGGGGCAGGCCGAAGTGGAAGACCAGGCAGCGGCTGCCCGCTTTCTGGGAAGTCGTTCCTATGTGGATGCTTCGCGCATCGGCATCTTCGGCTGGAGCTACGGTGGCTATATGTCTTCGCTCATGCTCTTCCGCAAAGCGCAGCTTTTTGCCCTGGGCATTGCGGTTGCTCCGGTTTCCAACTGGAAGTATTACGACAGCATTTACACCGAACGTTATATGCGCACTTACGAAGAAAATAAAAGCGGATACGATGACGGTTCGCCCGGCAACTATACCTCCGGCCTGGAAGACCCGTTCCTGCTGGTACACGGCCTGGCCGATGACAATGTGCACTTTCAGAATTCAGCCGAACTAATATCGGGCCTTGTGGAAAATGGCAAAGATTTTAAGCTTTTTGTATATCCCAACAAAGCCCACGGCCTCAGCGGATCGAAGACTCATTACCATCTCTATCGCATGATGACGGAATTCATACTTGAGAATCTCTGAGGTGGTGGGGCGCTTCAAAAGACATTGCCTTGATTTTAATATATTTGGAAACTTATTTAACCCAATCAATTAAAAAACGATACCTATGAGCGAATTAAATCCGACCAAAACCAAAATTTCGCATCCCAAGGGCCTATATACCCTTTTTGCTACGGAGATGTGGGAGCGGTTTAGCTATTATGGTATGAGGGCATTGCTTGTCCTCTATCTTACGGCAGAATTGATTAATGGTGGTTTTGGCCTCGGCCGCGAGGCTGCATTGGAAATATATGCCATCTTCACCGGGATGGTTTACCTGACTCCAATCCTCGGAGGATGGGTGGCGGATAAATTTCTCGGCAAGCGAAAGACGGTGTACATTGGCGGCCTGGTCATGGCAGTAGGTCAATTCCTCTTGGCAGCAAGTGCCTTTCTCCATGCTTCTGCTGACCCCGTTACACGCATGAATCTTTTTAATTTTGGATTGGGTATGCTCATCCTGGGCAACGGATTTTTTAAGCCCAACATCTCCACCATCGTTGGTGATTTTTATGATAACAACGACCCACGAAAAGATTCTGCCTTCAATATCTTTTATATGGGAATCAACCTGGGAGCCATCCTCGGGCCCTTTATTGCAGGCGGACTTGGTGAAAACGTCCAATGGGGATGGGGCTATTTTGCGGCAGGAGTCGGTTTGATCATCAGTGTGATATGGTTGAAATTGCGGGAACATACACTGGATCATCACGGCTTGCCACCCAATGCTCCGGAAGATAAAATGGTGCTCGACAGCAAAGACTGGCGCGACATATTTGTGTATTCTATCGGATTGATTTTGGCTACCTTATTCCTGGTCTGGGTTTGGAGTTTTATACCCGAAAATGTTACGAGCATTATTATTCCCCTTGGCTTTGTAGGGTTGATTCTTGCCCTTGCCTTTGTCATATTCAAAGGGACAAACGGAGGAGAGGAATGGAGTCGTATGGTTGTGATTGTGGTCCTGGCATTTTTCAATATCGTGTTTTGGGCCGGTTTTGAACAGGCCGGAGGTACCATGAACCTCTTTGCCGCTGAAAATACCAACCGATTTATAGGAAACTGGCAGATTCCGGCCACCTGGTTTCAGAATGTAAATCCGATCGCCATCCTCATCTTTGCTCCCATCTTTTCCGTCTTATGGATCAAACTCGACCGGATACGACTTAATCCGAGAACTCCGATTAAATTCGCACTGGGGATGTTGTTTGGAGCTTTGGCCTTCTGGATAATGGCTATAGCTGCCAATAAAGCTGCAGGAGGCCATCTCGTGTCTCCGCTTTGGCTGGTCATTGTCTATGTAGTGCTTACCCTGGGCGAGCTCATGCTTTCACCCATCGGCCTCTCCATGATTACCAAGCTGGCACCTGCCAAACTCGTGTCAGTTGTGATGGGACTTTGGATGGCCAGTTTTGCAGCCGGCAACTACTTTGCCGGAGTGCTCGAAAGTATATTGCACAATATGAATGCGAAATATGACATGGGCCTGGAGCTCTACCCCTTTATTTCAATGACGATGCTGGGAACCGGTATTATCATCCTGCTCCTGTCCCCCTTGCTCAATAAAGCAATGAAAGGAATTCACTGATCCTGTAATAATTTTCATAAGAGGCTGTTTCTGAAAAGGGACAGCCTCTTTTTTTATATGGAAATCTATTTATGAATGAATCTTCATATTTGTTAATTTTGATTCAAATTCTACTTTAAAGATGTCAAATACATTCAAAACCATACGTGCTCCGAGGGGTAGCAAACTGAACACCCGGGGCTGGGTGCAGGAGGCCGCACTGCGCATGCTGATGAACAACCTCGACCCCGAGGTGGCTGAAAAACCCGAAGAACTGGTCGTCTACGGTGGCAATGGAAAAGCCGCCCGCAACTGGGAAGCTTATGAGCAGATCGTAAAAGCCCTGAAAGACCTGAAGGAGGATGAAACACTGCTCGTGCAAAGCGGGAAAGCCGTGGGGATTATCCGTTCGCACAAGGATGCTCCGCGTGTACTTATTGCCAACTCAAACCTCGTGGGCCGTTGGGCCACCTGGGAGCATTTCAGAGAGCTCGAACGCAAGGGGCTGATCATGTATGGCCAGATGACAGCAGGCTCATGGATTTATATCGGTTCGCAGGGTATTGTGCAGGGAACCTATGAAACGTATGCATCGCTGGCCAAGAGGCACTTTGACGGCAGTCTGAAAGGCAAGCTCAATGTGACGGCCGGACTCGGAGGAATGGGCGGTGCCCAGCCGCTGGCCATTACCATGAACGAAGGGGTTTGCCTGGCGGCTGAGATGGAAGCCTGGCGCGTAGAGAAGCGCATTGAAACGAAGTATCTAGACAAGATGTCTTACGACATTGACGAGGCCATCGACATGGCCCTGGAAGCAAAAGAGAAGAAAGAAGCCGTCTCGGTAGGCGTGGTGGCCAATGCAGTCGATCTTTTGCAGCGATTGATTGAGCGAAATATCGAAGTGGATACGCTTACCGACCAGACTTCGGCACATGACGAACTGAACGGCTACTTCCCCGAAAATATGAGCGTAGAAGAAGCCCGTCTGCTCAGGGGAAAAGATCCGGATGAATATATCCGCCTTTCGCTCGACACCATGGCACGGCACGTGCGCCTGATGCTTGACCTGCAAAAGCGCGGGTCTGTCGTATTTGATTACGGAAACAATATTCGCGGCCAGGTGCATGACAAGCGCGGCCTGTCCGATGCCTTTGATTTTCCGGGTTTTGTACCGGCCTACATACGCCCGCTTTTCTGCGAGGGCAAGGGGCCTTTCCGCTGGGCGGCCTTGTCAGGCGATCCAGAGGATATCCTGAAAACGGACAATAAACTCAGAGAGCTGTTTCCGGAAGACAAGGCGCTCATGCGGTGGCTCGACATGGCCGAAGAAAGAATTGCATTTCAGGGGCTGCCAAGCCGCATCTGCTGGCTGGGGATGGGGGCCCGCGAAAAAGCCGGGCTGGCTTTCAATGAGATGGTGCGCAGTGGCGAACTTTCGGCTCCTGTTGTCATTGGAAGAGACCACCTGGATACCGGATCGGTGGCTTCGCCCAATCGCGAAACCGAAGCGATGCTCGATGGTTCGGATGCCATTGCCGACTGGCCGATTCTGAATGCCCTGGCCAATACGGCCGGAGGAGCCAGCTGGGTCAGTTTCCACCACGGTGGAGGTGTGGGAATGGGCTATTCACTTCATGCCGGAATGGTGATTGTCTGTGACGGAACGACAGATGCCGACAGACGTCTTTCGCGGGTATTGCACAACGACCCGGCCATAGGCGTGATCCGCCATGCGGATGCAGGCTATGAGCTGGCACGCGAAACGGCTTCGCAATTTGGCCTACACCTGGATGACCGGCTCGACTAGTCCGGTAAAAAGCGCCATTCACCGAATATATGAAGCGGACTATTGTGCTTCCGGAAGGAGAAACTTTATTTGTTGACAGAAAATAAATATGTGAATAGAAAACTACCATTATCAATCATCACCCTGATTTCCTTTGTCCTGATGCTCTTCTGGCATTCCGGCCGGCCCTTGCAGCAAAAGGAGAACATAGTTAGTACGGTTCTTCCGCAGCCACCGGAGAAAATGACGAAATATGACCGGATGGATCTGGCCATGCAGCAGGAATTTGAGATGACCGTTGACCATGCCCTCGGTGTCGTTCCGCGCGAAAGGCTGTATAGGGCTTATGAAATAGCGAGACGCACACTGAACAGCCGGGCAGCCATCCCGAATGTCAACTGGATTGAACGGGGGCCCAAAAACCAGGGCGGCCGGACACGTACTTTTATCTTCGACCCCAACGACCCCACCCATTCGACTGTCTTTGCCGGATCGGTGGCAGGCGGTTTGTGGAAAACCACCAATATTTATAACCCCAGCCCCGACTGGAAATTGGTGGATGCCTCATTGACTAATATGGCCGTAGTATCTATGGCTTATGATCCATCCAATCCGCAGGTCATGTATTTTGGAACCGGAGAAGGGTATTACAATTCCGATGCGGTAAGGGGCGATGGAATATGGAAGTCTACAGACGGAGGAAGCACCTGGAGCCAGCTGGCCAGTACGGTTACGAGCAACTCCGCTACCTGTGCAGGCCCGGGGAATTGTGACTTTGACTATGTCAACAAGATTGTGGTCACTTCAGCAGGCACTGTATTGGCCGCCTGCCGCAGCATCTACACCAATCGGGGAGGCATTATGCGTTCAACGGATGGAGGAAACACCTGGACAAGGGTATTGCCATCTACGGGCATTTTCAGGGCTGCAGATATCGAAGTGGCAGAAAATGGAGATTTATATGCGGCTTTGGGAATATTCAATACCGATGGGCTCTATAAATCGACAGATGACGGGGCTACCTGGACTAAAATTACAGGGGGCGGGTTCCCGTCCAGCGGTTTTGAGCGCATTGAAATAGCCTGCGCTCCTTCCGACTCCAACCGTGTCCTGGTCTTGTTGCAGGATGCGGTCAACAACGATTGCTACGGCATATATCTTTCAAGCGATGCGGGGAGCACCTGGTCTTCATTATCTGTTCCAACCCAGGGAGCCAATGACTTTACCCGGGGGCAGGCCTGGTACGACCTGATTGCTGCATTTGACCCGACCGACAGCTCCCGCATCTTTATCGGGGGTATCGATCTATGGCTATCTGAAAATTCGGGTTCTTCATGGACCGAAATATCCCACTGGTACGGGGGCGGTTATCAGGAAGTACATGCCGACCAGCATGCCATTTATTTCCTTCCGGGCAGTGCCGATACGGTTCTTTTTGGCAATGACGGAGGCATTTATCTCTCAAGCAATGCTTCGCTCTCTTCTCCCGATATTGAAGACCGGAGTGAGAATTACAATGTGCTGCAACTCTATGCGGCTGCCATGCACCCCCGCAGCGACACTTCGGTCTTTCTGGGAGGGGCGCAGGACAATGGCTCGCATCGTTATCTAAGCGAAGGCATCAACTATACGCAGGAAGTGACGGGTGGTGACGGTGCTTTCTGTCATATCGACCAGAGCGACTCCAACTATTGGTATACCGCATATGTGTATAACCGTTTCTATCGCTCGACCGATGGAGGATTGAGTTTTTCCTCGCAGATCAACGTGGGTGCAACGGGTAAATTTATCAATCCCAGCGACTTTGACAACGATGCCAACATACTCTACTCTTCTTACAATTCCGGATTCTATCTGCGATGGGATGACCCGCATACAGGAACCTCTTTCTCTTCGGTTAATGCCGGTTTTTCAAGTCAGGTTTCGGCTGTGACCTGCGACCCTAATACGGCCAACCGGGTTTGGTTTGGTACGGATGACGGATCGGTCTATTATGTCGACAATGCCAACGGGGGCTCTCCTACAGTAAACAATGTGACCACGGCCTCTCTTCCCGCTGCCAACCTGTCCTGCATTGAAATTGATCCGACCGATGCCAATCATATTCTCATTACCTATTCCAACTACGGAGAGGTGAGTGTGTGGGAAAGTACCAATGCCGGCAGCTCCTGGACGGATGTCGAAGGCAACCTGCCCGACATGCCCGTGCGCTGGGCACTCTTCAATCCCAACAATACCAGCCAGGTCTTGCTGGCCACGGAAGCCGGAGTTTGGTCTACGGACAATCTGAACGGGGGATCAACGGTGTGGGCAGCCTCCAACAGCGGCATGGGCAATGTCCGTACCGATATGCTGCAATATCGCAGCAGCGACAACCTGGTTGTGGCGGCAACGCACGGACGCGGGCTCTTTTCTTCAGATGTATTTACCACGGCATCTGCCGATTTCGGTGCGGCACAAACGGTGGGGTATATTGGCAATGCCATCCGGTTTTATGACGATTCATACAAAGCCACTTCCTGGCTCTGGAACTTTGGAGATGGCAATACGAGCACAGCCCAAAACCCGACACACAGCTACAGCACGGCAGGTGACTATACGGTCACACTGACAATCAATGGAGGAGCGGCTACAAAGACAAAAAGCAATTATATCCGGGTACTGCCCAATCACTACATTCCTTTTGCACTGACCGATGGCGGCAACTTCGAAGTCAACCCGGCTTATTTTGGTGCCAACAGCACATCGGGCGTGAGCTTTGAAAGAGGAAACTCGACTGTTGCCGGGAAAAATGGTACGAACAGCGGCAGCAATGCCTGGGTAACGGGCCTCACGGCCAGTTCATACGAGAATTACAATGATGCCCAACTCTGGACCCCCAACTTTAATATGTCCGTGGCGGGTATTTATACCCTTAGTTTCTATGCCAAATACAGCACCGAGTGGTACTCCTCCACCGAAGCCTACGATGGTTTCCGTCTGGAGTATTCGCTTGATAAAGGCGATAACTGGTACCTTATCGGAGACAATACTTTCTACAACTTTGCAAATACCAACAGCGGTGGATCTACGGCCTTCCCCTACGGGGAGCCTTACTTTGCAGGTTCTGTCTCCTCTTTCACAAATTATAGTCTCGATATTTCCTCGCTGGCGGGCAACAGCAATGTGGCTTTTCGATTTGTCTTCCGTTCGGACCGGTCGGTGACGGATGCAGGCGTAAGTATTGATGATTTCACCATTACCGGGCCCTCCACCAATCTTTTGCCTGTCGTTTTGACCGCTTTCCGGGCTGTTCCGATAGACGATCATGCCCGCATCGAGTGGGAAATCGAAGGATTGGAAGATCTGGATCATTTTGAACTGGAGCGCTCTGTGGATGGCCGGCACTTTGAGTTGCTACATCTTCAGGAAGCAAGCCGGGGTACGGGCAGTAGCCGTTATTCCTGGAACGATTTTGATATCACCCCCGGCACCTATTACTACCGGCTGAAGATTGTGGAGATCAGTGGTTTTGCTTTTTACTCTGAGATCAGAGAAGCCACCTTTGCCGGCACTCAGGAAACGACTCTCCGGGTGTGGCCCAATCCTGCAGCGGCACAGGTACATGTCAGTATATCCGGACTTGCGGCTCCGGCCTATTTGAATGTCTTTACATCCAAAGGCCGGCTGATTGGCAGATATGAGCTGCCTGCCTCAGAGGTAGGCGGGGCATTGAAACTTGAAACAGGTGACTGGGCCTCCGGTGTATATTTCCTTCAGGCAGAGCTGCCCAACGGGCAATCGCTTAGCCGGAAGCTGATAAAATACTAGCACGGAATAAAGGAATAATTGGGGGAAAGAGAAAAAGCCTTTGCCACAGCGGCAAAGGCTTTCTTTTTTAAAGCATTCTGTCAGCCGGCTAAACGATCTTCATATCGTCCAGCACCTGCAATACTTCTTTTACATGGGCTGCACTGGCACGCAGCAATTTCATCTCCTCTTCGTTGAGTTCCAGCTCAATGATCTCTTCGATTCCATTCTTGCCGAGTTTGACAGGAACCCCGAGGTAAATGTTGTTCAGGCCGTATTCGCCCGTCAGCCACGAACATACGGGGAAGATGCGCTGTTCGTCTTTGATGATGGTCTCTACCATCTGGGCAGCGGCTGCACCCGGGGCATACCATGCCGAGGTTCCGAGGAGATTGACGATCTCACCCCCGCCTTTTTTCGTCCTTTCCACGATGGCATCCAGGGATTCTTTGTCGATAAGCTCCGTCACGGGTATGCCCGAAACCGTGGTGTAACGCGGCAGGGGAACCATGGTATCACCATGCCCGCCCATCAGAACGGCCTGAATGTCTTTTGGGGACACATTCAGTGCATCGGCCAGAAATGCACGGTAGCGGGCGGTGTCGAGGATGCCGGCCATGCCGAATACCCGGCTGCTGTCAATGCCGGCTGTCAGATACGCAGTGTAGGTCATTACATCCAGGGGGTTGGCCACCACCACAATGATGGCTTCCGGTGAATGCTTAATTACATTCTCAGTCACTGATTTGACAATGGCTGCATTGGTGCTGATCAGGTCATCGCGACTCATCCCCGGGCTGCGCGGCCTTCCGCTTGTAATTACCACTACATCAGAATCAGCCGTAGCTCCATAGTCGTTGGTGACTCCGATGGTCTTGCTACTGTAATAATTGATAGGAGCCGTTTCCCAAATATCCAGGGCTTTCCCTTCGGCTACTCCGTCTTTGATATCAAGCAGTACGATCTCTTTGATAATATCTTTCTGTGCCAAAACATCTGCGCAGGTGGCACCTACATTTCCTGCGCCAATTACTGAAACTTTCATGGCAATCTTTCTTTTTGTTTTGAACGATTTATTTCCCTGCAAAATTAGACATTATCATGATGCTTTTATCGTGCTTATAGCAAAAAGGAAGGCATGATTTTTATACTTTAGCGCAAATTTTACAGTTAGGATCTTTATGAAGTCAATTCCCGCACTTATCGCAGCATTTTTTATTTTCTTTCAGACCTTCGCACAGAGCACCCCCCAACAATATTGCGGTACGATTTCACTTGGTGAGGAAAGAACAGTTCTATTGAAAGAGTTTCAGCGCTCCCTCGGAACGAGGGCATTGGCCGAGCCTCAAATAACCTACTATCTTCCCCTGGTCTTTCATATTGTGGGTACCAATGAGGGCAATGGCTATGCCGATTTATCGATGGTGCTGGAATCGATCTGTACCCTCAATCAACAATATGCCGGCAGCGGCATTCAGTTTTATCTCGACCGGCCCCCTCTTTATATCAACAACAGCAGTTATTATGTCCACAACTTCAAGGATGGCACCCGCATGATGAGGCAAAAGAAGGTGCCCAACCGCATCAATGTCTTTTTTGTGCAGAATGCAGCGGACAACTGCGGATATTATAATCCCTCAGCGGATGCGGTAGCCATTGCCAAAAGCTGTATGCTGGGCGGAAGTACCACCCTGGCCCATGAGTTGGGGCACTACCTCAGCCTGCCGCACACCTTCAATGGATGGGAAGGCGGCACGCCTCCCGAAAATGAACAGGAACGGGCCGATGGTTCAAACTGTAAGGTGGCAGGTGACGGTTTTTGCGATACCCGTGCCGACTATCTGGCCGACCGATGGAACTGTCCGTATAGCGGAGCCGTATTGCTCGACCCCGTGGGCGACACCGTCATTCCCGATGAAACACAGATCATGTCGTACAGTGCGGATGAGTGCCAAACACGTTTCAGCTCGCAACAGAAGGCTGCCATGCGCAATTATATCAACCGTTCAAAACAGGGCATGGTCGCTTCGGAACTGCCTTATTACGGTGCACTCATTCCTCCGCAGTATTTGAGTCCTGATGCTTCCAACCCCTATGTCAACGGAACACTTTCGGTTTTTCAATGGTCTGCAGTACCCAGGGCAATAGGTTATCAGGTACAGATTTCACGCTTCTTTTCGATGGCCCAGAATGTGGTGGATGTCTTTGTGGAGGATACCCTTTTTGCTACTCCCGATTTGATTCCGGGCGTACAGTACTATTGGTGGGTGCGGCCTGTAGCGGATGGAAATACCTGCGGGCCTTTCAGCGAAAAGAATGAATTTAGCGTGAATCAGATTACCGGCCTTGGCGACAACCCTGCAAACATGGTAAATATATATCCGAACCCGGCACCGCGCGGAGGCGTGCTGCAGATCGACTTTACGGACCAGCCGATGAATGATGCGCAAATTGAATTGCTTGACCTGAGCGGAAAACTCATTCAGCGCGTTTCAGCATCGGGACGGCAGCTGCGTCTTTCGCTCGAAGGAGTGAGTGCAGGTGTTTATCTCCTGAAAATCGAGAGTGATCGCGGACGTTTGATAAGAAGAGTGGTGGTACGCTGATCACGATTCGGGCAGAAAACGGAATTCTACCAGCGCCTCGTCTTTGTCCTCTATTCTGAAGCGATGATCTATGCGGTAGCCCGGTACCCATGCGATGCGTTCACCGCTTTGCAATACCCAGACATTTTCTTTCTCTACAGGATTCAGTTTCAGGTCATTCAGAAAATCGCTTATTTTTTTCTTTCCGACTTTGTCCGAGTGGGGCTTGTGCATGCCGAAGGGATAGAAATAGTCGCCTTTTCGCCAGAGCCGGAGAGTCAGAGGATATTCCAGTGCTTTGGCTGAAAGAAAGGCACGTAAAGGGTCTTTCTTTATGGGCCATTCTTCGGGTTTTTCGAGAGGGCGAATGAGGAGTGTCCCGCCTTTGAAGCGGATATTCTTATCACCCGGTTCTATGAGATGAAAAGCACGTTCAGCGGCTTCATTTCTTGTGAGGATGAGGAAATCGCGGCTGCGAATCAGGCGCCAGTTTTCGCTTATAAAGATTCTGCTGCCGGTGCTTTCCGGGTTTTTTAAGGCGTTTTTCAGCTGATCCTTTTGGAATCCGTAGGGGGCAAGCAACTCAAAAAGCAATTCGCCCGGGTGGGGATATCGCAGGAGGCGTCCGAGCGAAATATAAATGCCGTCCTTCCTCTGCTCCAGCAGCTTCTTTCTGTATTGCTCAAGTCGTTCCAGAAAAAGCGTTTCGGCAAAACGAAGGTGAGCGCTGCTCTCTTCGATACCTTCGATAAAGCGCGGATTGAGCTCCGTTAAAAGCGGAATGATGCGGTGCCGTATGAAATTGCGCTCGTATTGAATCGAACGGTTGCTTTCGTCTTCAGCCCACCCGATCTGATGTTTTCGGGCAAAAGCCTCCAGCTGATCACGGCTGGCAAAGAGAAGAGGGCGGATAAGATAGCCGCTCGATGTTTTCATTCCGCGCAGCCCCCGGATGCCCGTCACTTTGGCCAGGTTGAGCAAAATCGTTTCGGCCTGGTCGTTGAGGTGGTGAGCCAGTGAAATCTTGTGATAAGCCTCCGTCTGACGCAGGGTTTCAAACCAGGCGTAACGGAGTTCCCGGGCGGCCATCTGAATAGAGATTCCTCTGTTTTGGGCATAGGTTTTGGTGTCGAAGTGTTTGCTGTAAAAGGGGCGATTTAATTTTTTCGCGAGCTCCCGTACCATCGCTTCTTCCCGGTCGGCTTCACTGCGCAGGCCAAAGTGACAATGGGCTATGCCGAAAGGTATGCCGGCTGCGTGCAGAAGATGGACCATCACCATGGAATCGAGTCCTCCGCTGACCGCAGCCAAAATCCGTTCATGGCTTTTGACGAGGTTCTGCGAGCGGATAAACTCCATGAATTTCCGTGTCAGTTTATCTTCCTTCATCCGTTCTTCTTCGTGTTTCATGTTTCCATTCTTCCGCAAGGATTGCCTGCTTCTTTACCGGGGTTGTCGTGCCTTTTCTTTTGCACCGCTTCGTGTTTTTAAATCCTCTTTCGGGCCTCGACCCGAAGTTCATCCTTTTTTGCTTCTTTCCCTCATCCCCGGGCCGGTCAAAGAGTGATACAGCGCCCTGTTTTTTCAATCTTCCCGCCTGCGAACAGCTCTTTTCCTCATTTCGCTTATTGCCTTTATTTGGTTAATTTTGTGCTCATTCAAATTACCCGGCAAACAGCTCTAAAATATGAAAATACTGGTTTGTATAAGCAAAGTGCCCGATACGACTTCCAAGATCAATTTTACGGACAACGATACCCGCTTTGACAGCAACGGAGTTCAGTGGATTATTAATCCGTATGACGAGTGGTACGCCCTGGTGCGGGCCATCGAACTGAAGGAAGAAAAAGGGGGTGACAGCAAGGTAGTGGTCATCCATGTCGGGCCGAAAGAGAACGAGCAGATTATTCGTAAAGCACTGGCCATTGGGGCGGATGAGGCCGTCAGGGTGGATATGGAAGCGCTTGACACCTACAATACGGCCTTTCAGATAGCCGAATATGCCCGCAACGAACAATTTGATTTAATTCTTGCAGGCAAGGAAACCATCGACTACAATGGTGCGGCCCTTGGAGGCATGCTGGCGGGCATGCTCGATCTGCCATTTATCTCTTTTGCCAGCAAGCTGGACATCGGAGATGACGGTACAGCGGTTCTCAAGCGCGAAATAGAAGGAGGCGAAGAGGAAGTGGAAGCGCCCCTGCCTTTGGTAATAAGTGCACAGAAGGGCATGGCCGAGGCACGCATCCCCAGCATGCGCGGCATCATGCAGGCCCGGACTAAGCCGCTGACCGTAGTGGAAGCCAAAGAAGCTCCCGTGCTGACAAGTATCGTGAAATATGAAAAACCGGCAGCCAAATCGGGCTGCAAGTACATCGATCCGGAGCACCCGGAAGAACTGATCGACTTATTACATAACGAAGCTAAAGTGATATAAAATGGCGGTACTGGTATTTGCAGAAAACGCAGGAGGGATTTATAAAAAAGCAGCCCTGGAAGCCGTATTGTATGGACGTATGGTGGCAGAGAAACTGGGTACGGAAACCGTAGTTGTAACCTATGGCAATGCGGATACGGACGCCCTGATTCGCCACGGAGCCGACCGCATACTGGTGGAAAAAAATGAAAAACTGGAGCATGTGGATCCCCAGGCTTACAGCAAGATGATTCTGAAAGCACGCGAAAGGAGCGATGCAAATGTGCTCGTCTTTTCGTTCAACTACACCGGCAAGTCAGTGGCACCTCTGGTAGCCGCAAAGCTGCAGGCAGGATATGTTCCGGGTGTGGTAGAGATGCCATCCACGGATGGGGACTTTGTTGTCAAGAAAATTGTTTTCTCGGGCAAGGCTTTTGCCTTTTATAAAATAGAAAGCGATATCAAGGTGCTGGCTCTCAACCCGAATTCCTTCCAGCTGGAAGAGAAACTGGGCAAAGGTGCCGTGGAGGAATTTGATGCCGGATTGAGCGACACAGATTTTAAAATCAAGGTCAGAAAGGTAGAAAAAGTGGAAGGTGAGATACCGCTTGAAGAAGCGGAAATTGTGGTTTCCGGTGGCCGCGGACTGAAAGGCCCCGAAAACTGGGGTATGATCGAAGAGCTGGCCCGGCTCCTCGGGGGAGCTACCGCCTGTTCGCGTCCGGTGGCCGATGCCGGCTGGCGTCCACACCACGAACATGTGGGACAAACGGGTGGAACCATCAGGCCCAACCTCTACATTGCCATTGGTATCTCGGGGGCCATCCAACATCTTGCCGGTGTGAATCAGAGCAAGACCATCGTGGTTATCAACAAAGACCCTGAAGCGCCTTTCTTCAAACATGCGGATTATTGTATTGTGGGCGATGCCTTTGAGGTCGTTCCGAAACTAATTGAGGCATTGAAGGAGTTTAAGGAAAAAAATTAGGCTGTGAATGAGCAAAACAAAATAGAACTCGAGATCATCGCCCTCTCGCACAGCATTACACAATCCCAATCTTATGCGGTCGTGCTGGGCGAGAAAAATGGCTCGAGACGTCTGCCCATTGTTATCGGGGGCTTTGAGGCACAGGCCATTGCCATTGCCATTGAAGAGATTGAGCCTACCCGCCCCCTGACTCACGACCTGATGAAAAACATACTCACCGAGTTTAATATTGAGCTGAAAGAAGTCATTATCAGTGACCTGATCAACGGGGTCTTCTATGCCAGGCTGGTCTGTGAACATGAAGGGCAACTCCATCATATTGATTCAAGGACCTCGGATGCCATCGCTTTGGCAGCCCGGTTTAAATGCCCTATATTCACTTTCGAATCGGTGATGGATACGGCTGGTATTGAGATCGAGGAAGGTGAACTCAGCGATGTGGAGCCCCCTTCCATTATTGGATCCGAAGAAAAAGAGCCCCCCCTCTACACCGCGAAATCTATTGATGAACTGAAGACGATGCTCAACGAAGCCATTGAGCAGGAAGACTATGAAAAAGCAGCCAGGATCAGGGACGAGATCAACAAGCGATCGACCAACTAAAAAAGCCCTCACGTTCAACGTACTTTATTTTTTGCTCTTTCTGCTCGCTATGGGCGGACAAGCATTGCATGCCAGCGGCCTCGACCGTGAAATCGTCAGGACCTGGAGGCTGGTACAATCCAATGTGCAGGAAATCGATAGCACGCTTGAATATGAGCTGGCCCTCGTAAAAACCAACCAGGGACAGACGTTCACATGGGATCGCGGGGCTTATGTGCTCTCGGGAAAATGGGAGCAAATCGATGATACCCTTCGATTTATAGTTCCTTCAAAGGATACGGTCCTGGGAATCGATTCCCTGATATATACACGGGTTTCGGGCGAGCCTCACCTGCTTCTGCTGAGTGACTCGGCCATGGTTACCACACTCGGCCCCGATGGCAATATGCCGGCTGAGTTTCGCGAGCTGACCTTTCTGATTGATGAATTCGCCCCTAAAAAACTGGTTTTAAAATCGCTGGACGGAACTGCGGTCTACGAATTTGAGCCGCTGAAAGGTGTGGTTATCGGGCAGATTACTTTTGAAGATATCTGGCGCGGATTGCTCGGAATGGCGGTGCTCATCTTTGTGACCTATCTGATGAGCTCAAATAAAAAACTGATTGACTGGCGACTGGTTATCACCGGTGTGAGCATTCAGGTGGTTTTTGCTTTTTTGGTGCTCAAGGTGGCTTTTGTCAAGGATATTTTTGCCGGCATTTCCAGCTTTTTTATATGGGTGCTCGATTTCTCAAAGTTCGGGGCATCCTTCCTTTTTGGCGATACGCTTGTCAATGACCCGAGCTTCGGAGCCATCTTTGCCTTCCAGATACTGCCTACCATTGTCTTTTTCTCAGCCCTTTCTTCTATCCTCTACTATTTGGGCATTATGCAACGCATTGTCTATGTCTTTGCATGGGTGATGAGCAAAACGATGCGCCTTTCGGGAGCCGAGAGCCTGGCTGCGGCAGCCAACATTTTTATTGGACAGACCGAAGCACCGTTGGTCGTGAAACCCTATCTCGAAAAAATGACCAAGTCGGAGTTGCTTTGCCTGATGGTCGGAGGAATGGCCACCATTGCGGGGGGTGTTTTTGCCGCCTATGTCGGATTTCTCGGTGGCAATGATCCTGAGCAAATGCAGTTCTTTGCTACCCACCTGCTCACGGCCAGCATCATGTCGGCACCGGCTGCCATCGTGGCGGCAAAGATCCTCTATCCGCAGGATCGCAAGGATATTGACAGAACGGTGATGGTGCCCAGGGATAAAATCGGAGCCAACTTTCTGGATGCCATCTCCAACGGTACGACCGATGGCCTGAAGCTTGCCATCAATGTGGGAGCCATGTTGCTGACCTTCACTGCACTTATTTACATGGTCAATGTGATTCTGATGAATTTCGGTGGCATGGTCGGTATCAATGAGTGGATCGCAAACATTACTTCGGGCCGCTTTGACGGCCTCTCGCTTGACTTCATCCTGGGTACGGCCATGGCACCCGTTTCCTGGGTCCTGGGAACGCCCTGGCAGGATGCCTTCTCCGTGGGCGAGCTGCTTGGGAAAAAGACAATTATCAATGAATTTATAGCTTATCAATCCATGGAGCAATTGATTCAGGAGGGCGCCTTCCGCTCACAGAAAGCCATCATCATTGCGACCTATGCACTTTGCGGATTTGCCAATTTTGCCTCTATCGGCATACAGATTGGGGGCATCGGGGCGCTGGCGCCCAACCAGCGACAACAGCTTGCGCGCTTTGGTATCAGAGCATTGATAGGTGGAACGGTGGCTGCTTTTATGACTGCGGTCATTGCCGGAGCAATCGTCTGACCGGCCGCTTTCCTTTATTTTAGCCGAAAGATTTGAAGTTTTGAGCAAGATTACCCGCACCGTCATGCTATTGGGTATGGTCAGCCTTTTTACGGATATGGCCAGCGAAATGCTTTATCCGGTCATGCCGCTTTATCTGCGCGAGATCGGCTTTTCCGTCCTGCTTATTGGTGTGCTCGAGGGCTTGGCCGAAGCCAGTGCCGGGCTGAGCAAAGGCTACTTTGGCGAACGCTCTGACCGCCTCGGACGCAGAGTGCCCTTCGTTCGCTTTGGATATGCTTTGAGTGCCGTCTCGAAGCCGCTCATGGGGCTGTTTCGCCATCCTGCGGGCATTTTTCTGGCACGCACCATGGATCGCTTTGGAAAAGGGGTACGCACGGGTGCCCGCGATGCCATTCTCTCGGCAGAATCGACTTCACTCACCCGGGGGGCTGTATTCGGTTTTCACCGCGCCATGGATACCCTCGGTGCGGTACTCGGACCGTCACTCGCGCTGCTTTATCTTTATTTCTATCCCAAAGATTATGTCAATCTCTTTTTTATCGCTTTTCTGCCAGGATTGCTGGCTGTGGGAAGCACTTTTCTCCTGAAGGAAAAGACGCATCCCCGTGTCTCGGCAAAGCCCCGGGGTTCATTGCACTTTTTTTCTTTCCTGGCTTACTGGAAAAAAAGCCCTGCCGCCTATCGCAAGCTGGTCGCGGGTCTTCTGCTCTTTACATTGATAAACAGTTCAGATATGTTCTTGATTTTGAAGTCGAAGGATGCGGGACTGGGAGATACGGAGGTCGTGGGACTCTATATTTTTTATAATCTTGTTTACGCCCTTTTCGCTTTTCCATTGGGCAGCCTGGCCGACAGGGTGGGACTGAAACGCGTCTTTGCAGGGGGGCTTCTTCTCTATTCCGGGGTCTATCTTGGCATGGCGCTGGCCGGAGCCCGCTTGTCCGTTTACCTTCTTCTTTTTCTGCTTTACGGCATTTTTGCCGCAGCCAGCGAAGGGATATCCAAAGCGTGGATCAGCAATCTGGTCAAAGGAGAGGAGACCGCTACGGCCATCGGATTTTATACGGGATTTCAGTCGCTCTTTGCCCTGGCGGCAAGCGCGCTGGCGGGCTTGCTATGGTACCGCTTTGGTTCAGCCGCCCTCTTTTTTGTCACGGCTTTTGCCGCCATGCTGCTCTTGCTCTATTTTATCTTTTTTATCCGCTCGGGTGCCGCTCCTGAGAAGCCCGCTTAGCGGGCAGGTGCCGTCACACCCATGGACTTCAGTACCAGGGCCGTCAGGTCGGTGCTGCTGTCGGCATAAACCAGTGAGCCGGCTGTAATGTCGATGATATGTGTATAGCCGTATTTCTTAGCGACCCCGGCAATGGCAGCATCCACTTTCTTCAGAATGGGTGCATAAAGTTTTTCTTTGCGCTTGGCAAGCTCCTGCTCCGAATTTTGCTGCAACTGCATGATGCGTTGCTGCATCTGTTGCAGTTCCTGGGTTCGCACCTCGATGATCGATTGGCTGGCCTCTTTGTCGGCCATGTATTCCGTGTATTTTTTCTGCAGTTCATTCTGCTGCCTTTCGATCTCCGACTGCAGGCTTTGGGCAAAATTCTGCAATTGCTTCTCGGCATCTTGTACCTCAGGCAGTGAAGTAAGGATGACAACCGAGCTGATGTAGCCGATGCGTGAAAAGTTTTTATCGGCAGGAGCCAGCTCATCAACCGCATTTGCTACAGGAACGTCCTGAACGCTGCTGTCGCTTTCCGGCAATTCCTGACTAACTAGGCTAGTTTCAACGTTGCCGCTGTCGGCTGCCGGATTTTCGCTTTTGCTTTCACTGCTTTTTTCGGCATTGCCCGAGCAGGCAGCACTTAGTGCAATAAGTGCCGCAACGGAGAGGAGAAGGAATGTCTTAGATTTCATGGCATTTCGCTTTTTAACAGGGCACAAAGGTAGATTTTCATCTTTGTTTCTCCACTTTTTTGCCGCTTTTCCTTCTTCTTTACGGGCCTTTCCGGCTTATCTCAAAGTTTTTTTGACATTTTGTAATGCTCGATTCCCACTTCCGTGAAGGGGCCTTCCACAATTTTGTAATTCATCTTCAGATAAAAGGGCAGGACCACCGAGCGGGCATGGCAGCTCATCTCCCGGTAGCCTTTTTTGCGGGCAAAGCTTTCCGCCTTTACCACCAACTGACGACCGATTCCCCGGCCCTGAGCCGATTCTTCCACCGCAACCTGCCGCATGCGGACGCGTTCCTTGTCAATGGGCGTAAGTACAAGGCAGGCAATCAGCTTCGCATTTTCATCCATGAGTGCGAGGTGATAATCGCTGCCTTCACGCACCAGGTCTTCGGGCTTAAATTGCAGACCCAGCGGTTTCCTCAATATCCGATCCCGTAATTTTATGCTTTCAAAGTATGCGGGAGATTCGAAAGCAAGTTCCCGAAAGCTTAATTTTGACCGCGACATAAATGGCATTTGGATGAAGCAGGAATTTCTTGAACGAGCGATAAATTTAGCAATTGAAAATGTAGCTTCTCATAAAGGCGGGCCTTTTGGGGCCGTTATTGTAAAAGACGGGAAGATCATTGCCGAGGGAGTCAACCGCGTGACGGACGACTGTGACCCAACGGCCCATGCCGAAATAAGGGCCATCAGGGCAGCGGCCAGGGCACTCAACGATTTTCACCTGGAAGGATGCGAAATATACAGCAGTTGTGAGCCCTGTCCCATGTGTTTTTCTGCTATTTACTGGGCGCATCTGGATTGTGTCTATTATGCCTCGGATGCGAAAGATGCTGCCCGGGCCGGCTTTGACGATGCTTTTATCTATGAGGAACTGAAGAAAGATCCCGAAAAGAGAAGAATACCCTTTAGGAAAGTGGAGCTGGGCGGAGCAAAAAGGCCTTTTGAGGATTGGCTGGCCGATCCTGAGCGGAATGAATATTGAAAAAAGAAACAGGGAAGAAAGCGGTGAGCAGCGGCAGCAAAAAGTGGCTTCTTTCCAAACTCTTCATCCCTCTTTGGCATTGAAAGGAAAAAGCCAAAAATGAAACTTAATTATAAAGTATTCGGTGCGGGGCAGCCATTGATCATACTGCATGGTCTTTTCGGATCTCTGGACAATTGGCAGCGCATTGCAAAGGAATTGTCGGGGGACTTTAAGGTATATATCGTGGACCAGCGCAATCATGGCCGATCACCTCACGCTGAGGAAATGAACTTTGAAGTGATGGCAGCCGACCTCCTTGAACTGATGGAGGATGAAGGCCTTGAAAGGGCCCATATCCTCGGACACAGCATGGGCGGAAAAACAGCTATGCAATTTGCCCTGAGCCATCCCGGGCGAAGCGACAAGCTGATTGTGGTCGATATAGCTCCGAAGAAGTATCTCCCCGGGCATGAGTTGATCTTCAAAGCTCTTTTTGCGCTCGAACCTTCAAAAATCTCTTCCCGCCAGGAAGCCGACCGGGCCCTGAGCAAACTGATAGGCAACGAGAACATACGTCTCTTTTTACTGAAAAACCTGCAACGAACTCCCGATGGACATTTTCAGTGGAAGATGAATCTTCCCGTGCTCTATAAAAACTATCCACGCATTCTGGAGGAGATACGGAGTCTTTATCCCTTTGAGCATCCGGCTCTCTTTATCCGGAGCGAACACTCGGGCTATATTCTTGATGAAGACATAGCGAAAATCAAAGAGCTTTTTCCCAAGGCCCGTATTGTTACGATCAAGAATACCGGACATTGGGTGCATGCCGAGGCCCCCCGGGAGTTTGTTTCTCTCGTAAGGCAGTTTCTTCTTGAGGGCGAGCGGCAATAAGAATAGCTTGGCGGTAAACGGGGCAGGACATGGTGTTAACTGTCTTGTATACATGATCGATTGCAATATTGTACTTTTGCATCAATGTATATACCTTTTTCCTTCTAATTCCGTTTACTGTAAAACGACACAACCACAATAGGATTCATGCTGCTCAGGCCTGCTATCAAACTCAATTCATCCGCTGCTCTTCTCAATCAAATCGTAAAAAGAATTTTGCGGGAGGATGATCATTGTGTGGATGTGGGGGCGCACAGGGGCAATATGCTGAAACTCTTTGCAAAATATGCTCCGGACGGAATCCACTATGCAATCGAGCCGGTTCCCGATCTCATGCAACTGTTGAAAAAACAATTTAAGGGAAAGGGCAATATACGCTTCGTAGAAAAGGCGGTGGCCGATGTAAATGATCATCTCGACTTCATGTATGTGATCAACAAGCCGGCACTGAGCGGAATTATAGAAAGGGAGCTGCCACGGAGGGCCCGAAGCATAAGCATCCTGGTAGAGTGCGTGACACTGGATGACTTCCTTCCGTCAGACTATCGCATGAATGCGTTGAAAATTGATGTGTGTGGAGCTGAGCAGCAGGTTTTGCTCGGTGCCCGCGAGCGAATTATGAGGGACCGGCCAAGGATTTTCTTCCGGCACTATCATAAGGAACTGAGTTGCTACAATGCCCGTCCTCAGGATACTTTTCAACTGCTCAACGAAGAACTGAACATGCGGATATTTACCCCCCGCGACTTTCTCAGTGGCCATGATGCGCTGAGCAGCGAGCGTTTCGTGTCGATCTTTCACCGCGGAGACGATAAGTACTTTGTGGCCCTTCCGGCAGAGGAAAAGATCTGAGCCATTACTGATAGATTACCAAACGACTGACATTGCCGTCCGGGCCTGAAACCCTAAGGAGATAAAGCCCTTTGCTTTCTCCGGAAAGGTTAATTTCCCAGAATTCCACGGTTTTTGAAATCTCTTCTTTTCTATTGAATAGCAATCGTCCGTTCAGATCATACAGTGCAATATTCGCTTCTCCGTGTTTCCTGCTTTTCATTAGCAAATTGAAGCGCCCGTTATTGGGGTTGGGCTGAATGGCAATTTCATAATTTCCTTGAGGCCCGGTTAATATACCGGAAGGTACAATAACGACATCTTTATAGACGGTGTCTTTATCGCAATAGGAGTAGCTAATAAGCCGCACTTTATAGGTGCCTGCAGCCGTATACTGATGGTCTATGCTTCGAGCGCTATCCTCTGCTGAACTGCCATCACCAAAGCCCCAGTCGTGGCGGATGGCATTTCGGCTGGTATCGGTAAAAGTGACCTGCATCTTATTGATCAGGGCAGAAAATCCGGCATCTATGAGGGAGTCCACTACAAATTCAACGGAGTCGCTGTAGGAATCATGGCAGTTATGAACGGTATTCACACTCAATGTGATCCACTGATGTTCTGCACTGTCATTGGGTGAGTAATAGACATCTTTTCCCTGGAGGGTGTCGTCAGCAAAGTACCAGATCCATGCATTGATAGGGTTGCCGGGGTCCGCATAGGAAGAATCGCTGAAAAGCACCGAATCGAGCAGGGCACAGAAGGTGTCGGCAGCGTAATAAGCATCGGGATTGCCATAGATGGTCACGTTTTGAGTGGCCGTGTCTGCACATATTCCGCCCGGTTCAGTAGCAGTAACCTGCACCTTGTAGTTTCCTTTCTTTTGAAAAGCATGGGCGCTGTTTTGTGTAGTGGCAATTCCACCATCACCAAAGTCCCATTTCCAGCTGTAATTATTGCCGGCCGGTTGGGCGGAGGCTTGAAAGTGAAGTGTTTCGCCTTCACATCCTTTGCTGTCTCCGGTCATGGATGCCAGTACCGTGATAATATCCAGCAAATCATTGGCTTGATCGCTGCAGCCATTGGCATCCGTTACCTGCAGGGTGATATTTAATCCTGCACCTATATTTGTATAGGTATGTACAGGGTTTTGTTTGTTTGAAACGCTTCCGTCACCAAAGGTCCAACTCCAGGTTTTGATAGCAGCATCTCCGGGAATGGATTTGTCTTTAAAATGGAGCGGCAAACCGAGACACCAGTAGGGGGGTGCATCAATTCCGGCACTTGGTCCATTGTAAATCTGAATTTTATTTGTGATGCTGTCTTTGCAGCCACTGCTGTCGGTCACTACCAGTTTTACATTATACATGCCCGCTGCCGTGAAATTGTGTGTTGGGTTTTGCACATGGGAAAGCGGACTGCCATCACCAAAGTCCCATTTCCATTTGACAATAGCTGTGCTTCCTGCCACGCTATTATCGAAGAAGTTAACGGCAGTAAAGCCTGCCAGCTTATCGAAGCATTGGGGCGCATTGCTGTTGAAAAGGGCCAGAGGGCCGAGTCCAATTTCTGCATCATATTCTCCCTTCAGGGTGTCTTTGCATCCGTTCGAGTCTGTGACCACTAAGATGAAGTCCCAGATTCCCGACTCTGTAAATGTCACTTCTACCGGGTTCCCGTTTTCCTTTATCTTTTGATTACCGAAAAAACTTATAAATTCCCATTGGTATGATACGATAGGGGCACTTCCCGCCATCACATTGGCAGCAAAGCCGACAGTGATATCCTCGCACGGAGTGCTGTCCATTACTATCTTTAATATTTGTTTTATCTCGGGCCCTTCCCCGTACTCTAAAAGTATTGATGTAGAATCTATGCACCCGAAGTCTGTTTCTACTATGAGGGTGATTCTGGCCGTATCATAGCTCGTGAACACTCCGGTATAGCTGTTCCCTGTGCCTACGGTATCTCCGTTTAAGGTCCATAGCCGCGAAACGATTTGCCCGCAACCATTGCTTCCCGATACGTCTGTAAACACGACCGTATCTTTCTCGCCAAACTTGATGCAGGGATCAGGGTCTCCGGCTGATATTCCGGCAATGGGGTTGGGACACATGTAAAAGGTATCGCTGATGCTGTCGACACAGGCAAAATCATCACTAACGATCAGCGTGACAATATACTGACCGGTATCAGAAAAAGTTCGGGAGACGGCACTTTTATTAAATCCTTGTAGCGTTACTCCGTCACTGAATTTCCATGCATAGTATTCGGGTCCGGGGTTGCCGTAGGACGTACTGATAAAGTCGAGGGTGCTGCCTGCACAGGAGCCACCGAAAATTAAAAAATCAGCTGTCAGATCGCAGTTGCGCGAGCAGGAGGTTGAAAAGTACATATTGATGAGCTGATCGATAAGAGTATTGATGTTAAATGCAGGGTGGGTTCCGGTGTCTTCCTCTATATTGACATTATCCAGTGTCCAGCTTTGAGAAACCGTGCTGACGGTTTCCGTGCTTTGGCAGTTGTTGCTTTCACCGGGGAGGGAAAGGTTTAACCATGGAGCCTCGTCTATAAAATAACGACCGCTGCTGCCATAGGTCATAACAACACCACTTTTTGTCTTGGTCACACCGTTTGCAAGTCCTGTATCGTTCTTGACCAGCTTTCTTTCGCCCGTACTGATATTTGTGAAATCAGGAATGGTAATCAGGAACGGATCGTAGATGACTCCCGCATACATATTGTATTCGTGGCCCGAAAGGATGAGCGGACATCCGCTGCCCGTGCTTTTTGATGTCTCCGGGCAATCCGGCTGTATACCCGTAAATTCGCGGTAGATATAAGACGCAAGCCCGGGATCTAAAAAAGAGTATAGCAGGACTATTCCCGGATTGTTGACAAAGTCCATATAAGCAAGGGTAGCACAATTGTCGCAACCGGTAACGAGAGAAGATCCGGCCATCAGCAGATATCCGTTTACAATGCTATAGGCAAAAAAGTCAAGATAAAAATAGGGTGAACTATAGCCGGCAAGGAGCAGTAATGCCGGTGAAAAATTCAGAAACGCCATGCGATGAGATCCATTGTCATAAGCAATAAGCCAAAGATTGCCATTGTTTCCGATCACCAGGCCTCTTATCTCATAGCCGGGATAATTTGATACATATCCTGAGCCTGCAAGTGTAAATGCTAAAGCGTGCTGAATGATGAGCCCTGTGGTAATGTTTACTGCCAATAACATGAGGCCGTATCCGTCATCGTTGACGCTGAATGTCCTGACCGCAAGGTAAAGCATATTGGCGTTGACCATGCTCCAGGCCATATTCATAATAGCATAGTTGTATCCCCCCGCAGAGGAAGCAGAACCGTTTCGGTTTCCTCCCAGGTCGCTGAGTTGGTATGATTCAAGCACATTTCCGTCAGAACTTATTTTGACGAGGTCGCCCCACATACTGCATATCCAGATACTGAATCCCCCGTTGCCGTCTTCCACTACCTGGAGGTCGGTGATTAAAGAAATGTCGATCTGGAGCACCCAGTCGAGGGATTGCGTGGCCGGATTGTAGATGGCCACAGCCGGATTAGTTCCTCCCTGTCCATCGGGAATGGAGTTGAGCAATTGCGCCACTCGCCCGTCAGGGGTATTTTGTTGCTTCATGATTTCACCATAAGTAATAGGAGCGGTACTTAACTGATATACAAGGTCGGTCGAACTCAGGCCTACCTGCCCGCTTGATGTGCGTTGCAACTGAATATCGTCCGTTTGTCCGCTTAGCTGTGTGAAATAAATGATCCCCAATGACAGTAAAAGAACGTAACGCAATGCTTTCATGATTGAGCCTTTTTTGATAACACATTTAAATTAAATAATAGATGTGTGCTTTAGCAGTAAAAAAAATCATATTATTACCATTCAAAGAAAAGAGCAGGAGAATATAAAGTCAGTAATTAAATAACTTTAACCTGATTGGAAATTACCATTCAGAATGGCAGAAACACTAAGCGCACTGCTTTCGAGGCTCAGCAAAGAAGAACAGCGTTATATCAGCATAACGCTGAAGCACAGCGGTCGGGATTCCCGTTACCTCAGGTGTTACCGACTTTTGAAGAAAGGAATTCCGGCCGGCAAAATCTCAGAAGAGCTGGGACTTCCCGAACGTGACCTGTCCGTACTAAAAAGCAAACTTTACAGACGTCTGCTGGATATTCTGGCGGATTTTTCTCTCAGCGGGAACATCTTCCTGCAGCTCATGCGCATGCGGGAACGCATAGAGGTGCTGATATCGAAGGGGCTCTTTCGTGAGGCAGAAAAGCAAGTGGAAAAGCTTCTGACGAAGGCAAGTTCCCATGAGTTTTATTTGTTTGAAGCAGAGGCATTGCGCCTCAAAAGGTTGCTGATGGCACAAAGAAATTATTCAGAAAGTAAGAGAGAAGAGCTTCTGACGATGAAAGAAGAACTTCAAAAAAAGACAGGTGCTTTTCTCCATCTGAGTGAACTTCAAATTGATTCCTCCCTGCTTTTCATGCAATTCTACCGCGAGGGGCATCTCGATGAAGAAAGCGAAACTTATCAGCGCTTTTTGCAGAGTCATGGCAGTGATTTTGAAAGCAACTCGGCCCGCTTCGTGGTGCACAATACGCGCGGTTTTCTCTTTGGTCTCAGCGGAGTAGCGGAGGGAAGTATTTCCGAACAGAAAATGGCCATTGATGCATTGATGCAGCTGCCGGCCATTGACAATGAGCGCTGGTACAATCTGGTTTCGGCTTTTAACAATATTTGTGTTGCACTTTGCAATGAGGGCGATTTTGGCAGGACAAAGGAATACCTCGAAAAACTGAGACAACTTCCGGAAAAAAGAAAAGGACTAACATATCAGGAATCGATATTCTGGTGGCAGCACATTCTGGCCCTTGATTTCTACCTGATGATGGAAAGTGCCGAATTTAAGAACCTGGACCGCTTGCTCGACTCCCTGTACCGGGCGTTGAAGCAGTATGAATTTTCGCAATGGTACCGCGCGTATTTTCATTACTCGGCTGCCTATGCCGCCCTGCTGGCCGGCCGACCGGATGATGCGCTGCAATGGAATCTCCGCTTGCTGCAATATCCGCACAATAAAATTCCGAAAGAGATTCATCGTTTTGCGCTTTTGCTGCAGGGGCTTATCCATTTCGAATTGAGAAATTACGAGGTAGCTTCTGTACTGCTCGAAAACCACAGGCGCAAACTCAGAAAGATGAAGAATTCGTACCGCTTGGAAACCCTGTTTACCCGTTTCTTGCTGCGTGCCGCTAAAGCAAAGGAGTGCAGTGCTTTGGCATCGGCATGCCTTTCCGAAGTGAATGTGTTGTTAAAGGAGCATGGCCCGGAGCGTCATGTCCTGGATTATGTGGATATTGATATTTATCTCGAAGCGCTTTCATCGGGAATGTCGTTTTCCACTTTTTATCAGAAAAAGAAAAATAATGATGCCTAAAGTTGCCATCCTTTCCGATACCCACGGCCATCTTGACGAGGCCATGATTCGCCACCTGCAGGGGGTTGATGAGATATGGCATGCCGGTGATTTCGGCACGCCCGGGCTCTCGGATCGCCTGGCAGCCCTGGCTCCGTTGCGGGGTGTCTGGGGCAATATTGACGGCCGGACCCTGCGGCTTATTCACCCCAAAGAGCAGCTCTTTACTTTCGAAGGCATCAAAGTGTACATGATTCACATTGGCGGCTATCCGCCACGATATTCACCGGAGGTGAGAAAAGTGCTGGAACGCGAGAAGCCCGATCTTTATATCTGCGGCCATTCTCATATTGTACGGGTGATGCGGGATACGCAAAGAGGACTTCTGCATATCAACCCGGGAGCAGCCGGAAAAGCGGGCTTCCATAAAGTCCGCACCATGATCACCCTGGAAATAAAGAAAGGAAAGATGGAGAACCTTAAACTTATTGAACTGGGGCAAAGAGGTGCCTTGTGATCTCTTAAGGGAAAAGGATAAACCCGGAATGATCGGGACAATATTTTATCTTTGGTGCTTCAAGCCGTCAACTTTATGAAGCAGAGCAATCAAAGTCAAAAGGGAGGGACGTCCTTTCCCAAACTTTCCCTTGTCATTCCGTGCTACAACGAAGCCGAAAGGCTTGAAAAACTCTTTGTCCCCTTGGCCGGATTTGAAAAAAAATGGAAGGGCGAACTTGAAGTGCTTATCGTGGATGACGGAAGCACGGACGGCACTGAAGAAGCCATACGCCAGCACCCTGTATTCAGGGAACTGGAGGCAGCGGGCCGGGCCCGGCTGATCACTTACCGGCCCAACAGGGGCAAAGGCTTTGCCCTGAAGACCGGAGTGATGGAGGCTACGGGCGATTATATTCTCACCCTTGATGCCGACATGAGCATGAAACCCGGACAGTTGCTCCGCTGGATGGAGATGAACGGGGGCCGCCTGCCCGAAAACGAAATATGGATCGCATCGCGCGAGCTGAAAGACTCCTCCACCGAGGGCGACCAGTCGAGGCGCCTGGCCGGCAATATCTTCAACCGCATCGTACGGATTCTCACTCCGCTGGATGTAAAGGATACGCAATGCGGATTCAAACTCTACCCGGCTGCTGTCGCTAAAAGGCTTTTTTCGCGTATGAAAGTGCATGGCTGGGCCCACGATGTCGAATTGCTTTACCGGGCCCGCCTCGAAGGAATTCCGGAACGGGAAATGCCCATACAATGGTTTCAGGAGCCCGGAAGCAAAGTGAGTGTTGTAAGAGATGCGTTGAAGATGCTGATGCAGGTGCTCATGGTGACCCTTCTTCTCAAATGGCAATTCTTTATCTCCGACCCTGTTCGCTCCATATTCGGGAAGAATGATAATATCAGCGGAGGAGGAGACCGGGCATCGGTCTTCCGGCTGCTTTATTTCCTTTCCCTCGCATTTCTGCTTTTTTATATGCCTTACATTTCAAAGGACTACGGCATCACGGGAGACGAAGATGTGCAGTACGTCTATGGCGAGCATCTCTACGATTATTTTGCCAGTGGCGGCAGCAACGACACGGCTCAGAACTGTTGTCCCGACCTGGGTGCCAATGCGCCCCAAAACCTGCACTTTTACGGAGGCTCATTTGACCTGCTGGCATCTACGGTTCACCATACCCTTGGGCTGAAAGGCGATCCCTTCCGTACCCGGCACTTTCTGAATGCCCTTTTCGGATTTCTGGCTTTGCTTTTTGCTGCCAAACTGGCCAAAATGTACGGAGGCTATACTGCGGGCTTCCTGGCCATCCTCTTGCTGGTGCTGACGCCCCGCTTCTTCGGGCATTCCATGAACAACCCAAAAGATATTCCCTTTGCCGCGGCCTATATCGTTTCCATTTATTTCCTGCTGAAGTCCATCCGCCAGTTTCCCAGGCCCCGCATTTCTTCCCTTATCGGGCTGACCCTCGGCATTGCGCTGGCGATCAGCATTCGTATCGGTGGCCTCATGCTCATCGGCTTTACGGGGCTGCTCGGTCTTTGGGAGGTCTTTGCCAACCCGGAGCTGCGCAAGCACTTCAGCCGCGATTTCAAACATTATCTGAAGATTGTGCTCGGGGTTTCCCTGCTGGGCTATGCCCTCGGCATCCTTTTCTGGCCCTATGCCCACCTTGATCCCATCAACAATCCGATGAAGGCCCTCGGACTGATGGAGCAGTTTAATGTGGGCGTGCGGGTACTTTTCGAAGGAAAATACATCATGAGCACCGAAGTGCCCTGGTACTACGAGCCCAAATTCATGCTCCTCACACTGCCTCTGGCACTGATGGCGGGGTTGATCCTTCTGCCATTTGCATTTTTGCACAAGTCTTATAACAAGCGGCATCTGCTGATGCTTCTTTTTACGGTGATATTTCCCCTTGCTTATGCCATCTACAAATCATCGCCACTCTATGACGGTATGCGGCACTTCCTTTTTGTTGTGCCTATCCTGGCTGTGCTTTCCGCTCTTTCGTGGAAAGCGCTCATCTGCAAAGTGCCGGGACGGGCAGGCAAGGGCGCTGTAGCATTGCTCCTTGCCGTGCTCTTGTTTTTACCGCTCCGCTGGATGATCAAATATCATCCCATGGAGGCCACCTACTTCAATGAAATATCGGGAGGTGTGGAGAAGAATTTTGGTGATTACGAAACGGATTACTGGTTCAATGCGCTGAAACCTGCCGTAGACTGGCTGGTCGATGAGGAGTTGAAGGAAAGAAGCGATACAGTCCTGATCATTCACAATGTGTCGTATATCGTAAGGCATATGATGAAAGAGCGGGGCATCCCCGCCATCGACCGCTGGGGGCGCTACAACAATGCCGCCAACTGGAGCAACCGCAAGAAGAACAGGCGATGGTCAGACTGGGATTATGCCATCTTTACCCCGCGCTTTCTTGATACGGAAATTCTGAAAGAGGAATGGCCGCCCCACAACACCGTGTACACCGTGGATGTCGAAGGCAAAGCCATGGCTGCGGTGATCAGGCGCCCATCGAAGAAAGACAGCGAAGGGTATGAGGCCTTGCAGGCGGGGGATTACGAGCGAGCCATTGCGGCATTTGAAAAGTACCTCGAGGCCGACCCCGATGACCCGGTCGTACTCTACTATCTGGGGCGGGCCTGCCTGCAAGCAGGTCGCTACCGGGATGCAGCCCGTTATCTCGAACGCTCGATGGAACTCAGAAAGATACCCATTGACGAAGAGCAGGAAATCCTGCTGGCGCAGGCGCTCCTGCAGGGCGGACAAGTACAGAAAGGACTTGATTTCATCCGAAAACGCATCGGTGAATACGAAGCCCGTTTCAATGCAATCGGGCGCAGCGGGGTGCTGAATGAATATCAGCGGCTGATGGCAGCTTATCAGCGTGCCCGGCAAAGCGGTGCAGACGAAGACGCACTCCGAAAGCTCTCAAATAAGCTTTCGGGCCCCTCCCGTTCGGTGCAGGAATACATTGGCCTGGCTCGCAGGCTGAATGCATTTTATACTTTGGGAGCCAATGCCTGGCAGTCGCAGGGGAATATGCAGAAAGCGGAAGAGTGGAAGAAAAAAGCGGGCCAGTATGCTAAATTGCTGAAGTAAGAGTGCCGCGCTTCTTTGGCGGCCATTCTTCATAGCTGCCGGAGTTCAAACTGGCTCTTATACAATACGTGAGAAAATATTAATGCAAGATCTTTTGCCCGGGAAAGGCAAGGAAATTTATGTGTTTTCCTATATTGCATATGCTTCCTCCGGGTCAGTCATTTGAAGTGCATCTTGTCTTCCTGATCCAGGTGGCAAATAGAATACAGAAATGGGAAAAAGGATAGCTAATATGAAGGATGCGGACACCCTGCTTAGGTCTGCCGGCAGCTTCATTGCGAATCTGCTCATTGTTTACCTTGCAAGTATTCCATTGGTGACTCTTGTGTTTTTTGTATCCGCTGTTACGGGTTTTTATAACTATCATTTTCTGCTGGGGATCAACTTCGTTTTTCCGCTTTTTATCTGGTGGGCCTATGACGTGCATTTCCTGAGCAAATACGGTACGACTCCCGGGAAACGGTTCTTTAAGCTGGCGGTATTGAAAGAAAACGGAGAGCGGCTGACCCGGGGAGAAGCCAATAAAAGATTCCTGCTCAAGTTTTTCTTCGGAATGGTTTTAGGCATCGGGTACCTGTACATCTTTTTTAATCGCAAGGGGAATACACTGCACAATGCACTGACGGGAGCCCGCTATTATTATGATCCTTCCATATCGCTGAATAGTAAGGGCGAGAGGAAATTTGTCTGAAAAGGGGTTAAGTGGTAAGGACGGAATGGCAGATTCTATTCTGAAAGAGACTGGCAACAGGGGAGACTCCTTCCGCGCTTTTCTATCCTTCCATTGCAAGGCAGAGGGCTTCGGCATCGTCCAGAATGTTCCGGCTTCGGGCTTCGGAGATTCCGATTTCTCTTAGTATTTCGGGTTTTTCGCAAAGCTGGCGACACAGAACCAGATCGCGGTGCAGCAGCTCCTTTTTCTCCGATTTTCGCAACGAGGCCAGGCAGGTCACGGGGTAGAGCCCCGAATAGCTTATTTGCTTTTTCAGGCCGTTTTCTGGCGGATAATCCCAGCTCAGCAGCTGCAGGCCTACGCAGCGGGCATACTGAATGGCATCTTCACTGA
>WFPF01000027.1 GCA_015487695.1 Chitinophagales bacterium
CCTGACGATAAATGTCAGGATGTAAAAAAAAATGAAAGGGAAAAGGACTTTTGAAAAGAAGACGAAGCGGGTGATCCCAATAACAGGAGAGAAAAAGTTTATAAGTGGATGAGTGGATTAGTTAATAAGATTTGTCTCACCCTTTGCTACATCCCGAACGAGCACAGCGAGATTCGGAACGACAGGCTTTCCTGGCGCTCATTTCATTCGGTCTGGACTTCACCCTGACATTCGCGATGCTCGGTCAGGATAAAGTAGAATGACAAATCACTAAGCTCCAATCACTCCATGCCTAAAACTGCCCCGTACTGAGCAGGACGAGGGTGCAGGCTTCTTCGGTCTTGATGCCGGCTTCGCGGGCTTTTTTCTCAAATTCTTCATTCTCCGTGCCGGGGTTGAAGATGATGCGCCTGGGTTTGAGCGAGATCAGATAATCCATCCATTCCGCCTGGTGCCGCGGGCCGATGTAGAGGGTGATGGTGTCGATGCCTTCGATTTTCGGTTTCTTGCGCAGGTCGATGATGGGGTGTCCGGCCACTTCGCCTTTTTTTATGCCCAGCGGCACGATGGGGTGCCCGTGTTCCGTCAGTCGATGGGCTGCCAGGTAGGCATATCTTTCGGGGTTGGTCGTAGCGCCTACGATCAGGGTTTTTTTGCCGCCCCGGCCCGTTTCCCGCTCTTCACCTGCTGCTTTTTCGCTCACTTGCTCTTGCATGGCTTCCGATTTTTATTGCTCAACCACCGTTTCCTTCCAAAGGTTTCCCTTTTGCCTTGAATGACCACTTAAATTGAAAGCGGCATATTTCCGTGCCTTCGCGGTCCCTACCGATGCTCGTCACCAGCACGGTCTGCGCCTCTGATGATTCGCTGGCCCGGGCCACGGCCTCGCGCACCAGCGCGGCATCTTCGGAGCTGAAACAGGTCCTTCCCGTGGCCTTCTTGCCAAAATGCCCCTCCATGTCAATCAGAAGCATGGAAACGGGCTTGTCAGCGGCCCTGCAAAAGACGAAACCGGGGATGCCCGTGCTCATCTCGGCAGCCATCGAGAGGGCGGCAAAATAGGTGGAACGAAAGGGATTTTTGCTCAAATAAGTGAATGGAACGGATACCACGGCTTTCTCCAATGTGGCTTCCTCGAGGCGAAGACCGGCCAGCAGGGCCAAAGGCAGACGCGCCATCAAAAAGAGTTTGAAGCGAAGCGGCTTTTTAAGTTTGTGCAGAAATTCCCGGGCCCGGTCTTCATGTATCATCGACATCAAAATTAAGGGTAATTTCTTTTCTACCTTTGTCGCCATGCTGCAAAAAGGGAAGAAATTATACGGAATCATCCATCAAAGATGCCCGGCCTGCCATGAGGGGCCTCTCTTTGAGGAAGCAGGCTACTTTGATTTTAAGAAAATGGGAAAGACCCACGATGCCTGCCCGCACTGCGGACAGGATTACCGCATCGAGCCGGGCTTCTATTGGGGCGCCCTCTATATCGCCTACGGATTTTCGGTTTTCGTATCGCTCTTGATGTTCCTCCTCTTCTATTTGCTTTTCGGGCTCTCGCTCAATGCCTCTTTTCTGCTCCTTGTCATTGCAGACCTCATGCTCACACCTTTTCTTTACAAGTTGTCCAAAACACTCTGGCTGCACGTTTTTGTGAGCTACCGTCATCCCTCGAAGTGAGGCCTGCCGCTGTGTACAACTTGCCTTTCTTCCCGTGAGAGACTCCTCTATTTTTGAAGAAAAGAAAAACGGCATGTTGCGAAGAATACTCTCATTTCTCTTTTTACTCATCTTCCCGCTGCTCATCAGGGCCCAGGCAGCGGATGAAGTCAGTCTGCGTTCTCCGTACGATGCGGTTTATACCCATCTCAAATACCTGCAACCCGAGAGCTACGAGCCCGGGCTGGCGGCCCGTGTGTTTCCGCTTGGCGATGAAGAGAAAGCCCGCACCCTGGCCGTCAAACTGAAGCAGATTTATGACGGGAAGGGCTTGTTTGTCAGGATGGAGGAGATTCCGCGCGAGCCGGATTACATGGACAGCAGCGTCATGCAGCATCGCTATGTGCTCTTTCCGGAGCTCCTGCCACAGGTTTACCTCGTAAAAACGGGCGACAAGTGGGTCTACAGCAGCGAAACGATGGCTGCCATCCCCGAACTGCACCGGCAGGTTTATCCTTTTGGCAGCGACTTGCTGGTCAACCTGCTGCCGGGCATCGGCCAGAAGAAGTTCCTCGGCCTCTTCCTCTGGCAGTATCTGGGCCTCCTGATCTTTGCCGTGGCCGTGTTGCTGCTGCACTGGCTCTTTACCCGCCTCATCCGCCTGATCATTCACCGGGTGGAGTTGCGTTTCTCAAGCCTGCAAAGCTCGGCCCGCATCCTGCAAAAAATAGCCAGGCCCCTGAGCTGGCTCTTAATTACCCTCCTGATCGTTCCTTTCCTGCCCATGCTGCAGTTGCCCATCGGTATCAACCGCTATCTCGTGATGTTTATCCGGGCGCTGACGCCTTTCTTCGCTACGCTGGCCCTTTATCGCGGGGTCGATCTGCTTTCATATTATCTGATGCAGGTGGCCGGGAAAACGGAGAACAAGCTGGACGATCAGCTGGTGCCGCTCGTCAGCAAAGCCCTCAAACTGCTCGTGGTGCTCATCGGGGTGCTCTACATTCTGCAAAATCTCAATTTCAACATTACCACCCTGCTGGCCGGAATTTCCATTGGAGGTATCGCCCTGGCCCTGGCAGCACAGGATACGCTGAAAAATTTCTTCGGCTCGGTGATGATCTTTCTCGACAAACCTTTTCAGATTGGCGACCGCATCAGCTTCAACGGGGTTGACGGCATGGTCGAAGAGGTGGGTTTTCGCTCCACACGCGTGCGTACATTCGCCAATTCGCTTGTTTATGTGCCCAACGGCAAACTGGCCGACATGGTCATCGACAACTACGGCCTGAGGAAATACAGGCGCTTCAACCCAACCATCGGCATCACCTATGATACGCCTCCGGCCCTGATCAAAAAATTTGTGGAGGGGCTCGATCAGATCATTGCCAAGCACCCGGCCACGCGGAAAGACTCCTGGGAGGTCCGCTTCAATGCCATGAGCGACTCTTCGCTGAACATTCTTTTCTACACCTTCTTTGACGTGCCCGACTGGACGTCTGAGCTAAAGGCCAGGGAGGAGATCCTGATGGCTATTGTCGAGCTGGCGGAAGAACTGGGCGTGCGCTTTGCATTTCCCACCTCTACCATTCATGTGGAGGAACTGCCCGGTGCGGGTTCTCTGTCTCCGCAGTACGATACCGATGAAGAGATCCTCAACAAAAAGGTCGCGGCATTTCTCAGCACTTATAAATCGAAGGTAGAAGGGGGCTCCTGACCGCAGGCTCAGGCGTCTTTTTTGTCGAGTTGCGCTTTCAGCTCAAGCAGGAATTGCCGCACTTTCTTCAGGGATTCACTCATTTCGATGTTTCGGATGGTATCTTCCTTGTTCTCTTTGAGCTTTTTCCGTGCCCCTTTCAGCGTATAGCCCCGCTCTTTCACAAGCGTATAGATTACTTTCAGGTTTTCGATGTCTTTGATCGTGAAAAAGCGATCTCCTTTGCGGTTTTTGCGCGGCTGAAGAATGTCAAACTCTTTTTCCCAATAGCGGATAAGCGAGTTGGAAACATTGAACATGCGGGCCACCTCGCTGATGGAATAATATTGTTTTACGATTTCCTTTTCCTTGTAAGGCATAGCGTGAATATAAATAATTTTCGGCTGCTCTGCCTTGCATTTTTTACTGCGCCTGTGCACAGCGAGCAGAAAAAAAGCCGCCCCGAAAGGCAGCTTTGTATTTCCTTACTTTCCAATCAATCGCAATTAATCGAAGGATTGATTGGTGGTATTGGCTATTTCGATGAGGGCTTCATATTCCTGAGGCGTCAGGTCGTTGAAGAAGAAATTCACGGGATTCACGGCACGGTTGTTTTTCAGCACTTCGTAGTGCAGGTGCGGAGCGGTTGACAGCCCCGTATTGCCCACGTAGCCGATGAGTTCTCCCCGTTTTACCTTTTGGCCGGTTTTTACCACAAATTTATCGAGGTGGGCGTAGCGGGTTTTGTAGCCGTAGCCGTGATCGATGACAATCTGCCTTCCGTAGCCGCTTCTGCGCTTGTCGGCCCTGACCACCACTCCGTCACCCGTGGCATAGACTTCCGTTCCCCGGTTGGCCGTAAAATCCAGTCCCTTGTGAAACTTAATGCTCTTGTAGATCGGGTGGGTGCGGTATCCGTAACCCGAGGCCAGGCGTTTCAGGTCTTTGTTGGATACGGGCTGTATGGCCGGAATGGCTGCCAGCATATCCTCTTTCTTTTTGATGATGTTGGCCAGCTCGTCATACGACTTCGACTGCACCACCAGCTTTCCTTTCATCTGGCGAATCTTTTTTTCGACTTCGCTCATCAGCTCGCTGTTTTTGTATCCCTCGAAGCGTTTGAAGTAGTTGACCCCTCCGAAACCCGCTTCGCGCTGCGTGCCCGGAATGGGGTCGGCTTCAAAGATCACCCGGTAGATGTTGTCGTCTCTTTCCTGAAGCTCTGCCAAAACGGAATTCATGTGGTCCAGTTCCTGGCTCATGAGCTCGTATTCCAGCTCCATTTTCTCCAGTTCTCTTGAAAGCTGGCGTTCGCGGGGCGATTCGAAATAGGTGGAATAGATGACCACAATGATGGCTGCGAAAATGACGGCCGTAGAGAGCCACCCGATGGCCTGCCAGGCTTTATTCACCCATGTCACCTCCACTTTCTCGTAGTTGAGTGTCTTGGGATTATAGAAGTAGCGCATCTTTTTCATCGTGGCGGTATAATTTGGCTATTTTTGCAGATACAAGGTTATCTCTAATGAATTTGACCCAAAATAGTTCTCAAACCTAAAAAGAAATTTTTATAAAAAAAGGGCATTATACACACATAATATATGACTGCACAAGATATTAGGCAAGCATTTATACGCTATTTCGAGGAAAAAGATCACCTGATTGTCCCCTCTGCTCCCATTGTAATCAAAGACGACCCCACGCTGATGTTCACCAATGCCGGAATGAACCAGTTTAAGGATGTCTTTCTGGGCGTGAAAGCAGCGGCAGCACCCCGTGTGGCTGACGTACAGAAGTGCCTCAGGGTTTCGGGCAAGCACAATGATCTGGAGGAAGTGGGCCACGATACCTACCATCACACCATGTTTGAGATGCTGGGAAACTGGTCTTTCGGAGATTACTTCAAAAAGGAAGCCATCGACTGGGCCTGGGAGCTGCTGACGGATGTGTATAAAATCGATAAAGCGCGCCTCTATGCCACGGTATTTGAAGGGGATGAACAACTGGGAGTAAGCGCTGACGAGGAGGCTTACCGGGCCTGGCAAAAGCACCTGCCGGCCGAACGCATTCTCTACGGCAATAAAAAAGACAATTTCTGGGAAATGGGCGAAACGGGCCCCTGCGGGCCCTCGTCCGAGATTCATATCGACCTGCGAAGCGATGAGGAACGGGCCGTAGAAGACGGTGCCGGACTGGTCAACCGCGATCATGAGCGAGTCATTGAACTCTGGAACCTGGTCTTCATCCAGTTTAACCGCAAGGCAGACGGCAGTCTCGAAACCCTGAAATCACACGGCATCGATACGGGCATGGGCTTCGAGCGCCTCTGCATGGTATTGCAGCACAAGGAGTCAAACTACGATACCGATGTTTTTATGCCGATCATCGGCAGCATCGAGCGCATGAGCGGCATTCGCTATGGCAGCGAAGAACAGCGGGATGTGGCCTTTCGCGTCATTGCCGACCACATCCGGGCCATTGCCTTTACCATTGCCGATGGGCAGTTGCCGTCCAACACCGGAGCCGGCTATGTGATCAGAAGAATCCTGCGAAGGGCCGTTCGCTACGGCTACAGCTATCTGGGTTTCAAGGAGCCCTTTTTGTATGCGCTCATTCCGGTGCTTGAGAAGGTCTTTGATGGCGTTTATCCAGAAATCAGCGCCCAGCGTGAATTTATTCAGAAAGTCATTCGCGAGGAAGAGCAGTCTTTTCTACGCACCCTCGAAAACGGGCTTCGCAGGCTGGAGCAGATCAGGAAGGAGCATGCCACTGATAAGCTCATCCCCGGTGAAGTGGTTTTTGAACTCTATGACACCTACGGCTTTCCGGCCGACCTGACGCGGCTCATTGCCCGTGAGTGGGGCTACGAGACGGATGAAGCGGGATTTGAAAAAGCCATGGCTCGGCAGAAAAGCCGTTCGAGGGCCGCAGGAAACCTTGAAACAGGTGATTGGATTGAAATTCAGCCCGGGGCCGGGGTAGCGTTTACCGGTTATGAGCAGATCGAAAACGAAGCGCGGCCCCTGCGCTACCGCAAAGTGAAGCAGAAAAACAAGGAGCTCTTTCAGCTCGTGCTCGACAAGACACCCTTCTATGCCGAAAGCGGGGGGCAAATAGGGGATACCGGTGTGCTGGAATACAACGGTACAAGCATCCCGGTCATCGACACAAAGAAGGAAAACGAGCTCATCGTGCACTACCTCGATCGTTCTCCGGCCGGGCTGCCGGCCAAAGTGAAGGCCCGGGTCGATGCCGAAAGAAGGAGGCGCATCGCAGCCAATCACAGCGCCACACACCTCCTGCATGCGGCATTGAGAAAAGTCCTGGGGCCGCATGTCACTCAAAAAGGCTCATTCGTAGGGCCCGACTATCTGCGCTTCGATTTTTCGCATTATGAGAAGCTGAGCCCGGAGCAATTGCAGGAGATAGAGCGCCTTGTCAATGAAAAGATATGGGCAAATATCCCGCGGAAAGAAGAGCGGGGCGTTCCTTTTGACGAAGCCCGGAAACGGGGTGCCATGGCACTCTTTGGCGAAAAGTACGGGGATGAAGTGCGCATGATCACTTTCGGGGAGGATTTTTCGGTGGAACTCTGCGGAGGCATTCATGTGGAATCGACCGGGCAGATCGGACTCTTTAAAATAAGCCATGAGTCGGCCGTGGCGGCCGGGGTGAGGCGCATCGAAGCGCTCACGGCTGCCGGAGCCTACGAGTATGTCAGCGGAAAGCTGAAAGCGCTCCATGAGATTTCGGCAGAACTCAAACACCCCAAAAATGTGGTGAAAGCGGTGAAACAGCTCAACGAAGAGAACCGGGAGCTGAAGAAAAAACTGGAAGCGGCTTCATCGAAGCTGGCACAAGCCGAGAAGGCCGAACTTCTCAATCGAATTGAGGAAATGGGTGACATTCGATTCCTCGGAGCAGTCATAGATGTTGGCGATGCCAATCAGTTAAAAAAGCTTTCTTTTCAGTTGAAAAGAGAAATTCCCCGTTTATTTGCAGTTCTTGGAACGGAAAGCAATAGTAAAGCACTCTTAAATATCGTAATAGATGAAAATCTGGTTAGAGAATATGACATCAGCGCTCATTCGATTATTCAATTTATTTCAAAAATAATTGGTGGAGGTGGTGGTGGTCAGGCTTCCTTTGCATCTGCTGGGGGAAATAAGCCTAACGAATTACAAAATGCAATTCAAAAAGTACGCGAAGATGTAATAAAACTAAGTCAAGGATATTATTATAAATAATGTCTTGTGATAATATATTTATTTAAATGAGCATTTACGATAAATACGAAACGGTCATCGGGCTTGAGGTACACGCGCAGTTGCTGACAAAGAGCAAGGCATTTGCCCCTGACCCGAACAGTTACGGAGAGTCGCCCAACAGCATGGTGAGCCCCATTACCCTCGGACATCCGGGCACGCTGCCCAAGCTA
>WFPF01000028.1 GCA_015487695.1 Chitinophagales bacterium
GTCGAGGTGGTCGTGGGTGATATTGGTAAACAGGGCTCCTTTCAGATGCAAACCCGCCATACGTTTCTGCTCGATGGCGATGCTGCTGGCTTCCATAAAAGCATAGCTGCACCCCGCCTCTACCATTCGTGCCAGAAGGCTGTTCAGTTCGATCACATCGGGAGTGGTAAGCCGGGACGCCAGCACATGTCGGTGCACGCGGTTCTCTACCGTGCCCAGCAATCCGCACTTGTATCCGAGCTGCTCGAAAAGCTGGTAGAGCAGAGTGGCTACCGTGGTTTTTCCGTTCGTTCCGGTGACCGCTATGAGACTCAGGTGCTCACTGGGATTGCCATAGAAGTTACCGGCAACGATTCCCAGAGACGCGGCACTGTCTCTGACCCGGAGGTATGTGACCTCCTCATGGCGTTGCGCGGGCAATTGCTCGCAAATTACCGCTGCGGCACCCCGCCCGATTGCTTCTTCAATATAAAGATGACCATCGCTCTGTGTGCCGCGAATGGCTGCGAAAAGCCCCCCCTCTTTTACCGTCCTCGAATCAAGCGAAAGGGATGTAATCTCCCTGTCGGTACTTCCGCAGACCTCAAGCAAAGGCACATTGTATAATATGTCCTGCAGCAATGCCATCAGTTTAGTTTCAGTTTGATGGAAGAATAACCCCCGGCCACAAGTGGTGTACCTGCCCGGACCGATTGCCAGACCACTTTTCCCTGTCCTTCGAAGTCTACCTGCAACCCCCTGTTTTCCAGCAGGTAGAGTGCATCGCGAAGGCCCATGCCCCGCACATCGGGAACAACACCCGCACGCACCTCTTCACTCCGGAAAAGAATGCTGTCTTTTTTCAGTGTGGCATCCACCCAGACTTCTTCATTAACGGGTTCGTAATACATATTGATCTGGTCATAGACCGTAATAAAATCTTCCTGAAACCCCTTGGGAGAATAAGTCGGAGCATTCATCCAGGTTTCGTTTTCCCTTGTTTCCTCTTCCTTTTCCAGGGTGAGGGCGTGCACTTTTTCGGCCAGTTCCTTAAACACCGGGCCGGCCACACTGCCTCCGTAGTAAACCCCTTTTGAAGGCCCGTTGATAACCACAATGCAGGAATAGCGGGGGTTGTCGGCCGGGAAATAGCCTACGAAACTGGCCTGATACACCTTAGAATATCCGCTGCGGCCCTGTGCTATCTGGGCCGTGCCCGTTTTCCCGGCAATTTTGAAATAGCGCGACTTTACCCGCCTGGCAGTGCCGTGCTCGACTACGCCTTCAAGAAGTTCGCGGGCTTTGCGTATTGTTTTTTTGCCGGCAATCGATCGATCTATGACTGTTGGCCTGAAAGACTTCAGCGTCTTGCCATATTCGGCAATGCCTTTCACGAGATAAGGCTTCATCATCTTTCCGTTGTTGGCCACGGCATTGTAAAAGGTCAGCATCTGAAGCGGAGAAATCATCACTTCGTAGCCCACCGACATCCAGGGAACGGAAACCAGGCTGAAACCCTTGTCATCCGGTTGTCTGATAAAAGGATGGGCTTCGCCCGCCAGTTCAATGCCGGTTTTTTGATCGAGGTGAAATTGCTTTAGCCGGCTGATGTATTTCCCGGGCTGATCTCCGTAATACAATTGGGCCAATTTGGATATTCCAACATTGGAAGAAACCTCAAACGCGTAGCGCACACTGACTTTTCCCTGTTTATGAGGTTCTGCGTCCCGCATCACGCGGTCGAAGAATACGGTGGTTCCGTAGCCGATATCCACGCTGTCATCCAGGTCGATATAGCCGTCTTCCATGAGGGCCATGACGGTGGCCAGCTTAAAAGTAGAACCCGGTTCCTTGGCCTCTCCGATGGCATAATTATAATCTTCCCAGTAAATCCCCTCGCCTCTGCGGCCCAGATTGGCAATGGCTTTGATCTCACCTGTTGCCACTTCCATAAGAATGACGCAACCGTGATCGGCATCATGTGTAATCAGTGCACGGTGGAGCGCATCCTCGGCAATGTCCTGCATATTGACATCAATGCCGGTGATGATATCCCGCCCGTTTTGCGGTTCAATTTCGTTTTCCGTGCTGATGGGTACCCACGACCCACCGGCCACCTTGCGCATGAGCTGCCTGCCCTCGCGCCCCTCCAAATATTCATTGAAAGCGGCTTCGAGCCCTACCGATGAAGCACCGGCTGTATTGCGTACGTAGCCGATGGTGCGGTTGGCGAGCAATCCGAATGGCAGAACCCGCTTGTTTTTATGAATAACAATGAGCCCACCGCGGTAGCGTCCTCTCCGAAAGAGCGGCCATTTTTTGATCTCCTGCAAATCGGGGTAA
>WFPF01000029.1 GCA_015487695.1 Chitinophagales bacterium
AACCCCCATGCAAGCAATTACCATGGAAGTAGGGCCACGGGCGATTTTCTGAAAAGCCTCATGCATCCCGGTGCCACGAAAGACTGGGAGCAGCTGATGCAGGAAACCCTGGGAAGCGGATTGTCGGCCAGGCCCATGTTGCAGTATTTCGAACCGCTTATGGACTACCTGAAAGAAATAAACAAGGGAAGAAAGTACACCTTGCCCAAGGAGCTATAAATTTGGCAGGCATTTTGCGATACAGAGCCGAACAAAAAAATGATAAAAATGAAAAAGTATATGATTTCCTTTGCCTTTGCCCTCTTTGCTATCACGGCAGCTCAGGCCCAGATCGAATTCAGCAAAGGCAGTTTTGCAGATATCAAAGCCAAAGCAGCTGACGAAAACAAGATCATCTTTGTGGATGCATATGCCGTGTGGTGCGGCCCCTGCAGGTGGATGGAGGCGAATGTATTTACAAAAAAAGAAGTAGGCGACTTCTACAACGAGCACTTTGTGAATTACAAATTCGATATGGAAAAAGGGGAAGGAAGAGCATTCGCAAAGAAATATGCGGTACGCAACTATCCGACCTATCTTTTCCTCGATGCGGAAGGCAATATTATTCATCGGGCCATCGGCAGTCGCTCGGCAGCGGAGTTTATAAAACTTGGGCGAACGGCCATAGAAAAAAGCAAAAAGAAATAGCTCTGCAAAAGAGGATATTAATAGTAAAGAACCCCGGAGGCAGCATGTCCCGGGGTTCTTTCATTCAAACGCAAAAAGTACTTTAAGCCCTGCCTTTAATTCAGGATGATTGGCAGGCAGCTCAGGTTGATCAATTGTGAAGGGTTCTGATAATCGTAGAGGCATACCCCCGCATCGGTCATGACGATGGCAAATCGGCTGCTGCCAATGGGAATGATATCAAGGTATTTTTCTCCGTTTTTAACTGTGCTTAGCAGGTGCTGATCAATGTTTTGCAGATCGCTCTTGTCAAAAACCTTCAGCCCGGCATCGCCATCACAAATAAAGAGGGTGTTGCCATCCAAACCCAGGCCGTGTGGATTGCTCATCGGGTAGCTTTTTATCAAAGTCGGATTGCTGATGTCACTGACATCGAGCACATCAAGCTGGTTGCTGCTGCCCTGGCAGGGGGTGCCATCGCGCAGGGTAACATAAGCAACATCATCCTGCACTACCACCGGATCGCAATTGTTGGCATGGGTAAATTCCGACAGATAGACGGGAAGCTCGGGATCGGAAGCATCATAAATATATACTCCGCTGCGTCCACCGATGAAAAGGTAGTCTTTGTAAGGGAAGATGGTCTCAATATTGAAAGCAATGCTGATATCATTTTTTAAGCGGGGATCTTCGTTGTTCGAAAGGTCAAATACGTGGAGATCCAGCTGATCAATGGCATAGAGGTGACTATTGCTGATTGTAAAACGGGCCAGAGATCCTCCGGTACCTGCACCGGGAGATGAAATGCCGCCTCCGGCAGCACTTCCTGACTTCACTCCACCCATGGATGCGTTGTCGAGATAGACTACACGTCCTTCCTGCCAGTACAGGATGTCGTTAAAGTCATCGCAGGGTATGGTGTCGGTGACCAGCTCTTCTTTCCAGCCTATCAGTATCCCGCTGTCGGGGTTGCCCCGGATGCCATTGAACCAAACACGGTTGGGGAATACGTCTTCATCCCAGTCGAGTACCTGAATGTGCTGCGGGTCCGAAATGTCAATTGATATCAAATCCACAAAACAATCGGCATATAGCACATGCCCCATTATCGAGAGGTCCAGATTGCCCGGAATGTTGATGAATGATACATTGACCGGAGCCGAGGGATTGGAAACATCAATGACGTGGATGCCTTCGTTGATCTCGTTGACCAATATGTAATCGTCTTTAAAATAGATCTTGCCCGGATTATTAATGGTTCTTGGCTCTTCCGAAGCAACGGAGTTTTTCACTTCTTCGTATCCTTTATAGATGGGTGTGTACTTCACGTAAGTGCGTACCGAAGTACATTGATTTTGTACACAGGAGCTTAAAAGGAATCCAATGAGAAGCAGTGCGGAAAAGATTTTGAGTGTTTTCATCATAGCGTTGTTTTTCAGGAGTGTTTTTTTAAGCTTCGTTTCCTACAATTACGCCAAATCATTATAATCCGTTGCTTTTATGAAAAAAATTGCCCTCATTCTTTGTCTTTTCTTCAGCGCCTCTTTTGCAAGGGCCCAGCAAAACACGTTTAGCAGAATCGAAATGAAAAACGGTACGCAATGGGTGGGGGAACTGCTTGCCCAAGATGACAGCAGTTATCACCTGCAAATAAGCGGGGGCAGCATTCTGGTTCTTCCCAAAAAACAGGTGACTTTGATTACAATAGGAAGCAAATCAAAAGTGCTGGATACAAAAAACAGGACTCCGGTAATAATTGACCAGTCGGGGGCATATGTCAAACTGAAATTCTGCCTGATGCCAGGGACCGGTTTCAGGAGCAACCTTTCCACTTCGACACTCAGCACAATATCTCTTCAATTTGCTTATAAAATCAATCGTTTTGTACAGCCGGGCATAGCCCTGGGAGTTCTTTTTCCATCTTCCGGCAATTCACCGCTCTACGGTGTCGAAGGACGATTTGAGGGGGAGCCGCTCAAGCGAAGCACAGCACCTTACTACTACGGATCGGCAGGATATTATTTTTCCGGAAATGTGCGCGCAGATGATCGCTTCCGTGAAGAGGGCGGCATCAACCTGAGTGCCGGCATCGGATTAAAGTTTTATACGGAGCGCGAGAGACGCTGGATTTTGGAACTGGGCTATGCCCATCAGCGGGTAAAAGAGTTTTATGATTACCGTCCCTGGGGCAACATTGAAACCCGTTATTACCGCCTTCATCGCATGGTTCTGGCTATCGGTCTCGAATTTTAATATTAATTGGAAATACAATTTCTTTTTCTATTAATTTTGGTTCATAAACCTTAAAAAAAGCCGCATATGCCTCTTTCCAAAAAAATCCCCGTATTTGATATCATGACGAAAAATCTGGTAGTGGCCGACCTGGATACCAGACTGTCGAGAGCACAGGAGCTTTTCCTGAATTTCGGGGTGGAACATCTGCCCATTGTTCACAATGATACCCTTGTGGGTATTGTCAGTGAGTTTGATATCATGAAAATGTATGCGACCCAGCTGGACGCAAAGGAAAGCATTAGCAAGAAGGAAATTGAGGAGCAATTCAGGATGGAGGACATTATGACGAAAAATCCTGTAACCATTACTCCGGATACCCCGATTGGGAAAGCCGCCCAGCTTTTGGTCGACAACAAATTCGAGGCGTTGCCGGTGGTCGAAGAGGGGGCGCTTATTGGCCTGGTGACAGCCAAGGACATGGTTGACTACCTGGCTCAGCTCTATGCCTGAGAGGGGGGCTTAATGGTCTCCGCCAAGAATGATCGGCAAGCCTTCGTCTCCCTGCCCGATGATGATGATTTTCGAGTTCTGGCTTTTGCCCAGCTCTATGGTGGCTTCGATGCCTTTCCACTTCAGGAGGTTTTCATCAATGCCTTTCGACACGATTTTCTGAAAGTCCTGAATACCCTGCGCTTCAATCCTTTTTCGTTCGGCTTCTTTTTCTTCGCGAATAATCCGGAATTCATACTCCTGAGCAATTTGTTCCTGCTTCAGCTTGGTTTCAATGGCATTTTTGATGGTCTGCGGCAAAGTGACCGAGCGTATCAAAAGGGCATCAAGGTCGATGTAGTTCTTGTGCAATACCCGTTGCGTATTTTCCAGAATTTCATTCTGAATGGCATTTCGCTTGGACGAATAAAGCTCCTCGGGGGTGTATTTCCCGATGACCTTCCGGGTGGCGCTTCGCATTTCGGGAATAATGATGCGATCGAGATAAGAGCTGCCGATGGTGTTGTGCAGATATCCAATGCTGTCAATGATCGGTTTGTAACGAATAGAAACATCCACCTTAATTTCCAATCCGTTGGATGAGAGGACTTCCATCGTTTCTTCCACTTCCTGTTTTTTTATGTCATAGATATATATGATATCCCAGGGGGCTTTGGCATGAAAGCCTTCGGCAATGACATGGTCTTTGTCAAGGCCTCCACCGAAGCGCTTGAAGATTACGCCACGCTCGCCATTCCCAACGGTATAAAAAATGGAAGAGCTCAGGAGAAGGATGACTACTGCGGCTCCGATAATTCCAATAATGATGATCCTTGGTAATTTGCCTGATTCCATAATGCTGTTTTTTGATTGTCAGGCACTAAAAATAAGCTATTCGCTGCTCTGAAGCCGGATAAAGATCAGGGTTGATGCTCCAGCGCTCCCAGGTCGGGCAGTCCTGTGCGCGGACGGCCCAGCATATCGAAGGGCGGAGCCAGTGCAGGATCTCCTTTGTCGATGGCAGGGGAAGTCTCTTTCAGTTCATACACACCGTCTCCCGGGTCTTCGAACTCCGGATTGGCATTGCTTGTAATGCTGTTGAAATGAGCCCCGTCACTGAAGTCCATATTGCTTCGCACGAGGAAGTGATCGAAAAAGTAATCGAATGTCAATCCGCCATCGATGCTGTCGATCGAAAG
>WFPF01000030.1 GCA_015487695.1 Chitinophagales bacterium
CCCTGAAGGGCGGAGTTACTATAAGACTTCATCCTGCAGACCGAAGTTATTCAATACTTGTCAATCCTTATGGCAAACATTTCGATACATGGTTTCATCCGGGCAATTCAAGTCCTTCGCCCCGCCCTTTAGAGCAGGAAAACCGGCAGTGCCCGAGGGAAAAGAGCTTCAGCCCAAGCTCACTGACTCTTCTTTCTTCACTCCGCCCTGATGAGCTGAGTAATCCTTCACCCTGCCCTTTAGGGCAGGGAAACCGGCAGTGCCCAAGGGAAAAGGGCTTTAGCCCTCTTCAAACCCATATTTGCTTATAAAGTCATCATATTCCTGTTGAAACGTCTTTTTCTTGTGATGTTCTTCCTGATTGCGGATATATCGCCTTACCGCATCAAGCTGCAAATGACTGACCGAAGAAGCAAAATATTCATCTTGCCAGCCAAATCTAGATTTCGTCAACTTGTTTTTATTAACCCAATGTGAAGACTCTCCTTTTAATAAGTTAGCTATTGTAGCAATGTTTTGATTTGCACCAAGAGAAATCAGACAATGGACATGATCACTATATCCATTGATATGATCAATGTAGATGCCTTTGGTCCCGGCATTTTCTTTTATGTGGGCAAATACTTTTGATCTCACTTCCTTTGTTAGATACGGATACCGGCCTTTGGTCGCCCACACGAGGTGTATCCAAATTCTGATGTACGGCATAGCTCTTGTTTTACTGAGGGCTAAAGCCCTATCCTGTCTTGCTTCTTTTTCACTCCGCCCTGAAGGGCGGAGTAATTCTATAAAGAAGAAATATAAGAAGTATCATTACAATAACTGTCAAAGATACTTTCCACGGGATCTCTTTGTTTTTACTGTTAAGTTTATCAAATTCAATAGGTGCCGTATCTCCCAGCAAAATCAACCCGGCCCAATAGGCCGGCAAAAGCATGCGTCCTTCTGCCGCATGTAAGTACTCAATCTTCGCATTCTGCAATGCCTTGCTCTTGGACAATCCCTTTATGAGGCCTTCAAAAAAATTAGATACAATAATGCTGCTCGATTCTTCATCTACATTCCACAATGCGGTCAACGTGCTCTCACTACCTGCATAGTGAAAAGAATGTGCCAGCGAAATCATGCCCTCACCCGGGGCGTAGTGCGGCTTTCCCGATTCACATGCCGTAAGTACGGTAAGGTTTGAGGATAAATCACAACTATAAAGTTCATATTCAAATAGTTGATTGCTTCCTGATTCGAACTCCGGCCCCGGATCTTTTGCAAAGATCAGCCTGGAATATTCCGGATTTAGATTCTGACTTTCTGCATGTGTGCCAATGTGGATTATTTTATGCTCAGAAGCATTTTCTATAAAAACATTTCGGGTCGCTTCATTATTTAAATATGCCTCCCCGTTAAATGTATTTGTGAATTGAAGTATCAGGTCTTTGGTAAAGGGCTGTGGCAGGAGCTTGAGCCATTGATGATCCAGATAAAAGGAATCTTCAAGCGAACGGGAATAGGCCTTCTTCATATCCTCGGTAAAACCGGGTGCAAAAGCAACATAATTTTCAGTATAGTAACGGTTTCTGTTACTTAAAAGAACGGTACTGAAATTATAGGAAATAGCATATTTCGCAAGAAGAGTTTTTGCAGCCAGTTCCTCCGCACTCTGTAGTGGTTCGAAAGATAATAACTCAAAGCTCAGATTGAACAAGGCTTTGTCGGGAATAATGATCACTTCACTGCCCGTTACCTCATTCTCCAAGGGTTGCCACAGCAATTGATACAATTGATAGGACAGGGTGGACAATGAATCAAATTGCTCCATATTCCGATGAAATCTATCTATTTTATTCATTTGCCTGGAAGACGCCAGAGAATAAAAATGGAGGCCCTGCCGGTTAAACAATAAGGCATAAAGACTGTCACCGATGTACATATAACGAATAAGTGTCAGTGAATCTCCTAGCCCGGAAATACGAGGACCCGGCACTGCGTTAATACCGGTATACTTCAACTGATAATAATCCGGATATTCCTCTCTTAACTCGTTTAGAAAGTTTTTCCATTCCCTTTCAAGAGATATGTACTTCTCAATATCCGAAGTGTGCTGCAGCAGGGTGCTCATACCCGCTCTCAGTTCGTTTTCCCTTTTTAAGATATCCGCGGGCATTCCATAATAGCTGAGCTCATTTTTCCCGTTTAGCTTGGAACGTATTCTATAATATAGCGCAGATTCATGCGATGCCAGAATTTTTCTTAAATATTGTTTTTCGCCATGATTGCGGTAAAGCCGGAGTGCCAGTATCTTAACCCATTCAAACACATCCTCATTGTTCGATAAGAGAATGGAAAAATCGTCACTGCCAATAAAAGGACTCTTCTGCTCCAATAAATCAAGAAGATACTCAAGTCTGTTAAGATCATTCCTCATCAGTGAAGTATCGGATGCATTGAGTTGATAGTTGCATTTCACTTCCAGCAGAACTACGGGGATTTTTTGAATATCAAAATACGAAGAGTCTCGCGCATGATCGTGCTTCCGCTCCATGCTTTGCAATGATGCCGAGGCTTCCTTAGCCTTTGAAAGGGCCCTTTCGTAATCTCCCAGCTCGTAATATATTTCTCCAATATTGAGCAACTGCTTGAATTCCATAATGCTCTCCGAGCCCTGATTATCAACTATATATCGATAAGCCATCCCGGCCATAGAGAGCGCTTTATCACTTTGGCCATAGCGTGCGAAAAAGTTGGATGCAAAAATGATAAACTCCAGATAAATCTCATCATAGGCTCCACCCATTCCTGCTTCGTACAGTTCCCCGGCACGATCAAAGTGATAGGCAGCACTTTGATAGTCACCCTGCAAATCGTTGGCAGTTGCCAGGTAATAATGGGCATCCCCCTTCCAGAAAAGATAGTCTCCGGGTATCCGGTTTATCTGTTCAATGCCTGCATCCAGATACATTTCAGCCTTTTGCAAATCTCTTAGCGCGAGATATACCTGACCCAGTAAGATTTTAGACTTGAAGAGTGCCGGATGCAGGGAATCATAGTGCTTTTCTTTTTGCCCGTAGCTCCATAGTAGCAGTTCTTTCGACTTCTGCAAGTTGCCTTCTTCCTTATATAAGGCTGCCAGGTTTTCGATACTTTGAAAGTAAAGGTTATATGCTTTTTCCTTTTCTATGCCTGGGATATCCAGTTTCAGCATATGGGCGATATCCGTGATGGCACTTTCGAGCATTATGAATGCCCTGTTTATGGCCCCCTTGCTCCTGTATAGTCCGGCCATGTTGTTTTTTAGCGATGCCGGACGATAGTAGCGATTGACAGGGCCTGGATCTAGCCTTGTCAAAGCCTCTTCCGCTTTGTGATAATAGAGCAGTGCACTGTCAATCTTTGAAGCAAACCACATCATACCCCCCAGGGAGTTATAAGAGATAAATTGACTTTCGGCACTGCAATCCGGATCCTTTTCAAAATAGCGTAATGCTTTTCTATGCATTCGCATCGCTTGCGGAATATCACCCTTTCGTCTTGCCAGTGTTCCCAGATTGGAATAAACCTGTCCAAAATCCTCCGGGCCAGCCCCTTCCATATTATTCGTTAATTCAAGTGCTTTCAGATTTAGATCAAAGGCAAGGCCCCAATTGCCAAGGAGGTTGTAGAAAGAGGCCAGTTCAAGTTCGAGTTGCCTCATACTCCGGGGCTGATCGACTAAATCACGGCAGTGGCTCCCCAGTGATTCCACTTCTCTTATCGCACGCGCTCTGTCATAGAGATGCAATTTGATCCTTCCAAGGGTATAAATATATGCAATCAGCGAATCGGGAGCGTTGGAATATTTTTTCAGGATGCCCGACAGGAGTGAATCAGCTCCGGCATAATCACCCTTAGTGACCATAACATTAATATTTCTCCTGCTGATACCGCTCGTGTCCTGGATGCCCTGAAAGGAAGAGCAGAGCCCCACGAATAGGATCAGGAAAAATAAGTGAAGCGTTCTCACTTTACTAACTCCTTTAATAATTCATTGCACTTTTTTGAATCACAAGATTGCAGAAGTATTATGGCCTCTTTCGGCTCTCCCATTTTGATATATGCCAGTGCCAGGTAATAGTGTGTATCCTCATAGAAATACGAATCGCTGTCATTCCTGATTTTATCAAGATACAGGACGGCTTCTTTCGCATCTCCTAAAGACAGATGTGCCAATCCGATAAAATAATTAAGCGTGTCATTTTCAGGAGCTTTGGCAAGAAGGATTTCCCATTTTTCAAGCGCTTCTTTGTAGTTTTTCCGTTTATACTTTACCATGGCCTCATAAAATTCATAATTGTCAGCCGCTCGTCCCATGGTAGTTGCCAGTCCCGGGTCCGGTGTAAAGTATTTATCAAAAATCTTCTCGTTTCTATCCGCTGCAAAGAAGAGAAAATAGGCTCCAATCACAAGGACTAAAGAAGCCGCAATTAAGAAAACCCGGAAAGAGATCTTATTAATTACCTTTCCCCCTCCCGTCTTCTTAATATGGATATCTTCATGAAACTCATTTAATTTTTCCCTCAAAGCCGATTCTTCAATTCCCTCCATCAGGAATTTAAACTCTTCGAACTTCTCTTTGAATGACAGATCGGTCTCGAGCTTCTCCAGAAACTTTTTCCTTTCCTCTTCGCTGAGCCGGCCCATCCGGAAGTCCTCCATCTGTTTCATCTCATCCGATGATATATTCCATTCCTGACTCATACTTTCTTTACATTTTTCATTTCCTCAAGAAAAGCCGCGCGAAGCTTCTCCATGCACCGGTATTTTTTATTGCGTGCCGAAGCCGTTTCAATTTCAAAGGATTCCGCAATTTCCTTCATGGACGCTCTGTTATAATAAAACGCGATAAGAATTTTTTTGCAGCTCCCATCCAGATAATTCAGACAATTCCTCAAAGCCGCTTTTTCAGTATCATTATATCGTTCGTCAGCACTCATGTCACTGTCAACATTGCTCCTCATTTCCAGGTCATCAGGAACGCTCTTTATATTCTTAAAAGCATGTGATTTTAATTGATCAATCCACATATTGCGGGCTATTCTGTATAGGTATGCATTGATAGCAGATCTGCTTGACGGTATAAACTTTCCTGCTTTTACGGTCTTCCAGAGGCAAATAAATGCCTCCTGAAATATGTCTTTTGCGAATTCCTCATTCCCATTATTCTTTACAATAAAAGATAAAACCTTAGGATAATTCTCCACATAGATCGATTTTAACAGGCCTTCTTCATTATTTATCAGAGATCGGGCTAAAAAAAGATCCGGATTCAGATTTTTCCGCATTTTAAGGCTCGTATTAGGGCAATTATATGCTCACTAAAATACAAAATATGATAATATACCATTATACCCGCCTCGCCTGAAAAACGAAAGATTTAAATTTCCATGCTTTCCTTCAATGCATTCCCATTTCTTCTCAAATTAATAATGATTTAATCTATCTGATTATAAAGAATTTTTCCTCTGCCCATATGCCGCGTTGATCATCCCTTACCCTGATTTGATAACTTCCTGCCGTAAGACCCCTGATTGTAAGGGCAGATGTTTTGGAATGTAGCGCATCGATTCTTTGGACAAACACTCTTCTTCCCAATACATCGAAAATTTCGATATCAAGCGGACCGCTGCTGTATTCCCAGTCGAGATAGAGAATATCCCCCTGATTTGGACTGGGGTAGACTCTTACCGGGAATCTATCACGCTCATTTATGCCACTGATCCGTACGGAACTCTCTGCATGAGGCGTTTTCAGCTCAATATTGCCTGCCCTGTCTACCAATATCGAGTAGAAGTCATATTGTGTTCCCGGCTCGCCTTTCAATAGGATGGTATCGCTTAGCGAGGTCGTCAGGTTGATCCAATCGCCACCATTCACGGAAAGATAAAGGAGATAGTAGCCGACTCCCGAAACATCATCGGAACCACTAAATACAACAGTGATGCTGTCTTCGGAAGCGGCAGCCAGGGTCATACTGCTTCCGGGCAAGCGGTCCAGAATATTGGTCCAGGTATTGGTTTCGATGGCTTCATTGTCGTCAAAGACAATCGAGGCTTTATTGCTAAAGACAAAAGCATCTGCCAGACCGGGCTTCGGCCTGATGCTGAAGGAAACGGAGCCTTCACCTTCGGGCGCGATAAGATTGGGAGGAAGAAAACCATCGAGCAACGGCAATTCACCGCTCATTGTATCCAGTGAAATGAACTTCCATCGCACCACTCCGCTCTCTTTATCAAGGCGGGCCATGATTCTCACATTCATCCCCCGCTCGTGCATTGGGACGGTCAAAACGAAGTTATCCCTCCCTTTGGGTACGCGTATCTTTTGGCTGCCAATACTGAGTGAAGAAAATTCGAAAGAATTGAGATCGTATGCCTGTGTATCAAGCGGCACAACGACCTCAACAATTTGTGCATCGGCTGATGCTGTGTCCATATTCTCAAAAGTAATCAGAAAAGATTGCCGGCTCAATCCCGTTAAGTAGCGTTCTTCCAGAACCCCATCGGGCCCGTAAATCGCATTCGGGTCCATAGAAACCACACTGCGCGTTTTCTTCTCCTTTTTATCCCGTTGGGTCATCTCCTTATTGATTTCTTTTTTTAGATCGTCTATCTGCTTTTGGATTTCCGGGCAGCCCTTGCTCAACTTGTCCAGGCGGTCCAGTTTAGACATTAGCGTGTTGACGTCCTTTGCGTTTTTATAAACATCTTTTATGTATTGCCTCAGATCGTTTATATTATTCAACTCATCCAATACCTGGTCAAATGCCAGTTCGCTGGCATTGGGGTTGTTGGCCAGCCATTTTTGACGGGCAATGGTTTGATTTCGCATTATTCTATCCGCACCGCCTTCGATCAGTTTATCTGTTGCCAGCCCGATTATTTCGGAGGCTATCTGCGAATTGCCCGCACTTACATTGGACATATAGTTGGCCGGAAGCGATTCATAAATGCTGTTGTTTGTGCCGTCCAGGTAGTTGTAGGCCGCTCCCATCGCCTGTCCCAGATTGGCCATATGTATGGTGGTGGCCTTTGTGGCCTTGGCAAGCCAGCCCACGGGTGTTTTGTCCATTTTGGCAGCCCCCAGTCCCATGTCTATGAGGTCAATTCCTTCCACAGCCATATTCTCAAGTTGATCGCCCCAGGACATTGTAGAGGGCGAACCAAAAATATTGGGCCGCGAAGTGTATGTATAAAACGAAGGGGTTCCACTTTTGGACGTACGTGCGATAAAGGGCAATTCATAGCTCGAACCTGCGGCTATATTCGGGATCATAATTATGAGGAAATAACCGTCATATGGTTTTCCCGCTAAGGAATCGATGGGTACCGGGGCACTGAATGCGCTGTCATAAAATACCTGAACATCTTCCCATTTCCAGTGAAAAACAGTGTCTTCCGTCTCAATCGTATAGCTTCCGCTATCCGGAGGTCTGAACCACTGCGTTTGAAATTCCACATCTACAGATTTCGGCCAAATCATGGTCGTCAACACACCCGATGCTTTTACATTTCCTCTGTTTTCAACCGACAGGATAAAGCGGGTATCCCGGTTGATTCTCCATCTACTTGGTCCGATAATATCGGAATATGCAAAGGGATATCTGAAGGTTCCCACTTCAAAGCCATTGGGATAAATCACTTCCGGCTCTCCGTCTATATTTATTACTACATCATACATTCCCTCTTCTGCCAAGTGCAGGTCGAAGATCAACTGCAACTCATCCCGTAAGGGAGTTCCGTATTTATGCGATGGGTAAATCTCCGTGGCTCCTTTGCGTAAAATCACCGATGTACCGGTATCCAGGCCGCCTCCGAAAACCTGCATCATCACATCTCCTCCGCTTCCTCCTTCGTGAGGCGTATAATATTCCACTCCCGCTATTTCGACTACAAGTGTATCAATATCTTCAATATCACAGACCTCATTGTAGGCATGCAGTTGGACAAGATAAACCCCGATATCAAATTCTTTTGCCGGAAAGCGTAGCGTGCTTGTGCTTCCGTCATCAAAATCCCAATAGATAGAATCACTTTGCAGCGCAATCGCTTCAAATCCCAATTGATTGCCCACACGGGTATGTTCAATACGGGCAGAGGGTTGGGCATTTATTTCTTCAAAATCAATATTATAAACAAAACACCCGGACGATCTGATTTCCAGGAAAACTGTCCCTGCCCCAATGCATCCTAAATCCAGCATCTCAACATGCTCGCCAATGGAAGTATTAAAATAATTACGACTAAAAATCACAGATCCCGCCTCATTGTATAAACGAATCATGAAATCCGATCCCGCTGAGTTGCTTGTGTTGACATATTGAATTCCCGCTTTTAAGTGGATGTACCCGTCAAGTTCGAATTTATAATAGTCCAGATAGTCGGTAGCAACTGACAGGTAACCGATGCGACCGGAAAGCATAGAATCCAAATCAATTAAAGATGCTTTTGCCATGGAATTATTGTCTCCGGTATCATTTCGACCCAAGGCATTCATGGTATAGTAAAAGCGATAGCTGAAACATCCGGAAGAACGAATCCGGAAATATATCGTGTCGCTCGAGCGGCAGTAGAGACGAAGCGTATCGCGGCCTTCCCCCAGGGCCTGATTGACGAGTGAATGGCTGTTGATCAACCCACCTGCTTTGTTGTAGGCATACACCCATAAATCAGAGCCCGCGGAATTGCTTGTATTGTCATATTCCAGTATCAATGCCAGCGATCCGTCATCCGGCAATACGCTCATGAAATAGTCGTCAATGTCTACAGCCACCGACCCGTATCCGATGCGGCCATAGACCGTATCGTCATAAGCAAATTCATGGGCTTCTGACTGCTGATCATTCGGTTCCGCATCGGCCGTGCCCTCGACAGTCATACTGTAGTAAAAGCGATAGCTGAAACATCCGGAAGAACGAATCCGGAAATATATCGTGTCGCTCGAGCGGCAGTAGAGACGAAGCGTATCGTGGC
>WFPF01000031.1 GCA_015487695.1 Chitinophagales bacterium
CATCCGAAAGCGACATATCTTAATTTCTGAACTTTTCAACTTTTCAACTTTTCAACTCATCCACTCATCCGCTCATCAACTCATCAACTTTTCAACTTTTCAACTTTTCAACTTTTCAACTCATCAACTCATCCGCTTCTCCGCTTTTAAACTCCTGATCATCCATACTCTTCCCGCTTAGCTGCGGTCGAATAGGAGTCGCTCGCCTTTGCGGCTTTCGTCAAAATGGAAGCCATTTTCGTCATGCCGGAAGACGGGATGCCCGCTTACGAGGGTATGTTTTACCCGGGACCGGAATCTCCGGCCTTCGAGGGGGGACCAGCCGCATTTGTAAAGGATATTTTCTTTGCTCACCGTCCAGGGGTCGCTGAGGTCGACCAGGGCAATATCGGCCCGGTAGCCTTCCCGCAGATAGCCGCGCTCTTTTATCTTAAAAATATCGGCCGGGGCATGGGCCATCCTGTCGGCAATTTCTTCGAGCGTCAGGAGGCCCCGGTGATAAAACTCCAGCATCATCACAAGGCTGTGCTGCACGAGGGGCAACCCTGAGGGGGCGCTGAAGTAGGGATTGTCTTTTTCTTCGCGGGTATGCGGTGCATGATCCGTAGCAATGATATCGAGCCGCCCGTCTTTCAGTGCGGCCAGCAGGGCTTCCCGGTCATCGCGGCTCTTGATGGCGGGGTTGCACTTGATAAGCGTGCCCAGTTCGCTGTACTCGCTGTCGTCAAAACTCAGATGGTGCACGCAGACCTCCGAAGTGATGCGTTTTTCGCTGCGCGGAATGCTATTGTCGAAGAGTTCCAGTTCGCGGGCAGTGGAAATGTGCAGTATGTGAAGGCGGCTGTCAAACTCGCGGGCCAGCGCCACGGCCAGGGACGAAGAAAGGTAACAGGCCTCGGCACTGCGGATGAGGGGATGCATCGCCATATCAATATCTTCTCCGAATTCGGCTTTGTATCGTGCCTCATTGCCTTTGATGGTGGCTTCATCTTCGCAGTGGGTGGCAATCAGCAGAGGCGACTGGCGAAAGAGTTGCCGCAGGGTGTTTTCATCATCCACCAGCATGTTTCCCGTGCTGCTGCCCATGAAAACCTTCACTCCGCAAACCCTTTCCGGGTCGGTCATCAGCACTTCCTCCAGGTTCTCGTTGGAGCAACCCATGAAGAAGGAGTAGTTGGCCAGGCTGACCGCTGCGGCCCGCTGGTATTTTTCTTCGAGCCGTTCCTGGCTGAGGGCAGGGGGGCGGGTGTTGGGCATTTCCATAAAGGAGGTCGTGCCACCGGCTACGGCTGCCCGTGCCTCCGTGTATATCTCCGCTTTGTGGGTGAGTCCGGGCTCGCGAAAGTGGACCTGATCATCAATCACTCCCGGAAAGGCATAGAGACCGGCTGCCTCTATTTCGAGGTCGGCCTTCTTTCCGCTTGCCGCTCCGATAGCCTCGATCAGGCCGTTTTTAATGTAAATATCGCCCTCGTAAATGCGGCCTTCGTTTACGATGCGGGCATTGCGTATGAGGATGCTTTGCATAAGGCAAAGATACGAAAGGATGCGGGCGCAAGGCTTCCTTTGCAGCAAAAGAAACAAGCTGCTGCGCTGGCGGAACTTCAATAAGTGTTAAGCAGAAATTGCTTTATCAGAAGCGCTCAAGCTGCGAAAAGTGGAATGCGGCTTCAATGGCGGCATTCTCATCCGAATCGCTGCCGTGCACGGCATTGCGTTCGATGTTTTCGGCATGCTTCCTGCGAATGCTGCCCTCGGCCGCATCGGCCGGGTTGGTGGCTCCGATGAGCTTACGGAAGTCTTCCACGGCATTGTCTTTCTCCAAAATAGCCGCCACGATGGGGCCCGAACTCATGAATGCCACAAGGTCGTTGTAAAAAGGGCGTTCCCTGTGAACGGCATAAAATTGCTCTGCCTGCTCTTTGCTGAGTTTGGTGAGTTTCATTGCGGCAATGCGAAATCCCGCTTCGTTGATCATGCGAAGTATGTCGCCCGTGGCATTCTTTGCTACGGCATCGGGCTTGATCATGGTGAGTGTTATCCTTCCGGCCATTTTATTTTGCTTTTCCTGTGATTGAATTGCCTGCAAAAATAGGACGTGGCGGCAATATTTTGTAACCCCGCTCCAATTTAAATTCGGAGAAAGAGTAACTTAATTATAAACTTTAATAAAATCTTTGGAAAGTCTGATTAACAAATGTATAAGAGTAGAAAATAAAATACTTAGATAGCGGTATGACAATTTGTCATAGCCTAATTTTGCTCCGTGGAACGTGCGAAAAGCAGGGCTTTTGAACTATCCTGCGATATCTTTTGCTTTGTAGTGATATTTTTGGAATTTCACAGCCGCCAGGAAGGCCAGCCATTATGAATCAGATAAAAGCCCTTAGGGAGCACATCAATAAAGCCCGCACAGCGGTCATCGTTTCGCATTACAATCCCGATGGAGATGCCATCGGATCATCCCTTGCCATGGGACATTATCTGAGTCGCTCAGGTGTCGAGGTCCAGGTCATTATGCCCAACGACTGCCCCGACTTTCTGAAATGGATACCGGGGCACGAAGCGGTGATGGTCTACGAGCAGTCGCGCGAAGCGGCTGAAAAACTCATTGAAAAAGCCGACCTGATCTTCTGCATGGATTTCAACCATCTGACGCGCATTAAGGAGATGGGACATGCAGTGGCGCGGTCGAAAGCGTGGAAAGTAATGATCGACCATCATGTCAATCCGGATGCCTTCCCCGATTTTCTCTATCACAATCCGCGGGCCAGCAGTACGGCCGAGCTGGTCTACGAGCTGATTTTGGAATTGGGAGATAAAGAGCGGATCGATCGCGAAATAGCCGCCTGCATTTATACCGGCATTTTAACGGATACCGGAGCTTTCCAGTTTTCGAGTACCACCCCCCGTGTACACCGGGTGGCGGCCGATCTGCTCGAAACCGGCATCAACGGCTACGAGATCTATGACAAGATTTTCAACAGCTATGACGAAAACCGTCTGAAGTTTTTTGGATTCTGCTGGACCCGCAGAATGGAAATCATTGCCGGGGGGCGGGCAGGCATCATTGGTGTGAGTGCAGCCGATCAGTTTCGTTTCAAGCTGAAAAAAGGCGATACGGAAGGATTGGTAAACACGCCCCTGCAGATCAAAGGGGTCGTTCTCTCGGCATTTGCCAAGGTGCAGGACAAAGTGGTGAAACTCTCTTTCCGATCAAAAGGTCATATCGATGTGAACCAATTGGCGCGCAGCTACTTTAATGGTGGAGGCCATGTGAACGCGGCCGGTGGAATGATGGAAGAGCCTCTTGAAGATGTGATGAAAAAACTCAAAAAAATAATCCCCGAATATTTAAAACAATATCAAAATAAAGAGAATGAAAACGTTTAAGTATCTGACCCTCCTTGTTCTGCTCGTAATTATTGCAGCATGCGGCAAGGATAAAAATGCAATTCCCGCAGAAAAAACCAAATCGGGCGTGGCTTATGAAATCGTAAAAAAGGGTGATGGCAAGAAAGTAGAGACCGGAGATGTGGTCGGAGCCCGCCTCAAGTACACCGTGATGCGCAATGACAGTACGTTTTTGAGCAACTTCGACAAGGACCTGGCCTACTTTCAGGTGCAGGAGCCCCAGGGCTACGGTGACCCTTCGGAGTGGCTGCTGCTGATGAACCAGGGCGACAGTGCCTTTTTCTACCTCGAAGTTGACAGCCTGTACCGCACCACCGAGCCTCCGGGATACCTTCAGCGTGGCGATATCATCAAATCGACAGTAGTACTCAAAGAGGCAATGAGCATTGAGGAATACCAAACCAAGAAAAGCATGGAAGAGCGCGCCAGTGCCGAAGCGGAAATGGGCAAGCTCAAAGAGGCTTTGGCCCGGGCAGGCATCAGCGATTACAACGAGACCGAAGAAGGACTTATTTACAAGATTGTGCGTGAAGGCAAAGGCAAGAACCCGCAAAACGGAGACATTGTAACGGTTCATTATGTGGGCCGCCTCTTCAATGGCGACACTTTCGATTCTTCCTACAAAAGGGGAGAACCCTACAGCTTTACGGTCGGGCAGTCGGCTGTGATCAAAGGCTGGCATCTCGGGCTTCCCTACCTGAAAGAGGGGGGCAAGGGCACACTTTACATCCCGCCTTCTCTGGGATATGGTGCCGAAGGAGCCGGGTCTATTCCGCCCAACAGTCCGTTGATTTTTGACATTGAGGTGCTCAAGGTCGAAAATGCGGCAGAGCAATCGCAAAAAGCCACTGCAGCACTTAAATCATGGCTGAAGAAGAACGGCATCCGCGCCATCCAGGCCCCCGAAGGGTATTTCTACATTATTGATAAAGCGGGCAGCGGAGCAAAACCACAGCCCGGCAAAAAAGTCAAAGTGCACTACACGGGCAAATTGCTGGACGGCACGGTATTCGACTCGAGTGTCGAGCGGGGCGAGCCCATCGAATTTACCCTGGGCGTAGGGCAGGTCATCAAAGGCTGGGACCTCGGAATACAGCAATTTCCGGTGGGCAGCAAAGGACGACTCTTCATCCCTCCGTCTCTGGCTTACGGAAGCCGCCAGGCCGGCACTATTCCGCCCAACAGCCCGCTTATTTTCGAAATTGAAGTAGTGGAAGCCGAGTAATGAAGATCAATGCGCTGCTGGGACTGCTCCTGCTCTTTTCGATGGGCATGGATGCACAGATTCCGGATTTGAAAGGGTACAAACGCCTGGACGAGTCGCTTTATGTAAAACGTGCCGAAAAAGGCAGGGGAAAGCGCATACGGAAGGGTGACTATATCTATCTGCGCACACAACTATTTACGGCAGGCGATTCGCTCGTCTTCGATTCCGGCAACTTTCATGACGGGCCTGTAGAGATCCGTCTGAAGCATGAATCTTCAAGCCCCCTCGAGAAAGGACTTCTGGCTCTGCGGGGTGGCGACAGTGCCGTGATCTTTTTTCCCGCTACACGCATGTACGACAGCATTGTCCCCGATTTTGTGAAGCCGGGGCTCTGGATGAAGTACCGCGTTCGGGTGTACAGGGCGCTGGACAGCCTCACCCGGAGCGAGGAGCAGAGGACCCGAAGGAAAAAGCAGCTCCGCATCGAAGATTCCGTGATTGTATCATTCACAAAGCAGCATGGGATGCATTCGCCATTTCGCACTCCTTCCGGTGTGATTATTCAGTGGCATGAGCACGGCCGGGGCATTGTTCCCGAAGCGGGCGATTACATTGCGCTTCACTATCGAGGGAAATTATTGAGCGGAGAAGTATTTGACGATTCGTATTCGCGCAGGGAGCCCTTTCGCTATGTGGTCGGTGAGCAGCGCCTGATTGCGGGCTGGGAAGAAGCAATATCCTATCTGGCCGAAGGCGACAGTGCCACGGTTTTTATTCCGTCACCGCTGGCCTATGGCGAAAACGGATCGGGATGGACCATCCCGCCCGATGCCATTCTGGTCTTTGATATGAAAATTCTTGAAACCAGCAATGCCGCGTATCAGCTGGGGCGCGACACCCTCGCCATCCGCAAGTTTATCAGGCAGCATGGCCGGCATGCAAAAGTCTTTGACAATGGCGTGGCGCTGATCATGGAAAAAGAGGGTACGGGCCCGGTGCTGGAAGCGGGAGCTCTGGTGACCCTGCAGATGCGGGCGCGGCTGCTCAGCGGTCAGGTGGTCGAAGATCACTGGGATCAGCCCCTGCTTTTTCGCCTCAATACGGGTCATCTGCTTCCGGGTCTTGAGTTTGCCCTTGCAGGGATGCGGGTAGGCAGCGAGGCTGAGATTCTTCTGCCATCGGGGCTGGCCTATGGCCCGGCAGGGCAGGGCAGGGTTCCTTCCGATGCGGTACTTATCTACGAAATAAAAATATTGGAAAGCCGCTAAGGTGCCGGCTTTGCAGACGGTCTGCCTTCTTGCTCCACATCGAGGACGTGCGACTCGCCTTTTAAAATGACACGGGCGGGGTTTTTCCGATTTTCCATCACGGCAATGCCTTTCCATTTTTCTCCGCAGGCATTGTAGATTTTGCAATTGTCCAGAATAAGGACGGCCCCGGGTTCCAGAATGATCTGAGTGCCTGCCGCCATGCGCAGTTCGCAGCGGAGGCGTACGACCGTATTGCGCCCGACCGTAAGGTCGCCCCGCAGATCGTGCTGCCCTTCGATGAGGAGGGTATCCCGGCTGAAGAGGAGCCGGCCTGCCGAAGAGTCGTAGCGGCAGTAGTCGGGACGGAGTTTGGCCCTCTGCTTGCTGCCCCGGAGGGCAAAGTTGGCATGCATGCGCCCGATCTGGCAGGGTGTGAGGGCATCCTGATAGGTGTTGTAGTCCATCATATTGTTTGAAACGAGGCTGTCGCAGGGGCCCCCGTTGTGGGTATAGTTCCAGCAATTCGGATTCCGGGGCGTGTCATCGCAACCGTCAAATCCGCGCCAGGTATGGTGCAGTCCGAAGGCATGGCCCAGCTCATGATTGAGCAGCCGCGCCATGAACCAGGAGCCGAAGCTGATGCTGTCGCCCCGCTCGTCCACGTAGATTCTCTTGCTTTCGGTGTAGCATCCGATCACCATCACCCAGTCAGGAAAGCCCACTCCGTTGTTTCGTTTTCTGTACGTGGCCGATCGCATGCTGTCGGGATAATGCTCCATCAGAAAGATGTTGAGCACTTTTCCCTTGCCCACTCCGTAGCGTTCATATTGCTTTCCCGAATAGAAGATCTTCGACTGCTCATAAAAGTTGTAGTAGCTCAGCGTGTCATCGTAATGAAAATAAATTCCGTCATCTCCCGGTTTTGACGAGTCGGGACTTAGCTCAAGGCGTATGCGGCTTGGCAATACGGGTGTTTGATTGCCGGGGGGCAGCTTCATGGGAGCGTTCTTGCTCCAGAGCATATTGGCCTGATAGATGAGGTCGCGGGCATAGGCACGGCCTTCGCTTTCGCTGAATGTGAGTGTGCCGGCCCGGTTGTTCATGAAATGTACGTTGACACGCACGGTGCGCAGGGGAGGTTTTCCGTGGATCAGGGTATCGCTGGCGTAATGTTTCCAGTTGCGGCACTGCCCGGACAGGGCTGTTTTTCCGCTCCTGCTTTCTTCATATTTCATTTCCGTCTCGGAGAGGTAATGCAAGCGCGTTTGGCAGGCACCGGGGATGAAAAAAAGAAGCATGAAAAGCAGCGGGATGCTTATTTTAGATTTCAAATTATACGCCATGGGGATAAAGATAACGCAGGGTTTCCTGTTTCTGGTACTGACGCTTCTCTGCCTGTCGTGCCAGCCGGCTCAGGAGCGGCAAAAGGAACATGCCATCGGTCTGCGGAAAGAAACGGCACAGGCCTTTGAGAAGAACGAATTGAATGACGAACTGGCCCTCGAGGCAGCCGAAGCGCTCGAAGGATATGCGCTCGATTGGCCGGCCGACAGTCTCGACAATCCTTCTTTTCTTTATGATGCCATGCAGCTCTATACGCAAAGCGGGCATTTCGACCGGGCACTTGCCGCTGCCGACACGCTCATGAGGCGTTATCCCGGGCATAAGCTGACACCATACACCCTGCATTACAAAGCTTATTTTATTTATGAGAACGGCCTGGGCGATACCGAAAATGCAGGAAAGCTCTATCGTGCCTTTCTGGAGAAATATCCGGGCCATCCCGAGCTGACCTCTGTCGTACTTTTCTCGCTGGAGCATCTGGGAAAAGACGATTCGGAAATATTGGATGAAATACTGAAGAAAAAATCAGGGAAGGACGAAGACTAGCTCTTTTTCAGCAGGCGAAGGACGGGGCGGGGCGCTTGCCGCCAGCTAATCTGCACCCCGATTTCGGCACCGAAAGAACTGAAGAAACGGGCAATGGAAGGAATGGAACTGCCTTCGAAATCAAAGAGGGGCGCTCCCCTTCTGCGTACCTCCCTGATGGCTTCCCACATCAGCCCCGACATGGCAGCCATCTCGCGTCCTTTTTCATTTTGGGCGCCAATCAGATAATAATAGCTTCGGAAATTCCGCACGATGGCTATCCCCCCGAGCACTTGCCCCGAGGCACGGGCTGCGAGGAGAAAACCGTTTTCTCCTTTGAGCAAGGCCAGCAGGGCTGTCAACTGAGGCAGGGGGAGAAGGTTTCTTCCTACTTTTCCCCGAAGTTCCGCATCGAAAAGCATGGCCAGCTCATCGGGTTGCCCGGCTGTCACTTCGAGGTTTCGCTCTGCTTTTCGAATCTGCCTGCGCAGGCTTTCTTTCATATTTTCAAGCAGCCGGCTTTCCTCAGTCTTCAGATTCAGCAGATAGGTGGGAGAAGGGATGCGCTGGATTTTGGAAACGGGTGTTCCGGAGATTCCGGCATCCGGGTTTATTTTCTGCTCCAGAAGCAGATGGCGCGGGAGCCTGTGGTAAAGCGCTGTGAGTTCCTCGTCCTCCGAGGGGCCGGCTGCCACCGGTCCCAGATAGGAAGTCATGCGCGGATTGAGAAGGGCATTCATGCCCCATTTGCGTACCCGGAGGTAGGGCCAGGCGGCCCGGATTGCTCCGTCCGCGTCATTCAGCAGGGCGAAGCCCCATTGTCCTTCGCCTGCGGCCCGGTCGAGCCAGCCCGGGTGGTAAAAAACGGGTAGCTGTCCATCTTCGCAGAATCTCCGGTAGGCTTCTATGTGCTGCCGGTCCTTCATTCCAGCAAATCCTCAATAAGCGTTTCGTTTCTCGGCCCGGCCCGCTTCAAAAGCTGCCTGCGAAACTCAGCCTTGTCGGGATAGAGAAAGGGGAGTTTTTCGAAGGCATAGACAATGGCATCGCGGAAAAGCTGACGGGTAGCCGGGTCATCGTGTTTGCGAAGATATTCGGCCACATAAGCCGGGTGATAGTACAGCATATTGAGTACGTGCACGGTAAATGAAGCCCTGTCGATCGAATCGCGGTAGGCGGGCATGCGGCTGCGGAACACTTCAAAATAAAAAGGCAGTTGATTGCTGTCGGCTTTCGAAAGGGTGCCCATGAGGGCATCTTCCGAAATAAAATCTCCGGCACTGCGATGTCCGAAATAAAATTCTTTTACCGCTTCGGAAATACGGGGGTGCGACAAAACGAGCTTTTTCCCCGAGTCGCTCAGTTCACACCAGAATATGTTTTGAGCATGCATCCATTCCACGGAGCTGAGCAATAAGAGAAGGAAAAAGATTCTTTTCATGACGGCTTGCTTTGACCCCTCAAAAATAGACAATGCCCAAGGTTTTTTATCTTTCAGTCAAAGAAGAACTTATGTTGAAGAAATCATGGATTCCGTATCGCGGGACTTCCTACAGCGATGAGGAAATGGAAGCACGCAGCCGCAGCTTTTATGAGTGGGCCGATCAGCGCAGGTCATTGCGCTCATTCTCCGACCGGCCGGTGCCGCGATCGGTCATAGAGTCAATTATTCGCACGGCCTCTACGGCTCCGTCCGGAGCGCACAAACAGCCCTGGCGTTTTTGTGCCGTCTCCGATCCTGCGCTCAAAAAAGAGATAAGAATGGCTGCGGAAGCGGAGGAACGCGAAAATTACAGCAGCCGGATGAGCGAACGCTGGAAAAAAGACCTGGAACCGCTGGGCACCGACTGGCAGAAAGCTTTTCTGGAAACGGCACCCTGGCTGATTGTCGTTTTTAAGGAGATATACAAAACAGAAGACGGAGTGAAAAAGAACAATTATTACGTCAACGAGTCGGTGGGGCTGGCTTGCGGATTTTTATTGATGGCGATACACCATGCCGGACTGACGGCCCTCACTCATACGCCCAGCCCCATGAATTTCCTCTCGAAAATCCTCGGGCGCCCGGCCAACGAGCGTCCTTTTCTGCTCATACCGGTAGGCCATCCGGCCCCCGGTGCCACCGTGCCCGATTTGCAGCGCAAAGCTTTGGATGATATTGCCTGCTTTTTTGAAGAAGAATAATTATTTGCCGTTCGGAATGCGGTAGTGATAGACCACCGTTGTTTTTTCTTCCTTCCCGCTTTCTTTTGCGCTGCTGATCCGGTATTGGTAGCGGACGCCCTGGCGCGCGATCAGGTCTTTGAGCCGGAAGTGGATATTGACTTTGCTGTGGTAGGTGACCCGCAAGCCCTTGTTTTTCATCCTGGGATAGCGAAAGAGGCGCACGATGCGCTGGGCTTCCTCATCGCAGCCGTAGCCGATACCGTGTTCGATGCGTGTTTTGATGACGCGCCCGCTTTCGTTGAATGAAAAAGCTACCTGTACCGTGCCTTCGATATTGTTTTCAATGGCCGCCTTCGGATATCGCAGATTTTCCCGGATAAATTTCGACATGGCCTCCGTTCCGCCCGGGTAGGCCGGGGTTTTGATAAACTGTTCGGGTTTGCGTTTTTTCTTCATCTTTTGCTTCTGTGAAGATAAAGAAAGGCAATGGATGCCCGTCCCGGATCGAAGCGGTCATTTATACTTTATTTATGTCGGTCCCGGATAACGGCAATGCCCGGGGTTTGCATACTCCGGTGATAAGAGACAGGAAAATGCCCGGTTTTCTCTTTGTTTTTCAGGCTTCTATCCCCGGTCAAAATAGGCTTTCAGTTCGTTTTTCAGGTTTTCCCATTGGGCCCTGTCTCCCGTCACGGCCTGCCATCCCTCTTTCATCTTCGAGAGTCCGAAGCGATAGGCCTGAGAGAATGAAATATGAGGAGGGAGGGAGAGTTCTCCGCTGTTGACCACCGCATCAATAATGAATGCTTTTTTGGAGGCTTTGGCAGCCAGTACCGCAGCTTCAATATCTCCGGCATTTTCTACCCGGATACCATCTCCCCCGCAGAGGCGGGCATAATCGGCAAAGTTTACATTTGTTTCACTCAGCGCATCAAGGGTAGGGGTCAGTCCGGCCTCTTCCATCTCCAGTTTGACAAAACTCAATTCGGAATTATTGAAGATGAGAATCTTAACAGGGAGTTCGTATTTAACGGCCGTAATGAAATCCTGCATGGCCATATTAAAGGCTCCGTCACCCGAGAAGCACCAGATTTCGCGTCCGGGATAAAGAAATTGGGCACCGATTGCCGCAGGAAGGCCCACGGCCATGGATCCGTGATTGAAAGAGCCGATAAGCCGTCTTTCATTGTGAAAAGAGAGATGATGGGCAGCCCAGATGGCCGAAGTGCCGGTTTCAATGGTAAAGATGGCATCATCGGAAGCATGGCTGTTGATCCTATCGGCAAATATCTGCGGATGCAAGGGGCGCAGGTCTCTTTCGGGCGAAGCTTCATTTTTCATGGCAGCCCTCCATTTCAGGAAATTTTCCCTCAGTTTTTCCAGAAAGCGGGCATCTTTCTTTTCTTCGATGAGGGGCATCAGTTGCCTGATAAAACTTCCTGCATCGGCATGTACGCCTATGTCGACCGCTGTCCGGTTGCCGATGTTTTCCTGGCGTATGTCCACCTGAATGCTTTTTGTGGTGTGGGGAAGAAACTCGCTGTAAGGAAAGTCGGTGGCGAGCATGATGAGGAGATCGCATTCCATGATGGACGCATAGCCCGAAGGATTGCCGAGGAGCCCGGTCAGTCCGGTGACGTTCTCGCTGTCGTGATCGAAGATGTCTGAAGCTTTAAGCGTGTGGGTGATCGGTGCTTTGAGTTTGCGCGACAGTTCAAGCACTTCTTCGCGGGCATGGCGGCATCCGTGGCCGGCAAAGAGGGTGATTCTTTCGGCTTCCTCAATGGCTTTGGCCGCCCTGGCCAGCGACTCTTCTCCGGCAACCAACGCTGCATCGGAGCGGAAAAGAGGAGAAATGTATTCTTTTCCGGCTGCCTCCATGGAGGCAATGTCAGACGGAAGTTCAATGCGGCAAACCGATCCGTGGGCCAAGGCGATGCGCAAGGCGCGCTGAATAACTTTGGGAGCCTGTTCGGGCGAACGGATAAGCGCCTGATATTCGCAGACATCATCAAAAATCTTCATCAGGTCGGCTTCCTGAAAATAATTGATTCCCATCTTGGCCAGCGGAACCTGACCGGTGATGGCAATGACAGGACTGCGCTCTTTTTTTGCATTGTAGAGCCCGTTGATCAGATGAAGGGCTCCGGGGCCCGTGGTGCCTGCACACACACCGACACTGCGCCCCAATTCGCCCTGAGCAAAGGCCGCAAAGGAGGCATTCCCTTCGTGTTTCATGCCTATCCATTCAACTTGATCGCGTGATTCAATGGCTTCGACAAAATAATTAAGTGCATCTCCGGTAACACCGAAGATTTGCCGGACTCCGGCTTCGATAAGAATATCAAGCAGTTGTTCTGCAACAGTATACGACATAGAACTTTAAGTTTTCAGGTGATCTGTGGCCGGGCTTTCTTTTTTTGCAGATAAAAAGATAAAACTCCGAATACCCCTACAATATACCTGAATTATTGATTAGTTGTAAAATTCTTTGAAAGATAGCACTTGCCTTTGCTTCCGGAGGGCAATAAAGATATCCTTATATTTGTTTGGTTTCGAAGCAGCACGAATGGCACGGCTCCCCGATTTGTCCAATAAGCTAAAATGTAGAACTATGTTATCAGGTGTTATTCTTTTGTGGTTTATCTTAACCGGGATTTCGCTTCTTTATGTGGCTTTCGACATATTGCGAACGCCCGAATCTCCGGTGCTCAAACTCGGTTTTATTCTATTGACAGCTTACACTGGTCCGGTCGGGGCTTTTCTTTATGTGCTCGGCTGCCGCGAGCCGCTGCCCGGTCTGCATGAACGCTATACGGCTTCGCGCTGGCGGCAGGTGCTGGGCTCTACCATGCATTGCGTGGCAGGCGATGGCCTGGGTATTCTCATCGGTGCCTTTATCGGGGGGCTCATGGAACTCGGCATGCCCGCGGAGATTGCGCTGGAGTATTTCCTTGGCTTTGGCCTCGGCTGGACCATCTTCCAGGCGCTCTTTATGAAAGCTTCGGAAGGGGGGAGCTTCAAAAAAGCATTGAAAAATACTTTCATTCCCGAACTGGTCTCCATGAACTATCTGATGGCTGCCATGATGATTGTCAACACCATTGGCCGCACGATGATACCCGGTAGCAGCGACCCGTTGAATCCCGAGTTCTGGTTTCTCATGTCGATGGCTTTGCTGACCGGATTTGTGGCAGCCTATCCAATCAATTGGTGGCTTGTGAGCAATCACCTGAAACACGGCATGATGACGGTCAGGCCCGCAGTTGCCGGAACAGCATTGGACAGCAAGAAGGAAGCCCCTGCGAAAAGCATGAAAAACATGGATGAGATGCCTGATAAAGTATCGCGTCAGGCCATTCTGTGGATGGTCGTCCTTTCCTTTGCCGTGTTGGCACTGGGCATTGTCGTTGCTTTTACCTATCCGGCCTGAGAAAAGGGAGCCTAACTTTTCCTTCTGAGATACCAGTTGCCCCGAAGGGGTGCTTTGTCCAGGCCGCGGCCGCTTACCGCTTTTTTTCTTTCCAGCTCGTTTACTGCAAGGAGGGCTGCAATGGAGGCTTCCTCTTCCCGTTCGGCCGTCAGCACTTCGGGGCGAAAATGATTTTGTACAAAGTGTGTATCGAAATCACCACTTTCAAATGCCGGATGCTGCATGACAAATCGCCCAAAGGGAAGGGTCGTGGCGACCCCTGAGATTTTGTACTCGTCAATGGCCCGGATCATGCGCTCAATGGCATCTTTCCGGTCCTTGCCATGGACGATGAGTTTGGCGATCATGGGATCGTAGTAGATTGGAATTTCCATACCGGCTTCATAGCCATCGTCAACACGTACGCCCGGCCCCGAAGGGGTCTCATAGGTGTGCAATGTGCCGATATCCGGCAAGAAATTGTTTGTGGGGTCTTCGGCATAAACCCGCAATTCGATGGCATGCCCGTTGATTTCCATTTTATCCCTTCGGATATCCAGTTTTTTTCCGGCCGCTATTTTTATTTGTTCTTTGACCAGGTCGAGGCCGGTGATGCATTCCGTCACGGGATGTTCTACCTGCAGGCGTGTGTTCATTTCCAGAAAATAGTAGTTCATATTCGCATCGAGCAGAAATTCGACCGTGCCGGCATTGACGTAATTGCAGGCCCGGGCCACCTTCACGGCATCGCGGCCCATGCGCCTGCGCATCTCGTCTGTGATAACGGCCGATGGGGCTTCTTCGATGACTTTCTGGTGCCTGCGTTGCACACTGCATTCGCGTTCAAAGAGGTCCACACAGTTTCCGTGTTGGTCGCAAAGAACCTGAATCTCGACATGGCGGGGTTTCTCCACATACTTTTCGATAAAAACCGATCCATCGCCAAAGGCCGATTGGGCTTCACCCACGGCCCGGTCCATCTGGCTCAGAAACTCAGGCTCGCGATCTACAATGCGCATGCCTTTGCCACCGCCACCGGCTGCCGCTTTGATCAGAATGGGAAATCCGATTTTAGATGCGATCTCCAGGGCTTTCTTTTTATCACTGATGGGCTCATCGGTGCCGGGCACCATGGGGATGTCATAGTCTTTGACGGCCGCTTTTGCCGCGAGCTTGTTGCCCATGATGCGGATGGCTTCGGGGGGCGGGCCGATAAATATCAGTCCTGCTTTCGCGACTTCGCGGGCAAAGTCGGCATTTTCGGAGAGGAAACCATAGCCCGGATGAATGGCATCGGCACCGCATGCCAGGGCTTTTTCGATGATGACATCTCCCCGCAGATAGGAATCTTTGCTGGCAGCCGGCCCGATGAGCACCGCCTCGTCCGCATAGCGGGTATGAGGTGCCTTGCGGTCGGCTTCCGAATAAACTGCTACGCTTTCAATGCCCATCTCCCGTGCCGAACGCATCACACGAATGGCGATCTCTCCGCGATTGGCTACCAATATTTTCCTGATCATTGTGCTTCTCTTTGGCCCGCTCAAATTTACGACAATCGGGGTGGAAAAGGGACGGAAAAGGGAAATGAGGAATGCTATATTTGCACTATGGCCCAAGGAGGATCAGAAAAACTGAAATTTGAACCCGTCATCGCGGATCACAGGCAGTGGCCGATTGCCTGGCTGACCCGCCACAAGGAGGAGTTTCTGAAAGAGGCCGAAGAGCAAAGTTTCAGCGACCTGCTGAAAATGGCAGGGGACACGGAGGGCTTGCGGGCCCTGCTGGAACAGGCCATTTACCTTGAGCACATACGCATCAAAAGGCAGCCCTGGAAGGTGGATCCCGAAGACGACCTCGAGTATTGGGATCACATAGAGAAGGAATTTCTGGCCCTCAATCCCCTGAGTCCGGAAGCCGAACAAAATGAAAAATTACAAGCTCTCATCCGAGATATTATCAGGCGCTATCTGCATGAAATTGCGGGTGAGTTTCGCTATGGCACCTACAAATTGGCGCGCAAACTGCTGCCCCATACTTTTGCTTCCCTGCTCAACCGTAAACAACTGGACCCGGGTGCGCGCATCGTGGGTCGCAGCCTGCACCTGAAAGAGAAAATACAGTTTGTCGGCCACATCGAACAGCTTCGCAAGCTCGTCACCAAAGGGACAGTGGTGCTCGTGCCCACGCACAGCAGCAACCTCGACTCCATCCTCATCGGATGGGGGATTGACGAAATCGGGCTTCCGCCCTTTCACTACGGAGCCGGTCTCAACCTATTCAACGTGCGGCTGATCGCTTACTTTATGAGCCGCCTCGGAGCCTACAAGGTAGACCGCAGGAAAAAGAACAAAATCTATCTGAAGACCCTCAAAGACTACAGCATGCTCACCATCGAGCAGGGGGTGCACAGCCTCTTCTTTCCGGGAGGTACGCGCAGCCGCGACAACCGCGTAGAGTCAAGGCTGAAACTGGGACTGCTGAGTACGGCCGTAGAGGCACAGCGCAAGCAGTTTGAGGATCAGGGGACACGGTCGTCCAAAGTTTTTATCGTACCGGCCAGCATCAACTACCATGTGGTGCTCGAAGCACCCACACTGATCGAGGAATATCTGAAAAGGGAGGGCAAACAGCGCTACATCATTGAAAAAGACGAGCTCTCTTCCTCCTACCGGCTTTTTACTTTTATTATCAAGTTTCTGACCCGCGGTTCGCAGATTGCCCTCTCTTTCGGCAAGCCCATGGACGTATTTGGCCATGATGTGGACGATGAAGGACGCAGCCTCGATAAAAACGGAAATCCTATTGACATTGACGGCTATTTCAAGACCAACGGAGTCATAAGCGAAGACGAACAGCGGGAAAGCCGCTACACCCAAAAGCTGGCAGAGAAAATCGTAGACCAGTTTTATCGCATCAATATCGCATTCTCCAGCCATCTGATCGCTTTTGTAGCTTTTGAGCTTATTCGCAGGATGAACGGAGACCTCGATCTCTTCGAGCTCCTGC
>WFPF01000032.1 GCA_015487695.1 Chitinophagales bacterium
ACACGGAGGGTCGCTTCGTCAGTGCTCCAGTCGATGAGGAGGAGGCCGTAATTTTTATGGATAATCAGATTGTCATCTACCCGGTACTTATTGGCTTCGCTCTTTCCCGAGCTCCAGGTGTGTGTAAGTCCGCTGGAGGTGATTTCATAGAGGGGCCCGTAGCCTTCCAGGTCCATTTTTGCCATTTCGGCAATGTGCCTGTCGCCCGAGAGGATGAGCAGATTTCGGGGCTTGTATTTGCGAATGAGATCAAAGAGGCGTTGCCGTGCTTTCGGCAGGTTGTCCCATTTTTCCCAGCCGTGCTCTTCGTGCAATACCTGTATGCTGCTGCCCAGGAGGGTGACTGCCGCATCGTTTTCCGAGAGTTCTTTTTCCAGCCATTTCCATTGTTCTTCCCCCAGCATGTCGCCCGTTTCGTTCTTTTCGTAGCGTCTTCCGGGTTTTGTGGAGGGCGTCAGCGAATCCCGGAAATAACGGGTGTCGAGGAGGATGACCTTTACCTTATGGCCGTCTTCACCGAAGGTGTAGGCCTGATAAGCGCCTTTGTGCTGCCGGACTTCGGCATTCCCGGGGATATCGAGGAAGTCGAGGAGCAGCACTTTGCTCGAGTCTTTCATGGGGTATTCCTTTCCTCCGTCATTGAGGCCGTAGTCATGATCGTCCCACACCCCGATGACCCGGCATTCAGAGCGAAGGGCCGCATAGCCCGGGTTATTTTTGGCGCGTTCATATTTTTTCCGCAGGGTATCCATCACGTACGAGTCGCCATAGATGTTGTCGCCCAGCCAAATCCAGAGATCGGGGTGATCGGCCCGTATATCGTCCCAGAGGGGCTGGGGGAGGTCCTGGTTGCTGCAGGAGCCGAAAGCAATGGTGTCTATTAAATCAGCGGATTTTTTATTCCGGGCCGTGTCATTGCTGCGCTCATGGCAGGATGAGAAGGCCAGAACTGCGATGAGGGAAGAGAGAAGGAGGATGTCTTTCATTTTTTCGATATTTTTACAAGGCGAATTTAGCTTTCATCACCTTTAGCCATTGAATCTTATGAAGTATTTTTTGTGGATCGCTTCCTTCTTTCTTTTTTCCGCAGCCTTTGCCCAGGAACCCGGCACGGTCATCCAGGTTTCCATTGACGAAGCCTCCTGCTCGGCCGATGCACAATATCAAATCAACGTGCAGGTCTGCACCCCGGCCCAAGCCGGTGAAGAAACGTCTACCGGGGGAAAGCAAAAAAGCAGCTACGACTGGAGCGGTTTCACCGGCATAGACGCCTCTTTCCGCTGCGATGAGCACTACAGCAGCATGGGATGTGATGCCAACTTCCGTTCGCCCGGCTACGGCCTTGATAAGGTGTTGAACATCTCGGTCTTGCGCATTCGCGGTGAGGAGATGGACATGATGCAAATTTTGGTGCCCGTCACCCGGGCCGATGAACAGACGGTGATCGACATCCGGAATCTTCCGTTCCGTCCGGGCAGCTTTAATCTCAAAGACCGGCTCAAAGCCGAATCGGTCAGTTCGCGCGGCAATACGCTGCTGCTCACTCCGGCTGAGGGAGCGTTTTAGTCCTTACTCTATCCTTCCACGGGACGAAAAGGAAAATTCTGTTCGATGATTCTCTCTTTGATCTTCGTATCCCGGAAGCATGGGTGGAAAGGGTCATTCAGCGCTCAATGACTGCGATTTTCTCTGCAGCAAGGTGGGAAAACAGATCGCCCGGAATTTTATATCGTTTTAAGGAAGAAAAGTAACATAAAGGAAGCTATATGTTAATTTGAATGGTAAAAGTAACATAAGCGCAAAGCAAGTACACAGTAAAAGAATTGACAGGCAGTACCTATAAAACAGCCAATAGTCCGGTGTCGCGCTTTGAGCAAGCGGGTATCCTTAAAGAGATGACCGGTCAGCATCGCAAGCGGCTTTTTATTTTTGAAGAATATGTGAAACTCTTTGAGAGCTGAAAACGAAATTAAAAGACCTTATTATCACTGCCGGATGAGTGGATGACTGCTGTTTCTACAATAAAAAGTTCGTCCCCTTATTCCCCCACAATTTTCACTTCTTCCGCTTCGAGCAGGGGCAGGCCCTTGAAGCGCAGCAGCAGTTGCGCCACGGCCAGCACATCTTTCTGGCAATAGGCCGTAATGCGCGGCAGGTCGTCTTCTTCCCAAAATACCCGGCCCACTTCGCTGCCGTCAATGTCGTCTTTCGGGGTGTCGATGTTGAAAATGGCGGTGAGCAGGCGCAGGGAGGTGTAGTTTTTATAGTCCCCGAATTTCCAGAGCTGCAGGGTATCGGTAAAATTGACTTCCCAGGGCTTCAGCCCGTGAATATTGAGGAGTTTGGGCAGGCGCAGCCCGTTGACCAGCGCCCTGCGGCAGATGTAGGGCACATCGAATTCGCGGATATTGTGCCCGGCTATGGAATGGATCTTCGGATTGTTGTAGTAGAGGTTGAGCAGTTCGAAAAAGGCGGCAATCACTTCTTCCTCATTCTTTCCGGCAAAGGACTTGATCCGAAAGCTGAGTTTGCCCGTTTCATGGTCTTCGGCAAAGATGCCAGCCGAAATGCAGACAATTTTTCCAAATTCGGCAAAGATGCCGGCCCGGTTGAAAAAATGCGCTTCGGGCGAGACCTCGTCCGGGCGGTTGCGGCCGTCTTTGGCTTCCCAGGCTTCCTGCATCTCTTTGGGCAGATCGTTCAGATCGGGTACCACGGGCACCGTCTCGATGTCTATCACCAGCAGGTTTCGGAGCATTAAATCGTTGAGCATCTTCCCAAATTACGCTTTTTTAGCGATAAAAAAGAGCTCATTTCCGGCCCTTTCGGGAATGGAATTGTAGCAGGGCTCCATTTTGAGCAGTTCGAGATGTGTGGAGAAAAGCGGGCGGTATTCCTCTTCGCTGCCACCGAAGGGCGGGTGGTCTTCGAAAAGCGGAATGGAGAAGAGCACTCCGGCCAGCACGCCTTCATCGGCCAGGAGGGCAGTCATCTGCTTCACGTATTCGGGCCTTCGCGCGGGCGGCAGGGCACTGAAAAAGGTCTGTTCCAGGATGAGATCGTAGCTCCCGCGGTGCTTGAAGAAGTCTTCGGCCCGCAGTTGCTCTTCCGGAAATCCGGGCAATCTGCGCTTCAGGTTCTGCAGGGCCGACTTCGACCAGTCCAGCACAGTCACGTTTTTAAAGCCCTGGTCCCACAAATATTCGGCTTCATAGGAATTTCCCGCACCGGGTATCAATATCCGCTTACTTTTGTCCGTTATCCGGTCGATGTAGTGCACAAGGGGAGGGGAGGCATAGCCGATATCCCAGCCCATGCGTTTTTCGCGGTAGCGCGACTCCCAATATCCGGCATCCAAACGTTGAATCATGAATAAGATCATTTTAGTTAATAACTTTGTAGCAAACAAGATATAACAAAGGGGACATGTCTGCAAACAGAAAGAATCCATACAAAACGGAAAACTCCGGAAGAAAACAAGCGATTTACATTGCGCTTATCCTGCTGCTCGTGCTGGTGAATGCTTTTCTTTTTTACTCCAACTATCAAAGCAACAACCACAGCGATGCGCTGAGCAAAGAGCGCGATGAGCTGCTTGAGCAAAAGGTCGTTTTCGAGAAAAAGATTGACTCGCTGAAGCAATCGCTTGAGGAGTCGCTGGGCCTGAATGAGGAACTGGATTCGATGCTGCAGGTACGCATTGTGGAGCTGACGAAGATGAAAGCCAACTACAGCCGCCTGATGGCGCAGAAGAACAAGGAAGTGGGCGAGCTGAACAGGGAGCTGAAAGAAAAAATCAGGGAAGTGGAGCGCCTGAAACGGCAGTATGAGCAGGAGCTGACAGAGTGGCGCGAGAAATACGCCATCCTGGAAGAGGAAAAAAACATCCTGCAGGATACCCTTGAGGGCAAGCAGACGAGGATACGGGAGCTGAATAAGAAGATCGACCGGGGCGAAATCCTCTCGGCCGTCAACATCGATGCTTACGGGGTGAAAATTCGCGGAGGCAGCAAGGAAAAACGCACCGACCGTGCCAGGCGCACCGACAAGCTGAAAGTGTGCTTTCATATCGCCACCAACCGCCTGGCCGATCCCGGCATGAAGGTGGTCCTGCTCAAAATCACCGGCCCCGATGGCAGCACACTGGCCATTCAGTCGCAGGGCTCGGGCAGTTTCAACCTGGCCGGAAGCGGTGAGCAAAGCCTCTATACCAAAAAGCTGATGATCGACTACGATCCTTCCGACCCGGAGAAGGAATACTGTGCCGAATGGCCGCAGGAAAACGGATTCCAGACGGGTACATACCGCGTGGATCTTTACCAGGAAGGCTATCTGATCGGTACGGGCAGCCTCGAGCTGAAGAAAAGCGGCTTGTTCTGAGCAGCTAACGGATAGTGCCTTCTTTTTCCGGTTTATAGAAGATATTCAATTACTATTTGGGGGCCGGCTCTTCCGGTCAAAGGGATGCCTGCCAGCAGGAGCGAGGGGCGGCAGGCACTGACGCTGGGCTTTTTCCCCGGCTGTCTGCCTATTCAAAGCGGCCTTTTTGGAGGAAGAAATCAAAAAAGGGCCCGCATTTGCATGCTGCCGGTGTGCCGCGTGCGGGTGGCTCCGCGTTTCTGCCCGTTGTACTGAAAACTCAGCTCCACATTGTTGGCCAGGCGATATTCGTAGTTGATGTTCCATTGATAGTTGCTTCCTTTCGACAATCCGCTGAGCATGGCATAGGAGAGCGGGGTATTGTTTTCGCCCGTAAATGCGATGGAAGTGTAGCTCACTTTGAGGCTGAGCTTGCTTTTGTTGACGAGGTTGTAGCGTCCTTCGCTGCTCAGTTCCTGAATGACGGCCGTTTCGCCACCGAGGAGGGCATCGTTTTCCTTGCGGGCCCATTGGTATTGCAGGGTGATGCGCAGCGACTGCCCCGACTGGTAGGTGAAGGAGGGTTTGATTTCGAGATAGCGGAAGCGGAAATTGCGGTTTTCGAGATTTCCGGCCCAGCTACCGCGGCTGCCGTTATCCCACTCCAGGCGGCTCTCCCAGTTTTTGCGGTAGTTCCAGCGAAACATGAGCTGGAAGCTTTCGAGCAGGCGCTCTTCGCTGCCAAAGGTCAGCAGCTGCTTGCCGTTGTTTTTCAGGTAGGTGGCCGATGCGCTGAATTTGCGTCCCGAACGGTCGAAATAGAGGGTGCTGCGAATGTTGGAGTTCAGCGAGATGAGGGCCGTATCGTTGATTTCCGTTTGAAAGGGGTTGTAGCTGCTCAGTCCGCCATCGGCCAGCACCTGCTTGTTGATCTGTACGGCCGTAAACTGGCTCCATTTTGCGAGAAAGTGGTCCTTGGACAGGAGGGCCGAAGGCTGAATATTGAAGCCCAGATTGAAAGCACTCTTGCGCGTGGCGACAAACTCGGAAGTCGGGGTGATGACCCTTACATAATTGGCAAAGGGGAGGTCGGCTTCGCTGGCGGGTTCAAACTCACCGATCTCTTCAATGCCGTCTCCGTCATCGTTCCAGATGTAGTTGCCCTGGCCATCGGCCACTTTCAGAAATACATATTCTCTTTTTTGCTCCTGGCCGCTGCCCGTTTCAAGGAGCATGTTCCCTTTGACGAGGCCACCCAGCAGGACGCTGCTGTATTGCAGGCGCCCCAAGATGCTCTCTTTGTCTCTTTCGCTGCTCAGGCTGCTGTCGTTTACTTTCAGATTGCGATAGCTCAGCGTGTATTGAAGCCGCTGCCTGCGGCCGGGGTTGAGGCTTCCCGATACCTGCACGAGCCTGCCGCGGTTGGCTTCGGTCATCCGGCCGGCCTTGGGCAGGCGGTCGCGCCTCAGCATGTAGGCAAAACGCAGGGGATTGCGGGCGCTGTCTCTGCGTTCCATAAAGAGGGCCGTCTCGTCAAAAGAAAAGGAGCTGGCCGTCAGGCTGTCGCTGATTTCACTGACCCGGTTGTCTTCCAGCAGTGAAGTGATGCCGGCCTGCCAGCTTTTCCACTTGCGCAGCAACTTGATGCGCGGACGGTAAAAACGAATTTCCGAACTTCCGCTGCGGCTGCTCAGATATTGCTGATTGCTTTCAAACTCAAATCTTTCCTTCCGGTAAGATGCGTTAAAAGTCTGATTAACACCCTGATAATAGCTGCCCGAAATAAAGAATGATGCACCGTACTCCGTTTTGCCCCAGCGCGAATCGGACCAGGAGAGAGCCAGATTGCCCAGATGCTGGGCGCCTGGTTCTAGGTCGGACGGGAGGTTCCAGTTGCGCGTAAATTCCACGGCCCGGTAATTGGTGACGGGCGAGAAATTGCGGGCCGTAAATTCGTAGCGCCCTTCTGCCTGGAGGCGCTGCTGCCGGCTGCTGTCTTCCCTTGTCCAGATATTTTCTTTCCATTCGAGATAGGCGGCCAGCCCTTTGTTGTCGCCATCGTCAAGGGGCGAAAAGGTGTTGAGGTCTTTGTTGCTCAGCGTAATTTCGCTTTTCAGCACATTGCCCTTCCTGCGTTTGAATTCGTGCCCGAGGCTGATCATTTGCAGTTTCCGGGGCGGCTGCACACGAATGACGGGTTCATAGGCGCCCTGCAGCCGGCCGTCTTCGGGGGCGACCCATTCGTAGACCCTTCCGTTGACATTGTTTCCGGCAATGCGATAGTGGCCCTTTCCTTCGCCCACAAAGGAAAATTTAACCTGCCATACGGCCCTGGCCGAGTCGTTGGAATAGACAAAGACAGGATCATAGAGCATACCGGCAACCAGGGTGTCTTTGCGCTCGTAGCGGATGGCCCCGGCATCGTAGCCCGCCAGCCGGTATCCCGGCACCACGGCCGCTTCGCTCCGGTCGCCTGCCTGTGCCAGGGCTTCCTGCTGCACAGAGTCGATGGGGTCGAAGAGGGGCTGATTGCGTGCATCCTGCTCGTTGTAGAAGTTCAGCTTCCAGCGGCTCCTGCGCCCTTCCATCACACTGCTGTTTTGCATGAGGGTGCGGAAATAGTTCTGCACGGCATATTCAAATTCCACCACGATGCGCAGGTCTTTGGTGATGAGCCGGTTGGGGGTAAAGGTGATTTCCCCGGCATTGTAGTCGATCACGTAGTCGTATTCGGCTCCGCGCTTCATGGCACGGCCGTCAATCCACACCTTTTCGGTACCGGCAATGACAATGATGAAATTCTGTCCGCTCCCGCTCTGCAGGCGGTAGGGCCCCTGGTCGCCTTCACGGCCCATGAAGGTATTGCGCGCAAAGGCCCCCTTGCTGACCGCGGCACTGAACTGTGTGCGAAACTGACGGGCAGAGTCGGGGCGGCTGGCGAATTCCAGACTGGCGCCCTGCAGGTTTTTGTTGTAATTGAGAAAGTGCGAAGGCCTTCCCGAGAGGTAAAAGTCCCCGACTTTCAGGCGGTTTTCATTTTTGCTGAATTCGATGAAGACCCGGTCGAAGTCCTGAATCTGCTGGGTGTTGCCTTCGGGCTGAATGGGGATATTGTTGTCTGTGAGGGCCGCCCGCATTTGTATGCCATCGGCCAGCTCCCCGTTGAGCTGGAGGTTGAAAGAAGAGTTTAGTACCAGATTTTGGGTATTGCCAAAACTGAGCCCGCGGGCAAAGGAACCATTGTAGGCCATGTTGCCGAAATCGAGGCGCCCCGGTTCTGTCGTGCGGATGAGGTAAGGGTTGTCTATTATTCTGGGATATTCACGGATGAGGCTGTCGGATTTGTGCCTGAATACCCGGTTGAGGTCGAGGCTCAGCACCCGGTAGCGCAGCTCCACGCTGTCGCAGGAAGGCTTTTTCTTCCACCAGAAAAGGGAATGCACGGCATCGAGACCGAAGTAGCTGCTGTCCACAGCCACCGGGACAAAGAGCTGCAGCGAGCCGGGCACGATGGGGAGGCTGTCGAGCCGGAGGGTGTCACTCACTGTCGCGATGCTTTTTATCCGCAGGGTACTGTTTTGCTGGGCCCTGGCAGCCGCAGGGCGCAGAAGGGCCAGGCAGAGGAGCATCAGATGTATGAGAACCCGGGGTGATCGCATGTGATATCAGGTGACAAACACTTTTCTCGAGGTAAGATAAATAAAAGCGGCAGCGAAACAATCCGCAGTTTCACAGGAAAACGCAGGAAGTCCTGCCATTAATATATGCGCTCTTTGCTCAAATATTGAGTCACATACTCCGGCACGCCCTCTTCGAGGCTGCGAAATCCGTCTGTATATCCGGCCTTGTGCAGTTTCTCCATCTTTGCCTCGGTAAAATACTGGTAGCTCTCGCGGATGTCTTCGGGGGTGTCAATAAATTCTATGCGGGGCTCCTGCCCGAGGGCAGCAAAGACCGCATGGACCAGGTCGAGGAAGGACTGGGCCCGCCCGCTGCCGAGGTTGTAGATGCCGCTGCCGGGCTTCTTTTGAAGGAGAAAATCGATGACCCGTACCACATCCATGACATAGACGAAATCGCGCATCTGCATGCCATCGGCCACATCGGGGCGGTGTGAGCGGAAGAGCCTCATCTTGCCGCTTTCCATTATCTGCCGGTAGGCGTGAAAGACCACCGATGCCATGCGTCCTTTGTGGTACTCATTGGGACCATAGACGTTGAAAAATTTTAATCCGGCCCAAAACGGAGGCTGCCTTTCCTGTTCCAGCGCCCAGAGGTCGAAGGCCTGTTTTGAGCGGCCGTAGGGATTGAGGGGGCGAAGCTTTGGAATGACCGCATGATCGTCAGAATAGCCCCACTCGCCACGGCCGTAGGTGGCGGCAGAAGATGCATAAATGAGCGGAATCTGCCGTTCGCTGGCAAAGTGCCAGATCATCTTCGAATAGCCGAGGTTGAGGGTATCGAAGATGCGGACATCCTTTTCCGTGGTGTCGGTGCGGGCGCCCAGGTGAATGAGCGCATCGGCCTCAAGTTGCGGACTGAGTTCGGCAAAGCGCGAACGGTCAATAAAGCGATACTCGTTTTTCTCGCGGAAGTTTCTCTCTTTTTCCCTGCGGCTGAAGTCATCGACAAGAATCAAAGCCTCATATCCCAATCGCTTGTAATATCCTGCCAGAACGCTGCCTATAAAGCCCGCAGCCCCCGTGATTATTATTCTTTTAGCCGTATCAATTTCCATGCAATACAAAGATATGGCATTCCGTTTCTTTAACTTTGCAGGCAAATCGAAGGAAGAGATGAAAGCGAAGTATTTTGGGATTTTATTTTTATTCATGCTGACAGCTGCCTGCGGCAAGAATGAATATTCGGTGACGACTGCGGAAGGGCAGAAGCTGGAAGGGCCGGCCGCCTACAACGACTACCTCGTAGCCGAGCAAAATCGCATCATCAAACGATTTAGCGAACTCAACAAAGCCTACGAAAGCTATGACCGGGAGGAAATCGACCAGGCCCGCCAGGCCTTGCTGAATGAGATTGACGAGGTGATTGCGGCTGTGGAGAAATTGCCTCCCTATGAAGGAGATACCGAACTGCGCGATGCCGCGCTTGAAATGTTTACGTACTACCGCCAGCTCTCGGAGCAGGAACTGAAAAGCATCGGTGACCTTCTTTCGAAAGGCGAGAATGAGCTCACGGAGTCGGACATTGACGAGATGGATCGCCTTTACAACCGGTTCCGCAAGGAGATAAAGAGCTATGAGATCAATTTTGCCGATGCACAGCGGGCCTTTGCCAACAAATACGGCATGAAGATCAGAAGCAAAGAGAAAGACAGTATTTCTTAGCTGTTGTGTGCTTTGATCTGCCGGTGCACGAGCACTTCTTTCATCAGGGCTTTGTCCTTTTCCAGATAATCCATTAAATCGCGAGCAAGAGCAGGTGCCATGATGGCTCCGTGGCTGCCCAAGCCGTTGAAGATGGCTATGCGCGGATCGCTGCTGACGGTGCCGAGGAGGGGCTTGCGGTCTCTCACCGTGGGCCGGATGCCGGCTTCCTGGCCACGGATGGCGTAAGGTAGGGTTAGCAGCTCCTGCAGGCGCTCTTCGAGCAAGGCGCGTGCTTCGGGTGTGGGGCGGGCATCTTCAAAATCCCAGGCGTAGGTCGCACCGAATTTATATCTGTTGCCGCCTATGGGTACGAGGTTGTGTCCTTTGCTGATGACCGTGTTCTGCGGGCCGCCTTCTATTTCGAGGGTCAGCAGCTCGCCTTTGGTAAAGGCAAAAGGCAAATCGGGGAACCAGGGATTATCGAGCACACCGGGGCCTTCGGCAAAGATGATGCGCTCCGATTCCCAGAGCCCGTATTGCAGCAGGGGTCCTTCGCAGAGAAGTTTATCATACTGAAAATATTCTTCGAGCAGTATGCCCGCATTGCGTAAGTACTGCCGCATGGCCGGCAGCAGGGTCTTCAGCTCGAGATAGGCCACGCCCCGGATGGGAGCCGCCCCGTGGCGGCCCTTGAGACCCGGAGGCAGTTCTTCGCGGAAACGGCCCACGTAGGGGTTGGGATGCTTCTCAAGGCGCTGTCTGAGCTTCTCACGTTCTTCATCCGAGCGGAAGATGCGCAGCATATCGAGCGGAGTATAAAAAGACTCGCCCAGAAACTTTTCCATTTGCCGGAAGCTCTTTTCGGCATGGGGCAGAAAATAATCAGCCTTCCAGTACATATTCAGATTTCGCGCTATCACGGGATTGATCAGTCCGGTGGCGACCAGCGAGGAGCTGTTCATCCGGAAACGGTCGATGACCATAAATTTCTTTCCCCGTTTCAGCAGCTCGGCAGCCAGTGCCGTTCCGGCCAGTCCCTGTCCTACGATAAGATAGTCGAGTGTCATGCCTTTTGATTTTCGGCTAAGGTAAGCGGGTATGCATCTTCTGCGCGATGACATAAATCTCTCCCGGAGCTTTCCCGAGCCATTCTCCGTCCACTTCCATGGAAATACCGTTTCCTTCGAGTTTCAGCGCATTGCTGCGATGCCGGCTGACCTCTTTGCGTTTTACAAACTTGCCGCTGAAGAGTCCCGGCAGGTTAAGGATCACCGTAGGTACCGAAACCTCGCGGACGACCGTAATCTCAAGCAGCCCGTCATTCATGTCCGATCCGGGGCACTGGCGCATGCCACCGCCATTGTATTCTCCGATGCCGGCTGCCAGGGTAAAGAGAGAGACCTCCAGGCTTTGATCTTCGATACGGATGCGGGCCGGACGGCTTTTATAAGAAAAAAGCGATCGCAGCAGTTCGAGCATATAGCTCATTGCCGATAGTTTCTTTTTCTCTTCCATTTTTTTCACGATGCGTTCGACCACATAGGAGTCGAAGCCGGCCCCGAACATGTTGACGAAGAGGCGCTCTTCCGTGCTGCCATCTTCGCGGGTCCAGCGTACGCATCCGATTTCCTGTGTGCCTGCCCGCCCGTTTTTCAGCAGGGCTACCGCTTTGTCGTAAGCACGTGGGATCTGTGTCGAGCGGGCCCAGTCGTTGCCTTTCCCGACCGGAATGAGGGCGAAGCTGCACGTTTCAAGCCGTTCTATTCCACTGGCAGCTACTCCGTTGACCAGTTCATTGAGGGTGCCGTCACCGCCCACGGCTACAAAGTGCCTGAAGCCCGCATGGCAGGCCTCGCGGGCCAGCTCGATGGCATGGCGGTGGTATTCGGTAAAGCGGTATTCGTATTGAATCTGATATTTTTCGAGGGCGGCTTCGATCTGTGCCCAGTCTTTGACAGCGCGCCCGGCTCCGGCCTTCGGATTGCAGATAATCATCCATGTGGGGGATGTCCGGCTCATTCGGGCAGGCTGCAGTGGTATTTGGCGATGAAAGCGTTTTGGTACATTTTGCTGGAGACCCAGTTTTGCCCGAAATTGGCATTGCCCTCGAAAGTGCCGCTGACGTACACATTGCCGAAGGGATCGGAAGCGATGGCATTGCCCATGTCTTCTTTGCTGCTGCCGGCCCTTCTGATCCAGGCCGGACTGCCGTCCGCATTGATTCTTGCGGTGAAAATATCTTTTTTGTCGGCCCGGTATTTTTTCGATTCGATGAGCAATTCGCCAAACTGCATCTCTCCGGTGAAAAATCCGGTCACGTAAACATTTCCTTCCCGGTCGCTGCTGATGCCACGCCCGCGGTCCTGTGCTTCGCCACCGAAAGCAAGTGCCCAGCGCAGGCTGCCTTCCGGACTGTAGCGCGCCACATAAATATCCTCGCTGTTGTCGCCAAAGGGGTCGAAGTGGGTGCGCAGCACTTTTTGGGCAAAAAGCGCCTGGCCTTTTTTCTTTCCGTCCAGCGAACCCGTGAAATAGCCGGTGATGAGAATGTCGTTGTCGGCTGCGATGTGCAGGTCACCGAAGTTGGCTTCCAATGCGACACTTTTCACCCATCGCACCTGCCCGTCCGCGCTGTAGCGCGCCATGAAAACTTCCCTCCGGGGGAGGGCGCCCTCGCGCAGATATTCCGAGCGTGTGGTGTAGCTGATCTGGTCGAAGCGTACCCGGCCCATCATCTCACCGGCCACCAGCACTTCGTTGTTGCCGTCACACTCGATGTCGTAGACGTAGAGGTAGGTGATGAGGCTGTTTCCGCCACCGAATTGTTTCAGCCACTGCACCCGGCCCAGGCTGTCGAATTTTACGAGGTATGCATTCTTGTCCATCCGGGCACTGACACGATAGGGCCCGAACTGTACCGATTTCCTGAAATTGCCCGTCACATAGGCATTTCCGTTGGCATCGGATGCCACGGCCTGCCCGCGGAGGATGCCGTCACTTTCGGCCTGTACGACCCATTTTACTTTCCCCTGGCGGCTGTAGCTGGCCAGAAACATATTTTGCCGGTCTTTGGTCAGCAGGCGCTGATCCCCGAAATAGCATATGTGGCTGAAATACCCGGTGATATAAATATTATCGCCCGAAAGGTCAAGAGAGAGGGCTTTGTCGTCTTCTTTGCTGCCGGCCGTTTCGAGCCAGAGCAGATTGCCCAGGGCATCGTATTTGGCCAGAAAAATATCGTTGCTGTTGTGTTCGTCACCTTCGGCTGCCACCTCGCCCTGCCCGAGGTCGATCCACTGTTCGAAGTATCCGCAGACATAGACATTGCCGTCTTCGTCCGTTTCGATGTCGGAGGCCACGGAACGGTAACTGCCGGCCGAATGTACCCAGGGCAGGTTCATCACATTAAAGGTATCGGATGGCAGCTTGTCGGGAAGGATCGGATGGCCCCCGGCAAAAAGTGCAAAGGGCAGGAAAGAGAAGACAAGACCAATAATCGGAAATTTCATTCGGGTGTAATGTTTCGGATAAACTGTATGTAAAAGTAGTATCTAAAACGTAAAAATTGCAATTGAGTTGCACCGGGGCCGGCAACGGGACATGCGAAAGGCCCTTATCAGCCGTATCGCAGCTTCATTCCCAATATGGAAAGTGCCAGGGCAAGGGTCAGCGTATTGGCCAGGATAATGGGCCATTCGCCCAGGAGAATTCCGTAGATGAGCCAGCAAATGACCCCGAAAGTAAAAAAAGCATACATCCCCAGCGAGAGGGACTCGGTATCGCGGGTGCGGAAAGTCTTGATGGTCTGCGGTACGAAAGAGAGCGTGGTGGCGATGGCTGCCAGGTAGCCGAAAAGTGAAGTCATATCCATGCGGCAAATATAGGAAGGAGGATAATAGCAAGCAGAGGAAAGCGTTTTGCAGATAAGCATTTTTTAAGGATATTTTCAGATTCGGGCCTGAGCGGGCAAGAACCAATTGACCTATCTTTGCGTTGCATTTTATCACAGAAAAAGGGAGGCTTACAATGAAGCGTACACACATTATTTTGTTGATCTTTCTGGCGGTGGTGATGGCCGTGATCATCCTCATGATGGGTGATTACAGCAGCTATGCCAACTTTGAGCAGGCCGCCAAAGCCCCCGATAAGGAATTTCACGTGGCCGGTGAACTGATCAAAGAGAAGGGAATGGACTACAATCCCCAGCAAAATGCCGATGTCTTTTCTTTCTATTTCCGCGACCGCGATGGCTACGAGCGCAAGGTGGTGGCCAACACCGACAAGCCGCAGGATTTTGAGCTGGCCAATGAGATTGTGCTGATCGGCAAGATGAATGGCGATGTTTTTTATGCCGAAGGAATACAGACCAAATGCCCCTCGAAATACACCGATGCCGAAATTGCCATTAAAGAGGGCGAATAAATAATCCATGGAAATTCAATACACAGGTGAGAGTCTCTGGCAGGGACAAGCAGGACACTTTTTGATCATCCTGGCCTTCGTGGCGGCAGGCATATCGCTTTTTTCCTTTCTTTTTTACCATAGCAGCAGCGATGAAAAAGAGAAAGCCTCCTGGTTTCGCCTGGGAAAGTGGGCCTTTTTGCTGCACTCGGTGGCCATCTTTTCGTCCGTAGCCATTCTCTATCAACTGATTTTCGGACATCACTTCGAATATGATTACGTACGCCAGCACTCCAACCTGGAGATGCCTTTGGAGTATCTGATTTCCTGTTTTTGGAGCGGACAGCAGGGGAGTTTCCTGCTCTGGCTCTTCTGGCAGGCCGTGGTGGGCAGCATATTGATATTTACCACACCCAAAAAATGGCTGGCAGCCGTGGTGGGCACTTTTGCCGCGGTACAGCTCGTGCTTACTTCCATGTTGCTGGGCATCTACATGCCCCGCGGGATCGCATTGGCTGCGCTCTTTCTGAGTATGAACCTGCCCCTCTATTATCTCTTCAGAGAAAATGGCATGCGCCCCCTGAGCACTTTGCTGCCGGGATGGAACCTCTTTCTCATCTTCCGCCAGAAAAAGCTGCCTTCCCGATGGCTCTTTCTTCTGCTGGCCCTCCCGCTCAATGCCTTTCTGCTTTGGCTCCTGGTCGATTTTGGCCATGTGAGCCACTTTCTGAGCGAAGAAATACGTCTGGGCGTGAGCCCCTTTGTCCTCTCGCGCCTCGAATTCAGCGACAATGCCATCTTCCTCTTTTCCGATTACCTGACGCGCATCAGCCCGCAGGGACTCAACCCCCTCTTGCAGAATTACTGGATGGTCATCCATCCGCCTACGCTTTTTCTGGGCTTTACCCTTACGCTGGTTCCCTTTGCCTTTGCCGTTTCGGGCATGGTCAACCGGGCATACAAAGACTGGGTCAGGCCCGCACTTCCGTGGACCATCCTGGCTTCGATGATATTGGGCATCGGCATACTGATGGGTGGCATGTGGGCCTATGAAGCGCTCAGTTTTGGCGGCTTCTGGGCCTGGGACCCGGTCGAAAATGCCTCGCTCGTTCCCTGGCTTACCCTCATTGCCGGCCTTCATACGCTGCTCATCTTCCGCTCCACGGGTCGGGCATTGCGCGCTACGGTCGTCTTCTTCCTCATCAGTGTCTTCCTTGTGCTCTATTCCACCTTTTTGACGCGCAGCGGCATACTGGGCGATGCCAGCGTCCATTCCTTTACCGACCTCGGCATGCAGGGGCAGTTGCTTGTGCTCATCTTCGCCATCGTGCTGCCTTCGCTGGTTCTCATCATTTATCACTGGAAAAAAATGCCGGTGGTGGAGAAAGAAGAAAAAATATCGAGCCGCGAGTTCTGGATGTTCATCGGCTCGCTCATCCTCCTGTTTGCTGCCATTCAGATTGTTTTCAGCACCTCGCTTCCGGTCTTCAATAAGATTCTGACCTCGGTCAACGAGCTTTTGGGCACCGGGTGGCGGGCCAACTATGCCGTGCCGAAGGAGCAGGTGGAATTCTATAATAAAATCCAAGTCTGGTTTGGGGTTGTCATTGCCCTGCTGACGGGAGGCGTGCAATTTCTGAAGTTCAAAGAAAGCAAGATGCGCATCTGGCTTTGGAGGGTGGCGGTGCCGGCCATTATCGCCCTGGTGATTACGGGTATTTTTGAATATTTCTACCGTTTCGAGAACGGCTCCTACCTCTTGCTGCTCTTTGCCGGCTGGTTTGCCACGATCGCCAACCTGCACTACCTCATTACGATCGTGAAGGGAAAAATCGGCCGCGGGGGTTCTACACTTACGCATGCCGGATTCGGCCTCTTTCTGGCCTTTACGGTCATCTCGCTGGGAGAGAGCAAAGTCATCTCAAAAAATTACCTCGGAGTGGACTTCGGTCAGGGCTTCGACAACAACTTCAAACAAAACAACCTCTATCTCCTGCAGGGGCAGACCTATTTTATGGATGATTACGAGGTGACCTACACCGGCCGCGAGGTGGAAGGGGATGACTATTACTTCAATATTCTCTATCGCAGGTTCGACCCCGAAACAGGAGCGTTGCTCGATTCTTTCGTTTTGCGTCCGCATATCATGAATCACCCGGCCATGGGCCTGGTGCCCAATCCCTCAACTGCGCACTTTCTCAATCGCGACATTTTTACGCATGTATCTTCCATCCCGACCGCAGGTCAGAGCAGGCGCCCGCGGGCCATTCCCGATGTGCAGCTTGAGCGCGTAGCCATTGGCGACAGCTTCTTTACGAGCCGGGGTGTGATGCATTTTACGGGCATCGGCAGCCTCGGAGAGAACGACTCGGGGCTGACAGCCGTGGCACGCCTTAGCCTCGATGACATGCAAAACAAGGTGGAACTGGAACCCGTCTTTATGGTTACGGACAATCGCTTTATCGGTACTCCAGATACCCTCGAAAAACAAAAACTGATCGTGGAGGTAATGGGCATCGATCCTGCCGAGGGAAAGATGGCCTTTCGCATTACGGACTACAACGACTGGGTGATCATGAAAGCCATTGTTTTCCCATGGATCAATGTACTTTGGTTCAGCGTGGCCCTGATGATGATCGGTTTCTTTATCTCCATGATGCACCGGATCAATCAAATCAAACGTGCAAAGAAGAAAGATGTCAAGGCATGAGATTAGCATGATCGGCTCGGGCAATGTGGCCTATCATCTGGGGCGGGCTTTTCGCCAGGCAGGCATGGATGTAGTTGCGGTGTATAGCCGTACGCCTGCCCATGCAGCCGCTCTGGCCGAAGAGCTGGACAGCAGGGTGCTCGCTGCACCCGAAGAGATACCCGACCGCGGTATCGTGCTCATTGCCGCCACAGACGATGCCATCGCTTCTATTGCCGGGCGCCTGGAGCTCAAGGAAGCCCTGCTTTTGCATAGCTCCGGTTCGGTGCCCATGCACGTACTCGCCCGGGGAGCCGTACACTACGGTGTTTTGTATCCGCTGCAGAGCTTCTCCAAGAAGCGCCCCGTAAATATGCGCGAAGTGCCGCTGCTCCTCGAAGCCTGCGGCCCCGAGGAACTTGCCACGCTGAAATCGCTGGCAGCGGCCCTTTCGGATGATCTGCGGGAAGTAAACAGTGCCGACCGCCATAAGTACCATCTGGCTGCCGTGATGGCCAATAACTTCGTAAATCACCTCCTCGCCATGGCAGAGGGATATCTCAAAAAGGAAGGCCTCGACTTCGATGTGCTCTATCCGCTCATCCGCGAAACCGTGGACAAGGCCATCGCGCTGGGTCCCGAAGCGGCACAGACGGGCCCGGCACGCAGGGGAGATGAGAAAAGCATGGAAAGGCATCTTGGCATGATCAGCGACCCGCTGCTCGAGACCCTCTACCGCCTGCTGAGCGAGCATATCCGGGCACATTACCGCTGAAGCGCCCTTGCGGGCCGCAGGGCTATCGCGTTATGCTTTATTTTTGAAGGGTATGAAGCAGGTATTCGCATTTTTTCGCATCATCCGTCCGCTCAACCTCGTTTTTATCTTCCTGGCCCAGTGGCTCTGCCGCTACAGCCTGGTGCTGCCCGTTTTTCGCCATTACGGCATTGAGCCCGCGCTGGACGGCCGGCTTTTCTTCCTGCTCAGCCTTTCTACCGTGCTCATTGCGGCAGGCGGATACATCATCAACGATTATTTTGACGTGAAGATCGACCAGATCAACAAGCCCGGAAGCCTGGTGGTTGACCGCCACCTGAGCAGGCGACAGGCCATTTTTCTGCACTGGCTGATCACTTTTGCGGGCATTGCCATCGGGGCCTATGTGGCATCCTCCATCGGGCGCCTGCACCTGGTGAGTATTCACCTGCTCGCTGCGGTGCTGCTTTGGTTTTATTCGGCTACACTGAAATGTACGCCCCTGATCGGAAATATCGTAGTGTCCCTTCTCACGGCCCTTTCGGTAGTGATAGTCGCCCTTTTCGAAATTTGGATCATCAACCGGCCGGCTGCCTACGACCGTGCCACAGCCGTGGTGGCCATTCTGGTGCTGGCCTACGCCCTGTTTGCATTTCTCATTTCCATGTTGCGCGAGCTGCTCAAAGACCTCGAAGACATCCGTGGCGATGAAGTATTCTTTTGCCGCACCCTTCCCAATGTGGCGGGCATGAAGCGGGCCCGGCTCGTCAGCATTTTCTTTGCCGTTCTCCTGTTGCTGGCCGTTTCTTTTGTCACCCTCATGGAGGCCCTGGCGGGGCACTATCTGCTGGCGCTTTACGGTTTTCTGGCTGTCATCCTGCCGCTCACAGCCCTGCTGGCCGGCCTGCGCAGGGCCGATACCAAAAAGGCCTACCACCGCCTGAGCAATGCGGTGAAGGCCATCATGCTGGCGGGCATCCTTTCTATGTTATTTTTGCACCTTCTGGGAAATCCCGAAAAATATTTTTTCTGAATGTATTTCAAAAAAGTGAAAATCGCACTGGCCTCGGCTTCTCCGCGCAGGCAGGAACTTATCGGCAAGCTGGGTTATGCGTTCCGCGTCCTGCTGCCGCAGGTAGAAGAGCACTATCCGCCCGAAATGGATGTCCATGATGTGCCCCTGTATCTGGCAAGGCTCAAAGCCCGGGCCGTGGAGGGACAGATCCGTGCGGACGAATGGCTGATAACGGCCGATACGGTGGTTATCCTTGACGGGGAGATCATCGAGAAACCGGCCGGCCCGGCCGAGGCCGAGGCACACCTGAGGCGCCTGAGCGGCCGCAGACACACCGTGGTGACGGGAGTTTGCATGAAGCATGGCAAACGGGAATACGCTTTTTCCGATTTTAGCGATGTATATTTCAGAAATTTGCCGGAAGCACTGATTCGCCACTATGTGGAGCAGGGGGATGCCCTGGACAAGGCAGGGGCTTACGGCATTCAGGACTGGTTTGGGATGGTGGGAATCGAAAAGATTGACGGAAATTATTTTAATGTGATGGGCTTGCCCGTTCACCGGGTTTTTGAAACCCTGCAGAAACATGCTTAGTTGTGAAAAATTAAAAATAAAGAGCTATGTCAGGACATAATAAGTGGTCGAAAATCAAACGGAAAAAGGGCGCGACCGATGCCAAGCGTTCCAAGGAGTTTTCACGCATTGTAAAAGAGATTCACATTGCGGTGAAGGAAGGCGGGAGCAACGATCCCGATTTCAACCCCCGCCTGCGCATGGCCATTGCCAATGCCAAAGGGGTCAACATGCCCAAAGACAACATCGAAAGAGCGATAAAAAAAGCATCGGACAGCAACGCCAAAGACCTGCTGGAACTGCACTACGAAGGCTATGCACCCGGGGGGATAGCCGTATTCGTGGAGTGCACCACCGACAATCAAAACCGCACGATCAGCAATGTGCGCTCTATTTTCAATAAGTATGGGGGCAGCCTGGCCACCAACGGTTCGGTGGATTTCCTTTTTGAGCGCAAAGGCATCTTCGAGATAAAAAAGGGCGATTGGGACGAAGACGAGCTGACACTCGAGCTGATCGATGCCGGGGCCGAAGACGTGGAATTTGACGAAGAGGATGGGGTAGTGTACATCACCACGGCCTATGAAGACTTCGGGAATATGCAGAAAGCGCTGGAAGAGAAGGGCCTGGAAGTGATCAAAGCCGAGTTGCAGCGCCTGCCGACCACGACAAATGCCCTCTCCGATGAAGAAGCCCGCAAGGCCCTGCGCCTGATCGAAGCCCTGGAGGAGGATGAAGATGTCAACAACGTCTTTCACAACCTCGAGCTGAGCGAGACGCTGCTCGGGGAGATGGAGTAGGGAAGGTGCAGTCAGGCTCACTCCGTGGCTGCTTTCTGCAGGCTCTACCTGGCAATCAAAGCAAGAAGCATGAACTGATATGCATTTAAGGCATTTTTTTAAGAGTCAATTGCTGTCACCCTGAGCTTGTCGTCCCGATGCTCATTCCACTCGACCCTGACGCTCGCTTCGCTCAGTCAGGGCAGTGTTTTGTCGGGATCTACAAAAGCATGCTTGAACTTCTACGCGTGATTTGTCTAACCCTTTGGTACATTCCGAACGAGCACAGCGAGCTTCGGAACGATAC
>WFPF01000033.1 GCA_015487695.1 Chitinophagales bacterium
GGCCGGCACCTACACGGTGACGGTCACGGATGCCCAAAACTGTACGGCCACGAGCGGCAGCATTACGATCATGCAACCCGACACCCTGATTATCAGTGGTACGGTAACGAATGTAAGCTGCTACGGTTATAATGACGGAGCCATCACGACTCAGACCACGGGCGGCACACCGGCATACAGCTATCTCTGGAGCAACGGAGCCACCACGGCCAATGTGACAGGACTTTCAGCCGGCACATACACGGTGACAGTGACAGACTTCAACGGTTGCATGGACACTGAGACCTTTGTGGTCACGCAGCCCGATACACTGACAATCACGGTGGACTCTACAAAAGAAGTTAGCTGCAACAGCACTAATGACGGAAGCATTGACCTGACAATCAACGGTGGTACGGCACCCTACACATTCCTTTGGAGTGATGGAGCCACCAGTGAAGACAGAAGCGGATTGGTGAGCGGAAGCTATTCCGTTACTGTTACTGATCTTAATTCTTGCATAGCTTATGCCTATAACATTCAAATCGGAAAAGAAAACTGCCCGCCTCTGGCCCGCAACGACTTCAACAACACGTTGGAGAATATTCCGGTGACAGGCAACGTGCTGACGAACGATCGCGATCCGGACGGAGACGCCATCACGGTGAACCCGGTACCGGTAGTGGATGTCAGTCACGGAGTGCTGAGCTACCTGAATCCGGACGGAACGTACGAGTACGTACCCGACAGCGGTTTCATCGGCCTGGACACCTTTGTATATACAATCTGTGACGATGGCATACCGAGCCTTTGCGACACGGCCACGGTATACATTAGCGTGGATCCCGGAAAGAACGATCCTTACAACAATCCACCGGTTGCCAATGCGGACGATTACATTACGTATATGAATGAGCAGGTTAGCTCCAATGTAATGGTCAATGATTTTGATCCGGATACCATGGATGTCATTGCGGTTACAATGATTACGGTGAATCCGTCTCATGGAACTGTGCTGAGCATCAACCCGGATGGAAGCTTCATTTACCAGCCTGACAGCGGATTTGTAGGACAGGACCGTTTCGAGTACAGGATATGTGACAACGGAACCCCCGGTCCTCTGTGTGACGAGGCAGTGGTTACCATCCATATCTTGCCTCAGCCCCCCGCTGGCAACAGACCTCCGGTAGCAGTGGACGATGCTGTGGTTACCGAAATTAACACGCCTGTGGATGGAAATATGCTGAGCAATGATTACGATCCGGATGGCGACAGTTTGATTCTGAATACGACTCCGCTGAGTGGTCCTTCATTCGGTACGGTACAGGTTCATCCGGATGGTTCATTTACTTACACTCCGGATAGCAATTATATCGGACCGGATCAGTTTATTTACTCGATCTGCGATAACGGAACACCGAGCCTTTGCGATACGGCTACTGTTTACATCACGATCAGAGAGTCTGCCAACCGCCCACCTGTGGCAAGAAACGACTTTAACAACACAATACTGAATACACCTGTTACGGGGAATGTACTTATCAATGATTTTGACCCCGATGGAGATTCCATTTATGTGAATACGGTCACGGTTGTGAATGTAAGCCACGGAACGTTGAGTTATCTGACTCCGGAAGGCAACTATGAGTATGTGCCCGACAGCGGATTCATCGGACTGGATACCTTTGTGTACTCCATTTGCGATGATGGCAATCCGAGCCTCTGTGATACCGCAACGGTGTACATCAGTGTACTGCCGGTACTTGTGCCGAGCAACCGTCCTCCGGTAGCCAATCCCGATGATTATGTAATCTACGTGGATGAAGTGCTGAACAACAACGTATTGCCCAATGACTTTGATCCGGATGGTGACCAAATCACTCTGACGGCTATGATCAGCGGCCCGTCACATGGAGCGGTTACAACGATTAACGCAGACGGATCTTTCACCTATGTGCCGGCTTTCGGCTACAGCGGTGACGATGAATTTGTTTATTCGATTTGTGATGATGGTACTCCCGGACCTCTCTGCGATACCACGGTAGTGAAAATCCACATTTTACCGACCATTCCGGGCAATCGTCCTCCGGTAGCAGTCGATGATGCAGCCGTGACCGATATCAATACACCGGTTAGCGGTGATCATCTCTTCAACGATTATGACCCCGATGGCGACAGCATAATTATTCAGACCACACCCATCAGTAACCCGCTGCATGGTACTGTGACCATCAACCCCGATGGTACCTTTGATTATACTCCGGCATTCAATTATGTAGGTCCCGATCACTTTGTTTATTCAATCTGTGATGACGGAACCCCGAGTCTTTGTGATACGGCAACGGCTTATATCACGGTATTGCCCGTAAAACCATGCCTCGATGCAAGTGTGCAGAATGTCAGCTGTTACGGATACAATGACGGCAGCATCGACCTTCACGTAAGCTGCGGAGTGCCTCCATTCAGCTATCAGTGGAGCAACGGAGCCAGTACCGAGGATGTAGACAGCCTCTTTGCCGGATATTACAGTGTTACCGTTACCGGTGCATATGGCAACAGTTCGGTACTGGATTCAATATATGTCGGACAGCCCGCAGCGATTTCCATTGATGCCAGTGTCAATACACCTACCTGCTTCGATACCTGTGACGGCAGTATAGTGCTCAATGTCTCTGGCGGAACGGCTCCTTATACTTATCTCTGGAGCAATGGCGACAGCACATCTGCGATTGACATGCTCTGTGCCGGTGACTATCAGGTGACGGTGATAGATGCCAACGCATGTATGAAAACACTGTCTTTCATCATCAGTCAGCCTGCCAAAGTGGGTGCTGTTGTAATGGCAAGTAGTGCAAGCTGTTTTGCTTCCTGTGATGGTTCTGCCATCCTGATGCCTGTAGGCGGAACACCTCCTTATGAATATCTGTGGAGCAATGGTTCAATCGACAAAGACCAGTATGGACTTTGTGCCGGAACCTATTATGTTACAATTACTGACTACAACGGATGTCCCGGCTATGATACTGTTGAGATCGGACAGCCATTGCCTGTTCGTCTGGAAGCCTCAGTTGTGAACACAAGTTGCGAGGGACAATCAAACGGTGCTATTGATTTGAGTGTGACCGGAGGAACTGCTCCTTACAGCTTCTCATGGAGCAACGGGGACAGTACGGAAGATCTGAGCGGCCTCACAGCCGGCAGGTATATCGTGACTGTGACGGATTACAACGGATGTACGGCTGAAGGAATCTTTACCGTATCTTATGAGTATGTGCTTGAAATTCAGGCTGCATCGCTCAATGCCCAGTGTGGCGAAAACGATGGAAAAATAGAAATAAATGTAGCAGGCGGAAGCGGCTTGTATGCCTACAATTGGAGCAATGGAGACAGCAGTAATTCTGTCTTTAACCTTGCGGCCGGCAGCTACAGTGTGACAGTAACGGATATGAATACATCCTGTGTTGTCAGCAAAACAATTGATATAAACAATAGCAATGGCCCGGTCATTTCTGCAGCAGTGGCAGATGCCTCTTGCCAGGCAAACGATGGCAGCATTGATATCAGCATTGCTTCCGGCAGTGGAACCTACAGCTACCAATGGTCCAATGGTGCCACTACCCAGGATGTGAGCGGACTGGCAACCGGTATTTACAAAGTGACGGTCAGCGATCAGAATACCGGTTGTGTGAGCATCGATACTTTCTCTGTGGCGCTCGACAACACATTGGAACTGACAGCCGATATCACTCCGGCCAACTGCTACATGGCAGACGGCAGCCTGGTCCTCACAGTGGGCTATGGTTCGGGAAGCTACAGCTATCAGTGGTCAAACGGAGCTACAAGCAAAGACCTGAGCAATGTGGCTGCGGGTGTCTATGCCGTTACCGTCACGGATGTTCAAAGCCAGTGTGAAGCGATCAAATCCTTCATTATTAACGAAAACAGTGGAATAACCCTGCAATTGCAGGCAAGCCCGGTCACCTGCGCAGGTGCCGGTGATGGCAGCATTGATCTGAGCATCAGTGGGGGTTCGGGTAATTACAGCATACTTTGGAGTACCGGTGCACAGACAGAGGACATCAACTCTTTGCAGGCCGGCACCTATCATGTTCAGGTGATTGACAACGCAAGCAACTGCCGCGCAATGGCCGAAGCAACGATAGAAACGCCAAAAACACTCGATCTGAAAGCAGACAGACAGCATACGACCTGTGTGGATGCAACAGACGGAAGCATTGACATTACCATGTATGGAGGCACCATGCCTTATCAATACAGTTGGAACGATGGCGACAGCACGGAAGATCGCAGCAATCTCGGTGGTGGTATATACATCATTGCCGTGAGTGATGCCAACGGATGTGCGCAGTCACTGAGCATTCCGATTATGGATACCACAAGGGTTTATCTGAATTCAAGCAGCACGCTCGTAAGCTGCTACGGAGGCTCTGACGGTACCGCGCTTGTCGAAGCCCATGGCGGAGCAGCTCCGTACAGCTACCTGTGGTCAACAGGTGATACGAGTGCCGCCATCAGCGGACTGACGGCAGGGATATACTATGTGACGGTAAGCGATCAGAATGCCTGTGAAAGCGTGGATACCGTAGAAGTGGGAAGCAACAGCCCGATTATGATCTCCGGGGTTATTACTAATGAAGATTGTGAACTGGGAACCCTCGGAGCCATTGATGTTACGGTAAGCGGTGGAACGGCTCCCTACAGCTATCAGTGGACCAATGGCTCATTTAATGAAGACCTTGTAAATGTAAAAGCCGGAGTATACATCATTCATGTTACCGATGCACTTGGCTGCACAGCCGATGCGGTATTTACCATTGAAGAGTTGAGAAAAATAGATCTGCAATGGACCGTAATCAATCCGGCATGCGGAGAAGAAGACGGTAGTATTGACATTACAGTGATCGGAGGCTCGGGATCTTATTCATATACCTGGAGCGATGGCGCCAACTCGGAAGATCGTGAGTCTTTGCCGGCCGGCACATATGTCATTACCCTGGAAGACAGTGTAACCGCTTGTCTGGTGACGGATACCATTCGTCTGAGTTCGGTCAACGGACCGGAAATCATATTGGAAACAATCACTCCGGCTGCCTGCATTGCGTCTAACGGAGCAATCAACATCAGTGTAACGGGCGGAAGCGGACAGTATACCTATCTGTGGAGTACCGGAAACAGTACCCAGGATCTGACCGGTGTCGCTGCCGGAAATTACACGGTTACCGTAAGCGATACGGTGAATGGATGTACAAGCATTGCAAGCTTTACAGTGCCTTCGGCCAATAATCTGACACTGAGCGCAGACGTGAGTGATGCAAATTGTGCATCAGTTGACGGTGCCATCAACCTCACAGTAGGTTATGGATCGGGCTTCTATCTCTTCAGTTGGAGCAATGGAGCCATAACCGAAGACCTTAATGACATTCCGGCCGGAACCTATGCTGTTACGGTGCAGGATATTGTGAGCGGTTGCGAAAGCACGGGAATCTTTACTGTAAGTGATATTCAGGGACCGGAATACGAAGCGACTGTTAGCGATATCAGCTGTTCCACGGCCAATGACGGAAGCATTTTGATTACTCCGACAGATTCTATGGCTTCTTATTCCTATCAGTGGAGCAACGGCTCATCGGCCGACAGCCTTGGCGGACTGTCCGCAGGGGTCTATTTCGTGACAATTACGGACAACAACACCCTTTGCCGAAGCATTGACAGCTTTATGATTGAAACTCCTGAAGCGATTGATATTGAAATCGACCGTCTGGCTGTAGCCTGCAACGGTGGCAGTGACGGAAGCATTGATGCCACGGTATATGGCGGAAGCGCTCCGTACAGCTATCAGTGGAGCAACGGTTCACAAAGCCAGGATATAAGTGCCTTATCAGCCGGAATCTATGACCTTACGGTAACGGATGCCAACGGTTGTACAGGCCGGGCCCATGTGGAAATTTATGAGCCGGATGCCCTCTCACTCAGTGCACAAAGCACGGCTGCGGGCTGCTTCAATGCCGAGAACGGCTCCATAGACCTCAGCGTGACGGGTGGAACCATGCCGTATGTATATCTCTGGTCAAACGGAGAGACAAGTGAAGATCTTGGCAATCTGATGGCCGGCATTTACACGGTGACGGTAACGGATGCCAATGGCTGCATGGACAGCTTGAGTGTTGAAGTAGAAAGTTCTACACCACCGGTTCTGAGTTTTGCTGTCAGCGCGGTTGGCTGTGAAGGCGGTTCCGATGGAGCCATCGACCTCAGCGTGTCGGGCAGTGGCAACTATGTTTACCGGTGGAGCAACGGAGCAACAAGCGAAGACATCAGCGGGTTGACTGCGGGCAAATACACCGTGGTCGTACGTGATACCATAAACGGATGCTACAGCATGGCAACAGCCACGGTAGCAGAACCCCATATCTCAATCAATGCAGGAATAGTAAATGCATTTTGTAATGAGGACAATGGAGAAATTCAGTTAAGTGTTTCCGGAGGATCGGGCCAGTATGCCTATAGCTGGACCAATGGCGACAGTACTTCAAGCATTTCCGGACTTGCTGCCGGAAGCTACGGGGTCACAGTCACCGATCTGACCACCGCTTGTACGGCAAGTGCAGTATTTAACGTACTCAATATTGGCGGCCCCGAGCTGAGTGCAATGGTCACCAATACCAGCAGTTGCAACGGAAGTGACGGGGAAATTAATCTTCAGGTAACAGGCGGATCCGGCAACTATAGCTTTGCCTGGTCCAACAACATGATGACGGAAGATATTGATAATCTGACAGCCGGAACCTATAGCGTGACTGTTACGGACATTAACTCGGGATGTGTTGCAATTGCAAGCTTCGAGGTGAAATCGAACGGTACGCTGACTTCCAATGCGATTGTCTTCCCGGCAGAGTGTGGCAACGATGACGGCAGTGTGGATCTGCAGGTGATTGGCGGTTCGGGTGGATATGCATATCTCTGGAATAACGGAGCAACTACGCAGGATCTCCAAAACGTGCCGGCTGGTATTTACAGCGTTATTATTACCGATACGGTCTTTGGATGTATGGATACGGTAACGGCAAGAGTAGAGAACACAGGATTTGAAGCAGAAGCCGTGGCTACGTCCATTAGCTGTTCGGGTGCCGCAGACGGCAGCGCAACGGTAACAGCGCTTAACGGCTCGGGTGCTTATGCATACGCATGGTCCAATGGCGAACAGGGTGCTACAATCAGCAATCTCGAAGCCGGAAGCTATGAAGTGACGGTAAGCGACAGCGTGACCGGATGTATTGCATTTGCCGAAGTCACAATTGGCGAGCCTTCGGAGCTGGTAGCCGATGTTTCGATATCAAATGTGCTTTGCAACGGAGCGTGCAACGGAACGGCTGTCATGACCATTACAGGTGGCCAGGCTCCGTACAGCGTGAGCTGGTCAAATGGTGACAGCGGCACTTCTGTCTCAGGCTTATGTGCCGGCACATACATTGCTACCGTAATGGATCAGAACGGATGCGAACTGCCGGTTGAGATACGTATCACAGAACCGGATGTCCTTGTTCTCAACATAGACACCCTGGTTGATGTGACGTGCCCGGCTTCCAGCGATGGATACGTGCAACTGAGCAGCACTGGCGGAACTGCTCCTTATACCTACACATTGAATGGCAACAGCAATACGAGCGGACTCTTCACCGGCCTTGCACAGGGAAGCTACAGTGCAACTGTTGAAGATGCCAATGGCTGTACGGATACCGTTACATTCAACGTGGGCTCACAGTCTAACATGGTGATGAGCAACGCAGTGATAAGCCATGTGAGTTGCTACGGTAGCTCTGACGCTTCTATTGATATTACGGTCACAGGTGGTGTCGGAATTTACTCTTACCTCTGGAGCAATGGCAGCACCGATGAAGACCTCATTAATGTAGCTGCCGGTACCTATATGGTTACCGTAAGCGATGCAAATGGATGTACAATTGCAGATACCTTTGTGATCACCCAGCCCGATGCCCTGTCGCTGAGTGCCGTCAGCACTTCACCGACCTGTGCAGGAGGCAGTGACGGAAGCATCGACCTCAGTGTAAGCGGAGGCACCATGCCTTATAATTATAACTGGAGCAATGGCGATACCACAGAAGATATCTTCGGCCTCATGGCCGGAACTTATACCGTAGTAGTAACGGACGGTAATGCATGTACGGACTCGCTGAGTGTGGAAGTCTTGCCGACCACTCCGCTGCTGCTTCATATTGATTCCACATCCAACCGCAACTGCCGCAGAGGATCAGGATATCTGGAAGCACATGCTACGGGTGGAAGCGCTCCTTATACCTATTCGCTGAATGGCGGACAGGCACAAAGCAGCGGTATCTTTACACCTCTCGCTGAAGGAAGCTATGTGCTGACAGCCACGGATTCTCTCGGTTGTACGGTCAGCGACACAGTTGTCATTGAGTTTGAAAGTGTACTTGATCTGAGCGCAGAGATAGAACATGTAAGTTGTGATGGTGGCAGTGATGGCAGCATCAACCTGACCGTGACCGGTGGCAGCGGAAGCTTCAGCTACTACTGGAGCAACGGTGCCAATACCGAGGATATCTCGGGTCTTGAAGCCGGATTCTATACCGTAATAGTGAATGATCTGAATACAGGATGTGATGCCAGCATGACCTTTACGGTAATAGACTCTACCATGGATGTTTCCTTCAGTGTGGTGAATGCAAGCTGTGGTGAGGAAGATGGAAATATTAAAGTGCATGTAAATGGCGGCAGTGGCAACTACAGCTATACCTGGAGCAACGGAGCCGGAAATGTTGACTCAATCAGCGGACTCGCACCGGGCACCTATGTAGTAACGGTCAGTGATCTGGACAACGGTTGCCAGGCTGTCCGGGAAATCAATCTCGATAATTCGGAAGGCCCGCAACTCTTTGCAGTGCTTTCGAATGCCACAAGCTGTGGCGGAAATGACGGAGCCATCGACCTGACCGTACTGAGCCAGGGTGGATTCAGCTATCATTGGTCAAATAATGCCACTACGGAGGACATCAGCAACCTCAGTGCAGGAACGTATACGGTTACTGTTACGGATACCGCCACCGGATGTGTAAGCATCGAGAGCTACACGCTTGGCGAAGACAATACCATGGAGATCGCTGTACAGGTCAATGAAGCAGACTGCGGATCAGGATCGGCTTCCATTGATATCACGGTAAGCGGTGGCAGCGGTAATTACAGCTACCAGTGGAATACCGGTGCGGTTAGTGAAGACCTGAGCGGACTTTATACAGGAACTTATGTGGTGACGGTGACCGACAACAACTCGACTTGCTCAATTGTGAAATTGATTACAGTGGGTGGATTTGACGGTCCGCAGGTGACTATCACCAAGAGCGATGTGAGCTGCAACGGTGCCGGTGATGGCAGCATTACCGTCAACTCCAATGTAATGGGATATAGCTACTCATGGTCTACCGGTGATACGACTGCTTCCATCTCCGGCCTGCAGGCAGGCGAGTATGTGGTAACCATCGTTGATCCCGTAACTTCCTGCGAAAGCATAGAGCATATTACAATTAACGAGAATCCGGCCATTGATCTTTATGCCAATGCCACACATGTGGAATGTGCCGGCAACAATGACGGAGCCGTGGATCTCATTGTAAGCGGAGGTGTGATGCCGTACAGCTTTATCTGGAGCAACGGCAGTGTGACGGAAGACCTGAGCAATATCCCGGGAGGTACCTATACCGTAACGGTAACGGATGCCGAAGGATGTACTGCTATGTTGACCGTAAGTGTGAACGAGCCCGATGAACTGATTGCCACGAAAGTGGCTGACTCGGATGCAAGTTGTCCGGGTGTGGCTGACGGAATGATAGAAGTATCCGTGACGGGCGGAACCATGCCATATGAGTTTAGCCTCAACGGAGATCCTGCCGGCAACAGCGGACTGTTTACCGATTTGCCCGCTGGTATCTATGATATTCTTGTTACAGATGCCAACGGTTGTACGGTGACTTTGACCGATACCGTCTTCAGTGGTTCGGGACTGGATATTGAAGGAGCGATTACACATATCACCTGCGATGGAAGTACGGGTGGTGCAGTGGACATTACCGTGAGCAACGGAAGTGGAAACTATGCCTTTAACTGGAGCAACGGTGCCACATCCGAAGACATTATAAATGTTTCTGCAGGAGTATATGTCGTGTATGTGGAAGACAACAACACCGGCTGTGCGGCTTCAAAAGCCTTTACAGTCGTGGATTCTACCATTGGCGTTTACAGCAGTGTGGTCAATGCCGAATGTGGCGAATCTGATGGTTCTATCAACCTGAATGTGCAGGGAGGATCGGGCAGCTACAGCTACCAATGGTCCAATGGGGCGACAAGTCAGGACATAGACTCCTTGTCGGCCGGCACCTATGAAGTGACTATTACGGACAATTTGCTTGCCTGCAATATGATACTGAGCTATAACGTAAGCAATAACAATTTTGACTCTATCAGTGCAACCATCGTTGATGCCCATTGCGGCTCGGCCGATGGAGCCATCGACCTGACGGTGAACGGCAATGGCAGCTACAGCTATGAATGGAGCAACGGTGCGACTACGGAAGACCTGGTGAATGTGTTTGCCGGGGAATATACCGTCACTGTGACGGATACTTCGGGTTGTAAAGCGATAAGAAGCTACACGATAGGATACACCGATTCATTGGCTGTCAATGCCGTGGTGCTCAATGCCAGCTGTGGTTTGAGCAACGGAGCAATTGATGTTACCGTGGCCAACGGAAGCGGTAGTTACAGCTATCAATGGTCAAACGGAGAAAGCACCGAAGACCTCAGCAATCTGATGGCAGGTATTTATGTCGTGACGGTAACGGATATGAACAGCGGTTGCGAAGCCGTTGGAATCTTTGCTGTGAGCGAAGAAGGAGCTCCTGTAATCAGTCTCGATAATCTGACCGGAATTACATGTGCCGGGGACGAAGATGGAAGCATTGAGATATCTGTGAGCGGTGGTAGCGGAAGCTACAGCTACTCATGGTCAAACGGAGAAAGTACGGAAGATATCTACAATCTCCCGGCAGGTACTTATCTGGTGGAAGTGAGGGATGACAGCAGCGGATGTGTAAGCATGATGCAGTTTGTGATTGAAGATAAGACTCCGATCGGCATAGCAGCTGATGTGACACCTACCATCTGTGATCCGAATGCTGCGCAGATTGGTGCCATCGACATAGAGGTTTCGGGCGGAACTACTCCGTACTCTTATACCTGGACCGGTCCGCAGGGATTCTCTGCCTTTACGCAGGATATCAGCGGCCTCGTTCAGGGGAATTATACGCTGACCGTGACGGATGCCAACGGTTGCAGTATGGAAGATACCATCTATGTGAACTGCCGACCGGAAGAGCCGAAGCCGGAAGATCCGAAACCAATTCGTATTTATAACGTAATTACACCAAACGGTGACGGTTATAACGACTTCTGGGTGATCGACAATTTCGATGCATCCAAATATCCTGACAATGAGTTGCTGATCTTCAACCGCTGGGGCGACCTGGTCTATGAAGCCAAGCCTTATGACAATGAATGGAGAGGTCAGCTCTTTGATACGGGAGAAGAAGTGCCTGACGGTACCTACTTCTACATCCTGAAGCTGAATGAGTCGGGAGATCGTATAATTAATCAACAACAGGTTTATCAGGGATACGTAGTTGTCCAGCGATAATACCCAAAGTAAGATATTATGAAAAAAACACTGCTTTTATTCCTTGTATTGATTGGGACGGGCTGGGCCGTAAAGGCCCAGCAGGAGCCCCATTTCACTATGTTTATGTTCAATAAGCAGATGATCAACCCGGCCTATGCCGGGGCAAGAGATGCGCTTAGTTTTACCGGCCTTTACAGAAACCAATGGGTCAATATGGACGGTGCTCCGGTAACCTATGACATCGGGGTGCACAGCCCGATGGCAAAAAACCCGAGGGTAAGCCTGGGCGGATTGGTTTATGCGGATAAAATTTCCGTTTTCAACCAATATGGTATCTACGGGCAATATGCGTATCGCTTTCCGGTCAGCAGCACAGCTACGCTGTCGCTGGGATTGCAGGCAGGGGTTGAAAACTTTTCTGCTAAATTTTCGGACCTCGACCCGCGCGACCCCTTTGCCGGAGATGTGGTGATCAATCAGGATATTCAAGGTGCATGGCTCCCCAACTTTGGTATCGGGGCCTATCTTTCGAGCGAAAACTATTATGCCGGTTTTTCCGTCCCGCGGATCATTCAAAACCAGTATAATCGCGATGCAAGTCCGGGGGCTACGGATGTGGCACGGCAATTCAGGCACTATTTCCTGATGGGAGGACTCATCATCCCACTCAGCAATGTGGTGAAGATGAAACCCAACTTTATGGCCAAATATGTAACGAACCCGGGCAAAAACATCGAAACTCCGCTGAGCATGGATTACAATATGTCTTTCATCTTTTTGGATCGTTTCTTACTCGGAGTATCTTACCGAACCAATGTGGTGAAAAACAATGACTCTTTTGATGCCATTTTTGAGATGCAAATTACTCCCAACCTTCGAATGGGTTATGCGTATGACTATACGCTGAGTGAATTGCAAACATATAACTCGGGCTCTCATGAAATAATGATCGGATATGATATCGCCAAGCGTATCAAGGCTTATACGAGCCCGCGATTTATTAAATATTTCTAAAAAGCCCGACCAGAAAATAAACATACTGCCATGAATCGAAAATTCTATCTGATCTTGTCTTTTGCGCTCCTCTGGAGTGGTATGGCAATGGCACAGGCCAGCCTGAACAAGGCAAATAAACTGTATTGCAAACTGGCATTCAATGAAGCCAAGGAATTGTATCTGGACTATATCGAGGGGAGCAATTCTCCCGATCCCGATGCCTATTTCAAACTGGCCGAGTGTTACCGAAACCTCGACCTGCCTTATGATGCCGTGCAATGGTATGCCAGGTCGGTAGAGTATGAAGACAACTCGCCCAACGATTTCCTGCAGTATGCACTGATGTTGCAGCAAATCGAAGACTATGAAAAAGCCCGCGAGTGGTTTGTAAAGTACAATGATGCCGTTCCGGATGACGAACGGGGATGGAGAGGGATACTGGCTTGTGACAATATCGAGGAATTGCAGCAAAACAAGTACAACTACATTGTAGAGAATGCAGAAGCCATCAATTCTTCGGCCTCGGATATTTCACCGGTGCTTATTGACGACAAACTGATCTTCACTTCCGACAGGAAAGTGGCAGGATACTCCAGAAAAGAATTTGAATGGACGGGAGCTTCATTTTACAACATATTTGAAGCCGAGCAGAAAAAACCGGGTGTACTGGGATCTCCAAAATTGCTTTCGGGCGATGCCAACTCGCAATATCATGATGGCGTAGTAACGATCAGTGCCGATGGCAAGCTGATGATCTTTACCCGCACCTTTGATGAAAAAGCCAATGTGAAAGGGGATTGCGACCGCAAGGAAGTCTACAACCTCAAATTAATGAGCGCCCGCATCGATCCGGCCACCGGAGAGTGGGGCAGCCCAAGCGATGAGGAATTCGGCAGCATCAACAACAAAGACTATATCGTGGCTCACCCCTCGCTTTCGGCCGATGGCGTTCGCCTCTATTTTGCATCCGACAACCCCAACTTCAACGGATACAGGGGAGGCACCGATCTCTATGTTTCCTATTATGAGGGAGGACAATGGAGTGCACCGGTCAATCTTGGCCCCAGCATCAATACACCCGGCAATGAAGAGTTCCCGTTCATTACACCGGATTCGGTACTCTACTTCTCTTCCGATGCCAACCTCGGACTGGGCGGACTGGGCGGTATGGATATTTACCGTGCTGAGATGGGGAAAAACGGAAAATTTATGGCTCCCGAACATCTGGGAGCCCCTGTCAACTCAAGCCGTGATGATTTCGGCCTCATCATTCGAAGCGACTCAAGCGGCAGAACCTACGGATACTTTGCTTCCAGCCGCGGAACCCGTGGCGATGCCAAAGCCAAAGGAAAGGATGACATCTACTTCTTTTATCCGGGCGGACCAATTTACCTGAAAATTGCCGCGCTAAGTGATTGCAATGAACAAAGCCTGAAGAATGTTTCGATTGAGATCTATAAGGGAGGACAACTGCTTGCAAACGGAGAAACAGACGATGAAGGAATCTTCTTCAGCGACAGCCTGATGAGTAAAAACTCAAAATACACGCTGAAAGCAAAATACGGAGACCAGGAAGTGGAGAAAGCGTTTCACAGCTATGGCAAAAGCGATGGAGACACCGTGACGGCAGAAGTCCGCTTCGAAGGGTCTCTGCGCGTACAAGGCGTGGTTTACAACAGTGTAACGCACAAAGCGCTGGCAAATACCGAAATTCTGGCCAAATCGAAGGGAGTGGTCGTTTTCCGCACAGAAAGTGACGAAAACGGCTTTTATTCGATCGACCTGGAACCCGACAACGAATATCTGATCATTGCCAATAAATTCGGAAACCGGGGTGATACCGTTGGGATCAATACCATCGGCATGGATTGCGAGGTCATCACACAGGATATGTTCCTCACACCGGGCTCCATGTTCCTGACCAATGTCTATTACTACTTCGACAAAGCATACATCTACCGATATCCGGAAGCATTGAGCGAATTGAACAAGCTGATTGAATTTTTGAATGACAACCCCGACTACATTATCGAAATCCGCTCGCATACGGATGCCCGCGATACATACAAATACAACGAAGCGCTGGGGCAGCGAAGAGCACAGGCGGTCAAAGATTATCTGATCGATCATGGCATTGCGGCAGAACGTCTTGTCCCCGTGTCGTATGGCGAATATTGCCCGACCAATGGATGCAGCGATGGCGTTCCGTGTACGGAGGTACAGCATCAGCGCAATCGAAGAACGGAGATTAAAGTGATCAACTACAACGGAGAACTGGTGCTGAGAACCAGAGAAAATCCCAAGTGGACAGCCGATGCCGATTTCTACGTGGAGGGCGGGAAGTATTTTGAAGCCGGCAAAGGCTCAAACTGGCAGAATGAAGAAGATTTTCAGAGCAAGTATGGCGACTGGCATGAGATTCCGGTTCGCAAAGATTGCTCGGATGTGATCGAAGTTATCGAGCTGGACGGAGAAGGGCAGTAGAGCAGTTCTGTACATATCATGACGCATAACTTGTAAGAGCCATAAGCACTATGGCTCTTATTTTTGTTGTACTATGCGTTCCCCTCTATTTCCAATTCTCTTCATCCTGTTTTTTTCCTTTTTAGCCACGGATCTTTCGGGCCAGCAAGGAAATGTCGAAAGTGCAGAGGAAGCAAAGATCCTTGTGGCTGCCGGCCGGGCAGCCCGGGCGGGACAAGCCCGTGAGGCGGTCAGCCTCTTCCAAAAACTTCTGAAAGAAAATGCCCTGCCAAAGGCCTATTATCTTGACTATGCGAGGGCGTTGCAGTCCGTGGGGATGATTGATGAGGCCCTGCGTTGGTACCGCGCTTATCTGGATGTTTATCCGGGAAACAAACTGGCCGAAAACGGAATATTTGCCTGCGAGCATATCTCCTCCTTCAGGCGCAATCCCTATTCCATCCGATTGTATGCGCTCCCCCGGATCAACAGCCCGGGCATGGATCGACATCCGCTCTACACAGACGGGCATCTGCTTTTTTCGCGTGAAGAAGGCGAAGCGAGAACGTGGCTCGAGGCCGACCCCGAGATCGGGAGCTTGCCGGTGGAGACGGGCATGGCTTCTTTGATTCCTGCCCGGGCCGCTGATTTTGATATTGAAAGCGATACGGGTTCGCTGGTTTTTGCCGTAAAAAAGGATAAATCGGGAAGCTGGCAGCTCTACTTTAAAAGTTCGATTGCAGCAGGTGCGGAAAAGGAAGTACGGCTTCCCTTTTGCAGTGCGGATTTCAATACGCGCTACCCGGCATGGTCTCCCGGCAGGCAGTATCTTTTCTTTTCTTCCGACCGGCCCGGAGGCTTTGGAGGAATGGATATCTGGTTTCTGCCGCGCGATAGCCTCTTTAGCGCCTCTCCGCGCAATGCGGGCCCGCTTATCAATACGCCCGGTGACGAACTGGCTCCGGGGTTCTCGCCTTCGGGAGCCCTCGTTTTTTCGAGCAACGGCCACCCCGGTCTGGGCGGCTTCGATCTTTTTGAGATTAAAATGGACGCTTCGGCCCGTTTTGCCGACAGCGCAGCGCATACGGGATCACCGATAAACTCCGGATATGACGAGCTCAGGATGACCTGGGTTTCTGCCGGGAGAGGATTCCTGCTTTCTTCGCGGCCCGGAGGACAGGGGCTTCAGGATATTTTCGAGTGGAAATCCGAAAGCGATTTCCTCCGTTTTGAGGTCTTCGACAGCACCGATCAAAAGCCACTGAGCGGAGTGAGTTTTTATTCACAGCGGGATGACGGAAGCATGGAATTTCTGGGCATCACGGATGCAAAGGGGCAGATCTCTTTCCTGACGAAAGAGAGCGATAGGGGCGGAATCAGCCTGGAAAAAACGGGATATGAATCGCGTCTCATATCCCGGCCCGGACGTAAGTTCAGAAAGGGAGCAGCTATACGGGTTTCGCTGAGGCGCGAGATCGAGGTGCGGATAGCCGGTGTCGTAAAAAACAAAGCCGATGGCAGCCCCATGGCGGGCGTGGAGATTAGATGTGCGGGCCCCGGATCGGACAGCCTGCTGCTCAGCAGCGATTCCAGCGGCCGTTTTTTCCTGGAAGCCCAACCCGGAGAGCATTGGGTATTTGATATCCACCGGAATGCTTATCTGCCGGCTCATGAAGAGTTGTTTACAGAGGCGAATCAAAAACATGCGCTATACAAGGTGACTTTGTGGCTCAATCCGCTGATCAGGGGCAAGCCGATCGTTCTGGAAGAGATCCTCTTTAAATACAAAAGCACGGAAATTGACGAAGATGCCTCGCGGGACCTGAAAAAACTCCTTGACATGCTCATTGAAAATCCGGATCTGCTGGTTGAAATCAGCACACACACCGACTCGAGAGGGGGGTATCAGTACAATGAGATTCTCTCGCAAAAAAGAGCCCAGGCCGTAGTGGATTGGCTGGTAACCCGCGGAGTAGCTCCGTCTCGCCTTGTTGCACGGGGTTATGGCGAATATCGCCTCGTAAACGAATGTGCCGACAGCGTACCCTGTCCGGAGTGGAAACACCGCCAGAACAGACGGGCCGAGGTGAAAATACTCGGAACCCGGGACAGCCTGAAGGGACTGATTACGGCTGCGGATCATCATTGGGATATCGATCCGCAGGAGATTCCGCTTTATATCCCCGATTCGCTGGAGCGTAAGCGGCAGGAGCACACAAAGATTAAGAACAAAGTGGCGAAAGAAAAGGGAAAAACACGGGTTTCCCCGCCAAAGCAAGAAACGCCCCTCCCGGCCACGGGTGAAGTCTATGTCGTACAGTTTGCAGCCAGCACCCGTGCCGGAGATAGATTTCCGGCAGCCGAACGCTTGGGGCCGCTGATTAAGGAAAAGTTTGGCAGGTTTACCCGTTTTATGATCGGGCCTTTGCCGACCCTCGAAGAGGCCTATCAGCTGAGAGACCGCCTTCGTGAGAAAGGCTTTCGCGATGCCTTCATCGTAGCATATCGTGATGGCAGGCGCCTGAGCATTCGCTACTGATTTCAGAGCGTGCCGCTGAGCATCTTCACTCCTGGGCGGTTGTCAAGCAAGCGGTAGGATGCCCGGATAAGCGAACGATTGTTTCCCCAGCTTTTGTCGAGCATGATCCCACCGAGAAAGAGGGCAAAATCGTAGCCTTTTTCTTTTCCGAGTTTTTTGCCTTCAAAATAGGCATCAAGGGTGTCCAGGCCCCGGTTTAAGCCTTGCCCCGTATGCGGATGCATTCTCCGGATGGCTTCCCCGCAATGAAAGACCTTCCCCTGCACATAGCGCGATGAATAATAAGTTTCGAACCGTAGGCGCTGAAATCGTATCTCTTTGCCCCGAATGCCGGGCAATTGGAAAAGGGGGGAAGGATCACCGCTGTAGACAAGTGCAAATTCATTTTCAAAAGGAACCACGGCCGCATAGCTTCCCCGGTCGTTGATTTGCCAGACCCACTCGCGGTCAAAATCGAGGGAGGCAAAGGCCATATGAAACTCCTTTTTATGCCTGAATCGAAACTGAGGCTTGGCAAAGCCTTTGGCCGTATTGATGATGGCCTTTCGTGCCGTGAATTTCTGCCCATCGCTGCTGAGCAACGTTCCGTCCGCATGAATTTCACTCACCTTTGCTTCAATGTGTGCGGCCTGGTCGTGCGATGCGATGTATTCAAGGAGTTTGCTGTAGCGGGCCGAGTGGAGGCGCGTATCGTACTTTCTGAAATCGAAGTTCCGGTATGCTTTGAGCTTTTTGTCCAGCACCTTCAGGCCATGGAGCGGGTGTCCGAATGTACTTCCGAAATTTCGTTCAAAGCTGCGGAGGGCGTTTTCATGAAGAATCAGAAAGCGGTCGAAGGGGAGGCCGCTGCCGATGCGCAGGGTGGAAAAGCCTTTCTGCGCTGACTTGAACGCTGCAAAACGGGCCAGAGCCCCGGAGCCTACTATGATATAGTCTGCTGTATTCACCCCAGCAAGATGCCTGTGGCCAGAAGAATACTGATCAGGAGGTTGAGGGCAATGGTCCGGCCGCAGATTTCCTCCAGTTTATTGCGGTCTTTCCATTTGCCGCGCAATACGTCAATGGCATTCCAGAAAGAGAGCAGCGCTGCCGGAAGCGCATAGATAAATGCCTTGTGGCCGGTCAGAGAAAGTGCCACAATGAAGGCCGCCAGCCCGATGCCCGTCACTCCGTAAAGAATGGCCGAACGCTCACGTCCGAGGCGCACCACCAGGTTTTTTTTATTGAATTGACGGTCTGCCGGAAAATCGGGGAATTCGTTGATAAGAATGACCATAAAGATGCTGATGGCCGGAGCCAGTCCGAAAAGGACGATGGGCTCCATGTCCCAGCTTCTGCTTTGCAGATAGTAGCCTGCGGCCACCGGAAACCATCCGTAGGAAAGGGCAATCATTATTTCGCCCACTCCTTTGTAGGCCCACTGAAAAGGAGGTGTGCCATAGAAGATGCCCATAAAAGCCCCGGCCATGCCAAGGAGGAAGAGGGAAGTGCCGTAGCCGGCTCCCCAGGCCAGATAGAGGCCGATGATGAGTGCCACTGCAACGGCCAGTAACGAAGCCATAGAGACCTTTCTGTGCGGGATATTGTTTTCCTGCAGTACCAGGGTTCCGCCCGAGAATTTGTTCTTCTCAAGCGTGGCCGAAAGGCGGTCTACCTCAAAATCGTAGACTTCGCCCAGCCAGTAGGTGGCCAGCATAATGGCAACGACCGAAGCAAGCGCCAGGAGGGTAGGCCAGAGAAAAAAGGAGCCGCTGGCAGCATGGCCCAGACTTGCCCCAAGGAGCAGAGGGAAAATGGCCACCGTATGAAATTCGGGACGGGAAAGTTTTAACCAATTCTTCATTTCGCTTTTCTTTTTAAGTGGCGAAGTTAAGGCAGCCAAAGAAAATCGAAGAGCTGCCATTTGCCCCGAATTACAAAATCTTTATTCCCGGGGATGAGACGGATCGCATTTAATTTCGGAATTTCGCAGTTATGCATGTCTTTTATGCGCCCGAATTTCCTCAGAACAGAACTCTGCCACAGGAAGAGTCCAGGCATGCCATCACGGTCTTGCGACTTTCCATGGGCGACAAGGTTATAGTAAGCGATGGACGTGGAAATCTTTACCGGGCCGAGATAGGGAGCATCGGAAAAAAGAGCTGCTCGCTTTTTTCGGAGGAACTGTTGGAGTCGCAGGCAGCTACCCGGGCTCCGCTACACATTCTCATTGCCCTCACAAAAAGCATGAAGCGTTTCGAATGGTTTCTGGAAAAGGCCTGTGAAATCGGGGTGGACGAAATCACACCCCTGATCTGCGAACGAAGCGAGCGCAGGCACATGAACCGGGAGCGGGCAGTGAAGGTATTGATCGGGGCCATGAAACAGTCGGTCAAAAGCCGCCTTCCGGTGCTACATGAACCCCGGCAGCTGGATGAATGGCTTGATCGCTTTTCGGAGAATGACGGCCTTTCTTTCATCGCACATCTTTCGAATAAGGCCAGGCCGCTGGCACAACGCTACAAAGCCGGAGCGCCCGTCAGCATCCTGATCGGGCCGGAAGGAGATTTTTCTGAGAATGAACTGGCAAAAGCGGCCCGAAAAGATTTTCTTCAAATATCTTTGGGGCCGCACCGTTTAAGAACCGAAACAGCCGGCCTCGTGGCCTGTACCACGGTTCAGGTAATCAATGAAATGCACACATGAAGAAAAGCGTCTTCTTAGTTCTTGCCTTCTTCTTTTGCGCCCGGCTTTTTGCTCAGCACGACCTTCAGCTGGCTTTGCTGAAGTACCGCGGGGGTGGCGACTGGTATTCTGTGGTGGATGCGCTGGAAAATCTGGCCGAATTCTGCAACCGGGAACTGAATACCGGCATTGATCCGGAATATGCAACGGTGGATGTGGGCAGTGCCGACATTTTCAACTATCCCTTCCTTTTCCTCACGGGCCATGGCAATGTTTTGTTTTCTCAGCAGGAAGCCGGGAACCTGAGAAAATATCTGGAAGCCGGGGGATTTTTATTTATTGACGATGATTACGGACTGAATGAATACATCCGTACGGCCATGAAGTCGGTTTTCCCTGATAAAGAATTTATTGAGTTGCCTTTCGATCATCCCATCTATCATCAGAAATATGACATGCCCGATGGCCTTCCCAAGATTCATGAGCACGATGGCCTGCCTCCAAAGGGGTATGCGATCCTCATTGAAGGCCGGGTGGCTGTTTTTTACAGCTACGAAAGCAATATCAGCGATGGCTGGGATTCGCCCGATGTGCATCACGATCCGCCCGAACTAAGAAAAAAGGCCCTTGAAATGGGGGCCAATCTCATTCAATTTGCCTTCACGAACTGATGCCCTGCGAGGCAAGGGCTTTTTTAATCTCTTTTACCAGTCCCGGCCCGCGATAGATAAGCCCGGTAAAGACCTGAATTAAATTTGCTCCGGCCTGCATCTTGGCCATGGCCGATTCGGCATCCGTGATACCGCCCACACCAATGAGGGGGAAAGCGGGCCCGAGTGACTGGCGCAAATAGGCCAGCAGCTCGTTGGAGGGTTCCAGCAAAGGCCTGCCACTGAGCCCTCCCGGGCCGAATGCGGCAAGCTCCTCTTCAGATGTTTTCAAGCCCTTTCGGCTGATGCTGGTGTTGCTGGCAATGATGCCGTCTATGCCCGTATTGCGGACGATTTCAATGATGTCATCCGTTTGCTGACGGCTCAGGTCGGGGGCAATCTTCAGCAGGAGGGGCCGGGGATTTCTTCTTCCCGTGTTTTCCTCCTGCAGGCGCCCGAGCAATCGCTGCAGCGGTTCTTTTTCCTGCAACTCCCGCAGTCCGGGTGTGTTGGGCGAACTCACGTTGACCACAAAATAGTCGACCCGGTCGAAGAGGCGCCTGAAGCAGACGAGGTAATCCTTTACCGCTTCTTCATTGGGGGTGTCTTTGTTCTTGCCGATATTCCCACCGATTATCATCCCGGCCGGGCGTTTCTCGAGCCTGCGGGCAAGGGCTTCCACGCCTTCGTTGTTGAATCCCATGCGGTTGATGAGGGCCTGATCGGCCGGCAGGCGAAAGAGGCGGGGCTTCGGATTTCCGGCCTGGGGCCGCGGGGTGACGGTGCCCACCTCGATAAAGCCAAAGCCAAGGGCCTTTAACTCCGGCAGCCAGTGCGCATTTTTATCCAGCCCCGCTGCGAGCCCGACAGGATTTTTAAATTTCAGTCCAAAGAGTTCTTTTTCCAGAACAGGACTTTCGAACGAGAGGAACTGCCCGAGGAGAGAGAGAAATCCGGGGATGGCCGCAGCTCCGTGGAGGAGGCCGAAACTCAGATGATGCGCTTTTTCGGCATCCATTCGAAAGAGCAGGGGCTTGAGCAGGCGGTACATGCCGGTAAAGTTAAAGCAAAGCGGAAAGTGCCACGCGGGCAATGATGAGAATTTGGAAAGATTGGCCTAATTTGCAGCAAAAGAAGGAAGAATGGCTACCAGCTCGAAGCCCCTGGCCGAAAGAATGCGGCCGCGTACACTCGATGAAATTGTCGGACAGAAACACCTCATCGGTCCAAAAGGTGTTTTGAGGGAGTTGCTTGACAGGAAACAACTTCCATCCATTATTTTCTGGGGCCCTCCGGGAACAGGCAAGACGACACTTGCGCGCATTCTGGCCGGGGAGGCCGATCGGCTTTTCTTTCAGCTTTCGGCTGTCAATGCCGGAGTGAAGGAGGTGCGCGAAGTCATAAAAACGGCAGAAAAGGCAGGAGGGGCCGTCCTCTTTATCGATGAAATCCACCGCTTCAGCAAATCGCAACAGGATGCCCTGCTCGGAGCCGTGGAAAGCGGAACCCTGACCCTCATTGGTGCCACAACCGAAAATCCTTCTTTTGAGGTGATCAATGCATTGCTTTCACGGACACAGGTTTATACCCTCAATCCCCTTGGCAAAGACGAACTGCTGGGCATTTTGCAGCGGGCTATCCGCGAGGACGAACTCTTGTCTTCCGCTAAGATCCGGCTGAAGGAGACCGGGCTCCTTCTTCGCTATTCGGGCGGAGATGCCCGCAAGCTGCTCAACCTCTTTGAGATGATCGTCATGCAGGGCGGGGAAAAGGAACTCGTATTGACGGATGAACTGACGGAGCACATCGTGCAGCAACGCATGGCACGCTACGACAAAGGCGGAGAAGATCATTACGACATTATCTCGGCATTTATCAAATCCATCCGGGGGAGCGATCCCAATGCAGCCATTTACTGGCTTGCACGGATGCTCGAAGGAGGAGAAGATCCGAAGTTTATAGCGCGGAGGCTGCTCATTCTTGCTTCGGAGGATATCGGGAATGCCAATCCCAATGCATTGCTTCTTGCCAACGCTACATTTGATGCGGTAGCGCGCATCGGTTATCCCGAGTGTGCCATTAACCTGGCACAATGCGTAAGCTATCTGGCCTCTTCGCCAAAGAGCAATGCCAGCTATGCCGCGCTCAAGAGGGCCCTCGATGCGGTTAAGAAGGAAGGCGAGCAGCCCGTGCCCCTTCATTTGCGAAATGCGCCCACCCGGCTTATGAAAGAACTGGGCTATGGCAGCGACTATCACTATGCACACGACTACGAGAAAAATTTCGTGCAGCAGGAATACCTTCCTGAAAAACTGGCGGGGCGTGTCTTTTACGAGCCGGGAAGCAATGCCCGGGAAGCAGAAATCAGAAGGCACCTGAAAGCGCTTTGGGGCGATAAATACAAGTACTGAGTTCTGATTAAGAGGACTTTATATTCCCATTTATATTTTTATTGTTGTACTTTAAACCATTGATAGCCGGAGAGGTCTTACCTACACTTCCTTTCACAAAAAAACAACAGCCATGAAAAAGTTAAAAATGAAATTTCTGCCGCTTGCCATGATCGGAGCATTGCTCCTCTTTCTTGCTTCCTGTCAAAACGAAGAACTAACAAAGGATCTCAGCCAAAATGCAGCTACGATTTCTGATGCGGAGCTGGATGCCATTCCGGCTTATGATCTTGAGCTTCTGGACGCCCCGGCTCTCCAACCGGCTACCATCGATCAGGAGATGGATATCGTCTCGGACGGATTGCCCGTAGAGCTGGATGAAGAAAATCCGACCATGATGCGCGACTCCTCAGGCCATCGCAAAGACCTGATGGCTTGTTTGAAAGACCTGGACCTGAGCGAGGGACAAAAAGACTCGATACGTGCTATCTCGGGGCGTCTTCATCACTGCCGAAAGTATCACATTACGGCCATCCGCATTATCAACCATACGATTCTCAGCCAGGCCAATCAGGAGCGTAAGATTCTGATTGCCAAATTCCGAAGAGGCGAGATCACTCGTGCAGAACTGATTCGTGCCCTGCATCGCCTCAATCACCGCACGCGCTATGCCTTCCGTCACAATCCCGAGAAAATGCGACACATGAAGGCCCTCCGACAATGCTTTAAAAATTACCTCCGCGCCCTGCATCATATCCTCAATGAAAGACAATGGGACGACTTTGTGAGTTGCTATAAGCACGGATAAGAATTAAGAATCTGCTTCCCCATACGAAAAGAGGCTGTCTCGAAAGAGACGGCCTCTTTGTTTTTAGGGCAGAGCCGCATCGTTCCGGTGCCCGTTGTGCGCAACCCTGGTGCTTCGGTCAGGACGGTATACGTCCGGATCAACGAAAGGGTGCTTGAAATTCTGCGCTCCTTTGTTCTTCTTTCTTTCTCCCGGATGAAAAAAGTGAGGAATAGAAGGTAGTATCGGGGAATAAATGAGTGACCAAAACGGGATAAGAGTCGCACCGCATAGATGATTTTGAGAGATCCTAAAATTTATGTTCACAAGACCGGTACATGCTTCTTTCGCTGCTTTTCCCGGTGCCATGGCATATTTTGAAACAGAAACATACCCTTTTCTTCCATTTGCCGGCCCATGAGCCGGGGCCTCGGGGCTGCTCCTTTGGACGTTCAGCATATGAGCCGTAATCTTTTCGCATCTCTACAAGTTAAAATATTTTGCACTATTTTCATTTTTATCTGTGGTTTTTCGGGATAACGAAGCAGGGAGCAAGAAAAGGGAAGAGCCACTGACAATGCACAAATCGAAAGATGGTTTAGGAC
>WFPF01000034.1 GCA_015487695.1 Chitinophagales bacterium
ATCTAAGCATTATCCTTTCGGCATTTTTCTTGGCTTCCTGTCAGCAAAATGAGCGTTCCGCAGCATCTTTATCCGACAATGAAAAGATCGAGTTTAAAAATATCTCTAATCAGATCAATGAAAGTGAGTTTTTCGTAGGTGATGTGATTATTAAAAATTATAATGATCAAGATATTGTGATCTACGTGAAGCCTAAAGGAAGTAAGAATGTAAAAAGAGCATACTTAATTCAAAGGGATCAAGAGGTGATTAATGTGCAGGATAATGAACTTAAAAATGTATTAATCAGCTCAAACCCTTGGGGAGTAATTATTAAAAGTTTCGATCAAATTTATGTATTTGAATTAAACAATGAAGCGGGAATGCAGGTTGCTGAGAAATTTAAAAATAACCTAAGTAAGGTTAATGTATTTGAAGTGAAAGCAGAGGGAATTGCCCGCCATCGGAATGATTGGGATTGGGGAAAAATTACCAAAGGGGATAAAAAGGAAAGCGCCCTGATGGCAATTATCAACAATTCTCAGGATTTAAGTAAAAAGTACGAGCGCTTGGAAAACAAAAGGGGAAGGAATTGCACGAGCGGTGGAGTTGGTGCAACATCATGTTCCATTTCAGAATATTTTGGCGCTGTTAGTTGTGATGTTAGTTGTACGGGGACGAATAGCAAGGGTGAGCGTTATTGGGCTTGCTGTATGTCAAGTACAACAACGTGTATATGTGTAACGGAAAATGACATTAATGGATAATTATGCTTCCTTAATAGGGTGCACTTTTACTATTTAACATAAGTATTAATTGGAAGTAATTCTTCCGGAGAGCCTGGGCAATTCCTCAGGCTCTTTTTTTTCGTTAACTTTAAAAAATCTACCAACTTAGTAGACTATTGGCTTTTATTGATATAGATTTGCAGGCAATTCGCAGTTTGATGGCCAATCGTTCAGAAAATATACATCCCGATTTTGAGGGAATGCTCCGGAGAGCCGACAAAGAGAAGCTTCTGGGTCAGCGTGCATTGGTGCTCTGGCTCACGGGCCTTTCGGGCTCGGGCAAAAGCACCATTGCAAAGGCCCTGGAACGTAAACTGCATGAAGCCGGCCGGATGACCGCCTTGCTGGATGGCGACAATATCCGGAGCGGGCTCAACCGCAATCTGGGCTTCTCGGTGGAAGAGCGGGTGGAGAACATCAGACGTATATCCGAAGTGGCCAAATTGTTTCTCGAAAACGGAATCATCACGCTGGCAAGTTTTGTTAGTCCGGGCAAAGATATCCGCGAGATGGCCCGCCAAATCATAGGACCGGATGATTTTTTTGAAATATTTGTGGATTGTCCGCTGGAAGAATGCGAGGCACGGGATGTGAAGGGCCTGTACAAAAAAGCCCGCGCGGGAGAGATTCGCAATTTTACGGGCATTGATGCCCCGTTTGAAGCACCCGAAGCACCTGCGCTGACCTTATATACAAAGGAGGAAAGCGTGGAAGAAAGTGTTCGCAGGATCATGGAATTTATAAAAGATAAAATAGAATTACGCTGATGTTTTCATACAGAATGAACCACCTGAAGGAACTGGAATCCGAATCCATCTATGTGATGCGGGAAGTAGCGGCTCAATTTGAGCGCCCCTGCCTGCTTTTTTCGGGCGGCAAAGACAGCATCGTCCTGGTGCATCTCGCGCGCAAAGCATTTCATCCGGCCAGGATTCCCTTTCCGTTGGTACACATTGACACGGGTCATAATTTTCCGGAGACCATTGAATTCAGAGATCGTCTGGTGGCTGAAACCGGTGCACGCCTGATTGTGGGCTCGGTTCAAAAATCGATAGACGAAGGAAAAGCCGTGGAGGAGACGGGCTACAATGCCAGCCGGAATATGCTGCAGACCGTCACACTGCTCGAGACCATTGAAGAACATAAATTCGATGCGGCCATCGGGGGAGCCCGGAGAGACGAGGAAAAAGCCCGTGCCAAAGAACGTTTCTTCAGTCATCGCGATGAATTCGGGCAATGGGACCCCAAAAACCAGCGGCCCGAGCTCTGGAATATCTTCAACGGATTTAAAAAAATGGGCGAGCATTTCCGTGTCTTTCCGCTGAGCAACTGGACCGAGATGGACATATGGCAGTATATAACGATTGAGGACATTGACATTCCGGAGCTATATTTTTCGCACAAGCGAAAGGTCATTATCCGTGACGGAGTCATTCTGGCCTGCACGCCTTTCCTGAAATTGCGCCCCGATGAGAAACCTGTGGAAATGGTGGTGCGTTTTCGAACCATCGGAGATGCCACCTGCACCGGAGCCACGCAGTCTACGGCCGCCAGCAAAGAGGAAATTGTGGACGAGGTGGCTGCCACACGCGTCACCGAGCGGGGCGGGCGCTTTGACGACAAACGCTCGGACACGGCCATGGAAGACCGCAAGCGGGAAGGTTACTTCTAAAAGCCCCTAAATTTTAAAAAAAAACGAGAGCAAAGAAAAGACAATGAGCCAAAAGGAAAAGATAAAGTTCGATACCGAAGCGTACCAAAAAATGGAGCTGCTTCGTTTTACCACAGCCGGCAGTGTGGATGACGGCAAGAGCACGCTTATCGGGCGCCTGCTCTATGACAGCAAAGCCATCTTCGAAGACCAGATGCAATCCATCGAAGAGACAAGCAAAAAGCGGGGAGAGGAATATACCAACCTGGCCCTGCTGACCGATGGGCTGAAAGCCGAGCGCGAACAGGGCATCACCATTGATGTGGCGTACCGCTATTTTTCTACGCCCAAAAGAAAATTTATCATTGCCGACACTCCGGGCCATATTCAGTATACGCGAAACATGGTCACCGGTGCATCGACCGCCAACCTGGCCGTTATTCTGGTAGATGCCCGCCACGGTCTCACCGAGCAAACGCATCGCCACTCCTTCATCGCTTCGCTGCTGGGGATTCCGCATGTAATTTACTGCATCAACAAGATGGACCTGGTGGATTACAGCCAGGAACGCTATGAAGAAATCAAAGCCGAACTCACCGACTTTTCTTCAAAAATGGATGTGAAGGATGTCAATTTCATTCCGATCAGCGCCCTTTTTGGCGACAATGTGGTGAAACGGTCGGAAAACATGGAGTGGTACACCGGTCCCACACTTTTGTATGAACTGGAAACGGTGCACATTGCCAGTGATTACAACCACATCGACTGCCGTTTTCCGGTGCAATATGTGATTCGTCCGCAGTCGCTCGAATATCCCGACTATCGCGGATATGCCGGCCGCATAGCCGGGGGAGTGTTCAAACCGGGCGACAGGGTGATGGCACTGCCTTCGGGCTTTACTTCTACGATCAAATCGATTGATACATACGAGGGGCCGGTAGACGAGGCTTTTGCACCCATGTCGGTGACCATTCGCCTCGAAGATGAAATTGATATCAGCCGGGGAGATATGATTGTACGCGAAAACAATGTACCGGAATCCACGCAAGACCTGGAAGTGATGGTCACCTGGCTAAACGAAAAACCGCTGCAATTGCGCGGAAAATATCGACTGATGCATACCAGCAAAGTGGCCCGTGCGCTGATTCGTGACGTACGCTACAAAGTGGATATCAATACCCTGCACCGCATTGAGGACGACAAGCACGTGGGCCTGAATGACATCGCACGCATCAGTCTGCGAACCACCGAGCCGCTATTTGTCGATCCCTATTCAAGGAACCGGCAAACGGGCAGCCTCATTCTCATTGATGAAGCCACGAACAATACGGTGGCGGCTTGTATGATTATCTGATGAAGACTCGGTTTTTCATAGGATTCCTTTTTGCTGTTCTCCTCCCGGCATGCCGTCCTTCGGACATGCCTCCCGTGGTATATGTGCCGGGCCCGGCATCAGCGGCTGCCACAGGCGATACTGTATCTCTTGAGCAGACCTATACGGATGATTATGAATTGCAGCGCGGGGGCATCCGGGTCAGCCCCGAGTTTGATTCCGTTCCGGGCATCCGGCCCCGCTGGCGGTTTGAAAGGCTATTTACACTCGAAGGCCGCACGGCTTTCAGGCAGGACACCCTCTATCCGGCCGACTCACTCAGCCGGGGCGACTACCGCATAAGGGTTTTCGCTGTCGATGCCGAAGGGCAAAGCGATACCCTGAAATATACCCTGCGACTCAGTTCTTCGATTGACCAAAACGGGCCGCTTATTGACAGCAGCAGCATTCCCGATACGGTATCGGAAGGTGAGTTGCTTCGTGTGATGCTTGAGATCAGCGATGATACGCGACTGGCTTTTGCCAAGATTACTCTGACAGCACTTGTAAATGACAGTATTATTTTGCACCTTGACAGCGTCCTGACCGGTACACAGGCAGGCTTCCGTCTGGAATTAGACAGCATGGGGAAGTTTCAGCGCGTCAAACTGGAAGGGAAATATTACGATTGGGTCAATAATTTTACAGAGCAGACAGTTAATATAATTGTCAAAGAAAAATAGATATGCGATCAGGAAAAATCATCATTATATTTTCACTCCTTGCGACCCTCCTTTTGCAGGCTGCGTCCTGCACCGAAAAAGATGCGGCTCCGCCCGTCATTTCGCTCCTTTCACCTCAATCGGGTGATACGCTGATGAGCGGGGAAAAATCGGCTGCGGTGCTCGAGTTGCGCGACAACAGCGAACTGCTTCAGTATACCGTCATTATGCGCATCAAAAATGATCCCATCGCAGGCAATGTGATGGAGCCTTATCTGGCCGGCAAAGGAGTGGCCATCTTCGGTCAGGAACTGCGCGATACCTTTTGGTTTGACATTCCGAAGGAACGTGCTGCCGGAGTTTATCTGATACAGGCTTCGGCCATTGACCTGGCGGCCAATCCTTCCAATGAGATTGAGATTGAAGTTTCTTTGCGCAATCCCATTGACATGGAAAGTCCCGTCATCCAGGTGTCCTCTCTCAACGACAGTGGCAGCAATGTCTACGCACCCAATGCCGGCATTCAGATTGAAGGAACGGCCATAGACAACCGGGAGCTTGGCGCCATGCGGCTCGAAATTTTCAAAGCCAACGGAGAGCGGGTAAGTCTGCTTGATATGTCTTTGTCGGGAGTAAGCAATGCTTTTGCGACTTCCATCGCGGCTCCGGCAGAAGCAGGTCATTACAATCTGCTTCTCACAGTGGCCGACAATGTCAATAACCTCACAAGCAGGACCTATGCGTTGCAGGTTCAGTAATTCCTTTGGCTTATTCAAGATACATTTTAACTGATGCCGGGCGATGACTTGCGTTGTCCCTGGTGTCTGGGTGATCCGCAGATGGAGGCCTACCACGACCTGGAGTGGGGTGTGCCGGTCTATGATGACCGCGCGCTTTTCGAGTATCTGATGCTGGAAGGCTTTCAGGCGGGACTGAGCTGGCGGATCATTCTTCACAAGCGGGAAAATTTCAGAAAGGCATTTGATTTCTTTGATGCTGAAAAAATAGCCCGTTATGATGATGCCAGACTGGAAGCACTCCGTCAGGATGCCGGCATCGTGCGCAATCGCCTGAAAATAGCGGGAGCTGTTAAGAATGCACGTGCTTTTCTCCGCATCCGGGAAGAGGAAGATTCATTGTCCCGCTTCATATGGAATTTTACCGATGGCCGGGTCATTCAAAATCAATGGAAAACGATGTCGGAGATACCGCCCCGGACCGGTCTTTCGGACCGCATGGCCAAAGAGTTGAAAGCCCGGGGCTTTACCTTTTGCGGGAGCAGCATCATTTATGCTTTTATGCAGGCATCCGGACTGGTCAATGACCACCTCGTCAGCTGTCCGCAGCATCGCAATCTTCAATAAAAAAGCCCGGCAATGCGAGCTTTCTTAAGTGATTGATTTCTTCAGAATATTTTCAGGCCTTTTTCAGCACCTCGGCCATGGTGGCTCCGATGTCAGCCGGACTTTCCACGACATGTATGCCGCATTCGCGCATGATTTTCATTTTGGCATCGGCCGTGTCGTCTTTTCCGCCTACGATGGCTCCGGCATGGCCCATTCTGCGGCCGGGAGGGGCGGTCCGTCCGGCAATAAACCCAACCACCGGTTTGCTTTGGTTTTCGCTGATCCAGCGGGCGGCTTCGGCTTCCATATTACCACCAATTTCTCCGATCATGATGATGCCTTCGGTCGCATCGTCATTCATGAGCAGTTCTACGGCTTCTTTCATCGAGGTGCCGATGAGGGGGTCTCCACCGATGCCGATGCAGGTGCTTTGCCCGAGGCCGGCTTTCGTTACCTGGTCCACGGCTTCATAGGTCAGTGTACCGCTTTTGGATATGATGCCAATGCTTCCCTCGCGATGGATGAAGCCGGGCATGATGCCCACTTTGGCTTTGCCCGGAGAGATGACACCCGGACAATTGGGCCCGATGAGGCGGGTCGGGCGATTGATGAGGTATTCCTTGACCTTGACCATATCCTGTGTGGGTATGCCTTCGGTGATGCAGATAACGAGCTCGATACCGGCATCGCTTGCCTCCATGATGGCATCGGCTGCAAAGGCCGGTGGTACAAATATGACGGATGTGTTGGCATCTGTCGCTTTCACTGCTTCATCCACCGTATTGAAAACCGGAAGATCGAGGATGGTCTGGCCACCCTTGCCGGGTGTAACGCCCCCAACGACATTGGTACCGTATTCAATCATCTGACCGGTGTGAAAAGTCCCTTCTTTTCCCGTGATGCCCTGCACGATCAGGCGCGTTTCATTTCCGACTAATATGCTCATTGCATTGTTTTTAAGATGAATATTCTATTGCCGATTTCCGCGGCAAAGTTAAACGGAAGCATGGAGACAAGCAATTTATTTGCCCTGAACTAATGCTTCTTTTGCTCTTTTCAGGAAGGACGATGCAAAGATGAAATCTTCGAGGAGCTGATTGTCCGATGTGAGTACATTGTCATGGTTTCCGCTCCACTCCACACAGCCTTTGTGCAGAAAAATGATATTCTCTCCGATTTCCATCACCGAGTTCATGTCATGGGTGTTGACTACCGTAGTAATGCTGTATTCTTTGGTGATTTCGTAAATGAGATGGTCAATAACCAGCGAAGTCTGCGGGTCGAGGCCCGAGTTGGGTTCATCACAAAAAAGATACTTTGGATTCATCACGATGGCGCGGGCAATACCCACCCTTTTTTTCATTCCTCCGCTGATCTCCGAGGGCATCTTCTGGTTTTGCCCCTGCAGGTTGACCCGCTCGAGCACCTCATCCACGCGCATGCGCTTTTCTTTGTCGCTCTTGTTGGTAAACATGTCGAGCGGAAAGCGAACGTTCTCTTCCACGGATTTGCTGTCGAAGAGGGCCCCGCCCTGAAAGAGCATGCCGATCTCCTGCCGGAGCAGTCTCATTTCCTTTTTGCTCGCCCGGGTGATGTCCACGTTGTTGAAGTAGATGTGTCCCGCACTTACTTTGAAGAGCCCCACAATACATTTGACAAGTACGGTCTTCCCCGAGCCCGATTTTCCGATAACCAGGTTGCACTTTCCCGCTTCAAAAGTGGCATCGATGCCATGAAGTACCTCTTCTCCGTCAAAGGATTTCCGTATGTTTTCAAGTCGTATCATGTCAGTAAGAATGCCAGTACATAATCGGCCAGCAATATGGCTACCGAACTGATGACCACCGCTTTGGTGCTTGATTTACCCAATTCATAGGCTCCTCCTTCCACGTAATACCCGTAGAAACTGGATATCGAGGTGAGCAAAAAGCCGAAGACCAGCGCTTTGATGAGCATAATGGTCACATAATAGGGGTCAAAAAAGGCATGTAGCCCTCTGAGGTACTCCGATATTTTTATCGTATGTGAAGTGGCCACGGCCATATATCCTCCCAGAATGCCCAGGGCGGATGAAAGGATCACCAGCAGCGGAATCGTGACAACGGCAGCGATGACTTTGGGTCCGATCAAATAGGACCCCGTGTTGATGCCCATTATCTCGAGAGCATCAATTTGTTCGGTGATGCGCATGGTGCCCAGCTCGGAAGCGAGGTTAGAACCCACCTTGCCGGCCAGCACAAGACAGGTGATGGTTGATGAAAGTTCAAGCAGCATCGTATCGCGGACGACATAACCCACATAATAAGGCGGAATGAAAGAGCCGACAAATTGAAAAGCCGTTTGAACAGCCGTAACGGCACCGATGAAGAAGGAGATAAGGGCCACGATGGGAATGGAGCCGACACCGATGGCATTCATTTGCCGCATTACTTCCTTATAATACATGCGCCCGTTTTCCGGCCTGGAAAAAATGTGGCTCATGAGAATCATGTACTGCCCTATGGAAGTGAAAATGCTCATATTCTGTCTATGCTTTTCATTGCAATGATAGCTGATTTTTTCAGCTTGACCGAGCTTAGGAATGAAATTAAGATCATCACGGTTCAAAGTTAAAAGTTTAACAGCAATCGTAAATTTGGCAGAAATCGGAAATACCATGAAAAGAATTGTAGTGAGTGGGGGAAGCAAGGGAATAGGCCGGGCCATTGCCTTGCGTTTTGCAAGTGAGAATTTTGCCGTGGCGCTTTATTCGAGGCATGCAGCTGACCTGGAAAAGGTGAAAGAGGAACTGAAGGAAGCGGGTGCTCCGCAGGTGATAACCCGGGAAGTGGATGCGGCCCGCACCGAAGAAGTCAGGTCATTTGCCGACAGTGTGCTGGCAGAATGGGAAGGCGTGGATGTATTGGTAAACAACGTGGGCACTTTTCAGCCGGAAAATATACTGGACGCGGCTCCCGGAGCGCTCGAAAAGATGATCCAGGTGAATCTCTATGCCGGCTATTATCTGACACGCTATCTGGCCGGGGAGATGCCGGAGGACGGGAAAGGCTATATCTTCAACATTTGCTCAACGGCCGGCCTGCAGGCGTATCCATCGGGCAATCTATATGCCATCAGCAAACATGCCATGCTCGGCTTTTCGCGCGGATTGCGTGAAGAGTTGAAGGGCAGGGTGAGGGTGTCGGCCGTATTGCCCGGAGCTGTATGGACCGACAGCTGGAAAGGCAGCCCGCTGCCGCCTTCGCGATTCATGCCTGCCGAAGATTTGGCCGGGATCATATGGCAAGCCTGGTCGGCTTCGCCACGTACGGTAATTGATGAAATCATATTGCGGCCATTGGAAGGGGATATCTAAAGAGATGCCCTTAACTTCATGACCGAAATCAGAGGACAACCATGAGGAAGCAAAAGACAGAAATGCTGTATTGCGAGAGTCTGACACAATATCAACGATGGAAAACCAGGCCTGTGGCCATCGGGAAACTGCCTTTGGGCGGGGATAACCCCATTCGTGTACAGTCGATGACCACCACCGACACACGCGACACCGAAGCTACAGTGGCACAAAGCATTCGCCTGTTTGAGGCAGGTTCGGAATACGTGCGCATTACGGCCCCCAGCAAGCGCGATGCCGAAAACCTGGCCCGCATCAAATCGAAATTGGCGGAAGCCGGTTACGATTTGCCGCTTATCGCAGATATCCACTTCACACCGAATGCAGCCGAGATTGCGGCCGGCATCGTGGAGAAGGTACGTGTCAATCCGGGCAACTATGCGGATAAAAAGAAGTTTGAAACCCACGATTATAGTGATGAAGCCTATGCTGCCGAGCTCGAACGAATAAAAAAGAAATTTCTGCCCCTCGTTCGCCTTTGCAAGGCCAAAGGAACAGCCATGCGCATCGGGACAAACCACGGATCGCTGAGCGACCGGATCATGAGTCGCTACGGAGACACCCCCCTGGGAATGGTGGAAAGTGCCATGGAGTTTCTTCGCATTTGTGAAGAGGAAGACTTCCATGACATTGTTCTCTCAATGAAAGCCAGCAATCCCCAGGTGATGGTGCAGGCTTACAGGCTGCTGGTGAAGACGATGAAAGAGAACGGCATGAACTATCCCCTGCATCTCGGGGTCACCGAGGCGGGTGACGGGGAGGATGCTCGTATTAAATCGGCCATGGGCATAGGCGCATTGATGGAAGACGGGCTGGGCGATACGATCCGTGTTTCGCTGACGGAAAAACCCGAGGCGGAGATTCCTGTGGCCGGGGAACTTGTAAAACGTTATACAGAGCGGGCAGGCCACGAAGCAATCGAGGCGATTGACACGCTGCCATACGACCCGTATAGCTATCGCAGGCGGGAAAGCCGCAAAGCAGGCAACATAGGTGCGGGGCAGGTACCTGTCGTTGTGGCGGATATGCAGGATACGGACATGGATAACCCCCTGCTTCTGAAAACCATCGGATACCATTATGATCTGCTTCTCGATAAGTGGCAGATCCGTGATAATGCAGCGGATTATATTTTCACGGGAGACCGGACCCCGCAGTTTGCATTGCCGGGAACGCTGAGAGTCATCGTGAATGCCAGGGCCTGGAAACCCGGTGTGAAAGGCATCTTCCCACTTTATGAAGCGGCCGATTATATGCAAAGAAGCCAGCGCCCGTCCCCCTTGAATTTTGTTTTGGCTACTATTCATGATCTGCAGCGGGATTTTTTGGATGAGATAAAAAAAGACCCCTCGGCAGTGCTTGTGCTCCGTAGTGATAACCGCGCTGCTATGCCGGAGATGCGCAGGGCCTTTATTCGACTGATGGAGGAAAACATATCGGTACCGGTGCTGATCAGGCGTGAATACCCGGATGAGAGTCCGGAGCAGTTTACTCTCTTCAGTGCCACGGATGCGGGTGCTCTGCTTCTGGACGGAATGGGCGATGGACTGTGGCTGAAAGCCGGGCATGCAGATGCGGAAAAGATCAACAACGTGGCTTTCGGCATTCTGCAGGCGGCCCGTACCCGGATAACCAAAACGGAATATATCAGTTGCCCCAGCTGCGGGCGCACGCTTTTCGATCTCGAAGAGACCACCGCAAATATCCGTAAGGCCACCCGCCATCTGAAAGGTGTCAAAATCGGAATCATGGGCTGCATTGTAAACGGGCCCGGTGAAATGGCCGATGCCGACTACGGATATGTGGGCAGCGGCCCGGGAAAAATCACCCTCTACAAAGGGCAGGAGGTCATCAAGCGAAACATTCCCGAGGACCAAGCCCTGGAAGAACTCATCGCACTCATCCGGGCCAACGGAGACTGGGTAGATGCCGGGGACCTGTAGATCAGTGTGCTAATTTTTGCTTAATTACTTCGGATAGATAACCCTGATCCAGAGATTGAGGATGGTGCCGACCAGAAAAACCCACGCAAATAAAGGAATGCCGCGGGAGGCCAGGGCCAGCAGAATAATCATGAGGATAACCGCATAGCCTGCCATCTCGGCCCGAACACGTTTGGGCCTTTTTGCCGGAAAACGAAATGCTTTTACCAGATAAAAGAAATGTGCAGTGAGCAGTACGGCTGTGGCCAGTCCGTTCCAGCGGCTGAAAGGCATAAAGAAATAGGCAATGACGCAAAGGAGGAGGAGACTCCCAATCAGCAACAGCCCCGTCTTTTTCACTCAGGAAATGCCAAAGGCTTTTTTTATTTCATCCATGTAGTCGAGCTTTTCCCAGGTAAAGAGCTCTACCTTGCAGCGAATCACTTCCCCGTTGTTCATCTCGAAGCTTTTCTCAACGCTTTCGGGTTTGCGTCCCATGTGCCCGTAGGCAGCCGTCTCGCTGTAGATCGGATCTTTGAGTTTGAGACGCTCCACAATTTTTGCCGGTCGCATATCGAAGATCTCCGACACTTTTTCGGCAATCTCTCCGTCACTGAGTTTTACGCGGGCACTGTTGTAGGTATTGACATAGATGTTCATGGGTTCGGCCATGCCGATGGCATAGGCCACCTGCACGAGCACCTGATCGGCCACGCCCGCGGCCACGAGGTTTTTGGCTATGTGCCGGGTGGCATAGGCTGCTGAGCGGTCAACTTTTGAGGGGTCTTTCCCGGAGAAAGCCCCACCGCCATGGGCGCCTTTCCCGCCATAGGTGTCCACAATAATCTTTCTGCCTGTCAGCCCCGTATCGCCATGGGGGCCGCCAATGACAAATTTCCCTGTGGGGTTGATGTGGTAATGGATGTTTCCGTTGAATAACTTCCGGTTTTCCGGATTCAACCCGGCTTCGACCCGGGGGATCAGGATTGTCCTGATATCCGAATATATTTTTTCATGCATCTCCTTTTCGGAGGCAAAGTCATCATGCTGGGTAGATACCACAATCGTATCAATCCGCAGGGGCCGGTTGCTGTCGTCATATTCGATGGTGACCTGTGCTTTGGCATCGGGGCGCAGGTATGGCATCTCATTGCCGTGTTTCCTGATTTTTGCCAGTTCCTGCAATATGCGGGTGGAGATAAGCAGGGGCAGGGGCATGTATTCTTCCGATTCGTTGGTGGCATAGCCGAACATCATGCCCTGGTCACCGGCTCCCTGATCTTCAGGGAAAGCCCGTTCCACACCCTGGTTGATATCGGCCGACTGTGCATGTATGCTTGAGATGATGCCACAGGAGCTGGCGCTGAATCCCAACTCGGGGTCATTGTATCCGATGCGGCTGATTACATCACGGGTTACTTTTCGGTGGTCGAAGAGCGCGTGCGACTTGACCTCACCGCTCAAAACGACCAGTCCCGTAGTGACCAGTGTTTCACAAGCGACCTTCGACTCCGGGTCGCCAGCCAGAAAGTGATCGAGAAGGGCATCTGAAATTTGATCGGCTACCTTGTCCGGATGTCCCTCCGATACCGACTCTGAAGTAAAAAGATAGGGCATTGTGCTATATGTTAGTATGATTCAGGCTCGCAAAATTACTGCTAAAAGTAGAATTGACCCTATGCATTAATAACTTAAGAGAAAATCTATCCGCTCGCTGACGATTTCGGCATTGGGCAGTATGGCTGCTTCGAGTGCCACATTGAGCGGCACAGCCGGCACATCGCGGGCTCCGATAACCTGCACGGGGGCATCGAGGTGCTCAAAGGCATCGCGGGCAATGCGCCCGGCCAGTGTTTGGGCAAATGAGTTGCTCACAGTTTCTTCACTGAGTACAATTACTTTGTTGTGTTTTTTGACCGCATCCATCACCGCTTTTTCATCAAGGGGTTGCAGGGTGCGCAGATCCAGTATCTCAACATTTCCTCTGAAATTATTTGCCGCCTGAAGTGCCCAGTGCACACCCATTCCGTAGGTGATGACCACCACGGATTCGCCTTTGGCTACTTTTTCAGGAAAGGCTTCAAGAAAAATATTGGCTTTGCCCAGCGGGATGATATATTCTTCATCCGGTTCTACCGCCTTGGCACCGAGGGTTCCGGGCACTTTCGACCAGTAAAGGCCTTTGTGTTCGAAGATGACCACCGGATTGGGATCAAGGAAGGCGGCTTTCATCAGGCCTTTGATATCGGCTGCATTGGATGGAAAGACAACCTTAATTCCTTTGATCGGAAGAATCGAAGATTCATGACAACCCGAGTGATAGGGTCCGCCTCCGCCATAGGCTCCGGCCGGAATGCGAATGACCGAGGCCACCGGAAATTTGCCCATGGTCAAATAGGAAGCCTTGGCCAGCTCCGTAACGAGCTGATTGATGCCGGGCCACAGGTAATCGGCAAACTGCACCTCCACAATGGGTCGCAGACCCACGGCCGACAGGCCGGCTGTCGATCCGATAATATAAGCCTCCTGGATGGCGGTATTGAAGACCCGGTCGTGGCCATATTTTTCGGCCAGCGTAGCAGCTTCTCTGAAGACACCGCCCAGGCGGCCGCCTACATCCTGCCCATAAAAAAGGGCTTCGGGATGTGTTTTTAAAATTTCATCTACGGCATGCAATGCGGCATCGACCATCACTACCTTCTCTTTGCCGCCCGGATTTCGCACTCCTTTTTCTTCTGTGACAGGGGTGGGTGCGTAGACGTGGTCCATGGCGCTGGCAGGGTCGGGCTCAGGAGCCTTCATCGCTTTTTCAAATGATTCGTGTGCAAGGGCTTTTGCCTTTTCTTCGATTTCGGCCAGCTCCTTTTTATCAAAGCCGTAGTCGCTGAGGAGCATCTGATAGAGTTTGGGGCCCGGGTCGTCCTTGGCATGCCTGGCGAGGTCCTCCTCCGGGCGATACCATTCTTTGCGAACCCCCGAAGTATGATGTCCCAGGAGGGGAACACGGGCATGAACCAGCACGGGACTGCGTTTTTTTCGCACCTGTTCGAACACCTCATCCATGAGCAGATAAGAGGCGATGAAATCGCTTCCGTCAACCTGAACCCGGTCAAGGCCCTTGAATCCGGCTGCAAACTCATAGGCGTTCATGCTGCGGGCTTCACTTGCCGTTACGGATATCCCCCAGTTGTTGTCCTGAACCAGAAAAACAATAGGTACCTGATGCAGAGCGGCATATTGAAGGGCTTCCGACACTTCGCCTTCGGTCATGGCTCCATCTCCGATCGAACACAGCACCACCGGATGCCGACCCGACTGATCAAGGCCTTGTTTTTCGCGGTATTGCAGACCCTGTGCCAGTCCGGTGCTCGGTATGGCTTGCATGCCCGTAGCCGATGACTGATGAATCATTTTGGGCCTTTCGGGATCGTTTGAGTTGGCATGGGCATAATAGCTTCGCCCGCCCGTGAACGGATCATCCTTTTTGGCCAGCAGTTGCAGCATCAGTTCATAGGGGGTGAAACCCATGGCCAGAAGAAGCGACTCATCGCGATAGTAGGGCGAGGCCCAGTCCCACGGCTTCAGATGATAGCCTGCAGCAAGTTGAATGGCTTCGTGGCCGCGCGAGGTGCTGTGTACATATTTTGTCACCGAACGATTGTCGTCATAGATTTGCGCCATCTCTTTTGCCAGGCACATGTGGTGATATGCTTTGAGTAAAATATCCCGGTCCACCTCTATTGTTGCTTCCTGATTTGCCATAGTCTGCTTGTTAAGGTCCCTTTATCTCACAATTGAGTACATTTTTTCCTTCTAGAAGTCCCCGAAGCCGGTCACCGGTCAGCACCGGACCCACGCCTTCCGGTGTACCTGTAAAAATAATATCTCCGGGCTCCAGAGTGAAGAATTTTGTGATATATTCCATCAGGTAGTCAAGCGGAAAAATCATATTGGCCGTATGGCCGCTTTGAACGGTCTTTTCGTTTCTGAGCAGTTCGAAATGGATATTACCGAGATCAAAGTCGGAGGGCTCTGTCCAGCGGCCAATGGCAGCCGACCCGTCAAAGGCTTTGGCAATTTCCCAGGGCCGGCCTTTTTCTTTGCATTTTTTCTGAAGGTCGCGCGCAGTGAAATCGATTCCCAGACTGATGCGATCAAAATAATGCACATATTCCTTCCGCGAGATCTTTTTGGCTTTGCGCGAGATCCGGACTATCAACTCGAGTTCGTAGTGAATATCCTTAGAAAATTCGGGATAAATAAAGGGCCGGTTTCCGTCAAGGATTGCCGTCTCCGGTTTCATAAAAATGAGGGGCTCTCCGGGCACCTGATTGCCCAGCTCGCTGGCATGTGCGGCATAGTTTCGCCCGATGGCTATGATCTTCATTTGGGCATGAATTAATTCTTGTTATACAGATTCATGGTTCGTTGCAAACCCATAAATCCGAAGTTAAGAATTATTTCTCCTGCGAGATCGATTTTGCTTTGTACGGCCTTCCATTGCTCTTCGGGCCAGGGGCTGAGGACGTAGTCGGATTGGCGTCCTTTGGAAAAGTCATTGCCTACTCCGAAGCGGAGGCGGGGGTATTGCGTGGTAGCAATGCTTTCCTGAATGCTTTTGAGGCCATTGTGCCCGCCATCGCTGCCTCCGGGCCGCAGGCGGAGCTTGCCGGGGGGCAGGGCGATATCATCTACCACCACCAGCAATTCTGCAGGACTGAGTTTGAGCTTGTCAAGCCAGTATTTCACGGCTCGTCCGCTCAGGTTCATGAAGGTCATCGGTTTGATGAGGTGATACTGCCGTCCTTTGTATTTCAAAAGCGCATGATCGGCCAGGCGTGCCGCTTCGAAGCTCAGATCGTTCTTGCGGGCGAGCCGGTCGAGTACGTCAAATCCGATATTGTGGCGGGTATGTACATACTCGGCCCCCGGATTTCCCAAACCGACAATTAGGTATTTCAAGATCTGAATATTTTAGACCTCAGCGAAAATAAAACGAATCGGAAGATTATTCCGCAGCGGCTTCTTCTTCGGCCTCTGCTCCTTCCTCGCCAGCTTCTGCTGTTGACTTCGAACGCAGGGCACGAGGTGTGATCACCGAAACTACCGGGGCATTCGGATTGTTGAGAATCTCAATTCCGTCCAGCCCTTCTTTCAGGTCTTTGACCTTAAGTGACTTGTTCAGCTCCAGATCAGTCACATCTACCACGATAAAGTCGCAAAGCTTTTCAGGAACCGTTTTTACCCGGAGCGTTCTTACCTTGGGTGCGAGAACCCCGCCAACGGTTACTCCTTTGGCCCGGCCTTCGGTGCGAATGGGAATCTCCGTGATGACCGGTTTCCCGGGAACCAGTTGAAGCATATCCACATGCAGCAGTTCATCGCTCAGGGGATGAAATTGGGTTTCTTTTACGATGGTATCAATTTCTTTTCCTTCCACCTTAATGCGGATAACGGCCAGGCCGGGCTGATAAATGGCTTCCTTGAGGTCCCGTGGCTTCACCACGACATGCATATTCTCATCGCCACCATATATCTCTACCGGCAGGTATCCTTCTTTTCGCAGTCTTTTGCTGTTTGATTTTCCAAATGCGCTTCTGGGTTGTGCTTCGACACTGATTGTTTTCATCTCTTTCTTTTTAAATAGCGTTCTCTATAAACAATGAACTGATTGATTTGTGTTCATGGGTATTCGTAATGGCCGTGGCAAACAGGCTTGCCACAGACAGGATTTTAATTTTGCCGGATTCCTTTTTCAGCGGTAGGGTATCGCAAACAATCAACTCATCGAGGTGTGAGTTTTCAATGTTTTCATAGGCCTTGCCGCTCAATACCGGATGGGTAATCATTGCCTTGACTGATCGTGCGCCTTTCTCGTGCATGATATTGGCGGCTTTACACAGCGTATTGGCCGTATCCACGATATCGTCTACCATGATAACTTCTTTGCCTTCCACATTTCCGATGACGGTCATTTGGGCCACTTCGTTGGCCCTTACGCGCTGCTTGTCGCAGATCACAAGGTCCGTTTTAAAGTATTTGGCATAGGCCAGGGCTCTTTTTGTAGCTCCCACATCGGGTGCGGCAAAGACCAGGTTGGTTTTGTCAATATGCTCCAGATAGGGAATGAAGATGGCCGTACTCGTCAGATGGTCTACCGGAATGTCAAAGAATCCCTGTATCTGATCGGCATGCAGGTCCATCGTCACCACGCGGTTGGCTCCGGCTGCCGTCAGGAGGTTGGCCGCCAGTTTTGCCCCGATGGCTACCCGGGGTTTGTCTTTGCGGTCTTGCCGAGCCATTCCGAAATAGGGAATGACCGCGGCAATATAGCCGGCCGAAGCCCGCTTGGCCGCATCGATCATCAGCAGCAGTTCCATAAAATTGTCTGCCGGTGCATTGGTCGATTGAATGAAGAAAATAAATTCTCCCCGCACCGACTCCTGAATGACCGGCTGATATTCCCCATCACTAAAACGCTGCAGCTTTATTTTACCCAGAGCTTTCCCGTAATACCGGGCTATTTCTTTAGCCAGGTAAAGGGAGTTCGTTCCGGAAAAAAGCTTTACTTCTGATGAGTTCAAAACTGCGTTTATTTTGGGCTTGCAAAAATAGAAAAATAATTAGGAATGAGCTAAGCCCCAACGCTGATAATTTTAAGGAAATGACCACTTTAGGTATTTAGGGCCTGCAGAGCCGACCTGACCCAGCGGGCATCGATGGCATTGTGGGAGGCATGAGCCTGCACATGGCCCCTGTGAAGGAGCAGAACCTGGGGGCTTTCATGTCTTATGCCAAGGTCATCTGCAATGATCTGCGAGAGCGACTTCCTGTTTACCACATTGACGACATACATTTTTGCACGCTCTTCTATCTCCGATTTCAGATGTAAGACTCTGGTAAGAGCCACATCGCTCAGTGAGCAACGCCTGCTGTGTTTGAAAAGCAGCACGGGCTGACGGTTGGAGCCGGCAAGAATGCGCTTCCATTCTTCGGTCGTTGCAATTTCACCCAATGCAAAGGAATTGCTTTTGCTGCTGATGTCTTTAATCCACTTTCTGATCATCCCGGGCTTCGTTTATTTTCCAGTTGTATTTTTTGAATTGAATGTGCTTTGGCAATTCTTCCTTTCCGGTCCAGCTTTTCATTTTTTCTCTGAGACCCTCCTCGCCTCCGAAGTCATCGAGAAACCAGCCGAAGATGGCCGAGAGTTCCGTGTGTTCTTCGTCTATGACATTACGAGCCGGATCGGAAAGAAACTGAAGGGTTCCGCTCTGCAACTGCTGCTCCAGTTTCCGGCTCTTATACGCTTCGCGTGAGAGAGCCGGGCATGACTCGGAAGCGCAATTGATGGCAAAATGTATGCGGGGCTCTTTCAGCCTGCGAAGTATGCGATGCTCTATGTCGTTGAGAGAGAGTTTCATTCCGGCCACCGGTATAAAATGCCGGTCGAAGATACTACCGAAGAAAGGAATGCGGTTTGGGGTCTTTATGTCGCGGATAGATTGCACGGGATAGTGCCGCAGCATGAGGCTTACGGTAGCTGCATTGTACAGATTAATCCAGTAGGCCAGCTGGTCTTCGCGCGACCACTCGGCCGAAGGAGCCTGTCGGCCAACGGATGTGATTAGCTCTTCAAGCTTTTTTGCTTCGTGCCGCCACGCTCCGTACCTTACTTTGCCATCACTTTGTACATAGCGCCTAAGCATTTCTTCCCAATCATTCCAGTGCGGAGGATTGGTCTGCCTGCTTCTGCGGGCAATTTCTTCCATCAGTTCAGTGCCCTTGCGGAAGGGGTATCGAAGTCGGAATAGTATTTTGAAAGCCGTTCGGGCGAGCGTCATTTTACCATATTCATTATTCGTATGGCTTTGTCAATTCCCTCGTCAAAAAACTCGCGCAGCTGATAGAGCTGTTCTCTGGCCGAAGGGATGGCTGCCAGCACGCTGCTTTTCAGAAATATGCCATAAAATCCCGCTGTATGCCAATAACCTTTTGAGAGCAGGCCGGGCAACTGGAGCGGCCGGGCATGATCCCATGGATAGAAGGTAATGTAGAAATAGGGCTCGGGAACGTGTTCATCGGCTATGTTCCATCCTGCATAGATACCTTTTGTGACATTTCCCTCTTCGTCTTTCCGGTAAGGAATAAAAATACCGGAATCAAAATGATGGGGCCAGATGCGCACTTCACTGGAATCTTTGAAGCGGAGGGCAATGTTTCCGAGTATAATATTGGCATTGGAGCGATAGGCAGCGAGGTCGTTGCGTGCATCAATTTCCGGTATCCGGTAGGGTTTCCCCTGGTCGAATTCATATTGGGGAATCTCATAATGCAGATCCCATTTCAGCAGGGCGGGGTCGAGGCCACGCTTTTCCACTTCGGCCCGCAGCCACTCCAGCACCTCTTCGCGGGTCTTTCCATGGAGGGGCAGGCGCGTCCATTCTTCCGTTCCGTTGTCAACCAGAGCCAGGGAGAAGTCATTTGAATCGAGGGCGAGAGAGAAGATAGCCGACCCTGTGATGGGGCGTCCTGTGTACGCCTTTCGCGGGCTGTCCCAGGCCATATTGGTGTGGCTATCGTCCTCCATATGTGCCAGGTATGCTTTCCCGGCCATGGCAATAAACTGTGCTGCATGATGAAAAGGCCGGATGGCTTCATTCAAAATGGCGGGATCGCTGATGCTGACTGCCCTGTAGCCCGGGGCTATGGTGTTTACGTTGATAAGCTTTGCCATCGTTGCTGTTTTCTTTTAAGTTGGTATGCGTTCAAATACGAAAGTCCTTATTTCGTTCTTGAATTTGCATTCTTTGACTATAAATGTAAGGGGTCTGACAAAGAAAAGGCGCACGGAGGATAAGTGAATAAAGGGCCTCCGAAAAGAAAAAAAGGAGTTTCCGCGAGGGAAACTCCTTTGGCTGGCCGACTAGGGCTCGAACCTAGACTCTTCTGGACCAAAACCAGACGTGTTGCCAATTACACCATCGGCCAAAATGGAATGCAAAGTTAAAAAACAATTAATTAGAGCAAAAGTGCGATTCAATAAAAATTGAATTAATTACAGGATGCCTCTGATGTCTTGTGAAGTAAATGGATGAGAGCACCTGAAAACCGCTTTCATTTCTTAAATTTGGGCACCTTTTGCTTGGCAATAAACAAAGATCAGAACACATGAACGGATTCAAGAAAATAAACACACTGGCAGGGTGGATGGTATTCCTCTTTGCTCTTGTAGTGTATGTACTTACACTCGAGCCGACCGTCAGTTTTTGGGACTGCGGAGAATTTATCTCTGCAGCATACAAATTGGAAGTCGTTCACCCGCCCGGGTCTCCGATGCACATGCTCACGGGGCGCTTCTTCTCCCTTTTTGCCCCGGGCTTGCAGTATGTGGCCTATATGATCAATTTCCTCTCGGCCCTGACGAGTGCCTTTACCATCCTCTTTATGTTTTGGACATTGACCTACCTCATGCGGAAGGTGTACAAAGCCGGACAGGAATATGACCGGCTCGATACCTTGCTCGTCATCGGCAGTGCAGTGATCGCGGCTTTGTCGGCTACTTTCCTTGATTCTTTCTGGTTTTCGGCTGTGGAGGGCGAAGTTTACGCCTACTCAGCCTTCTTTTTCTTTGCCATCGTGTGGGCCATGATTCGATGGGATGCCGCAGCCGACACACCCTATGCCGATCGCTGGCTGATACTCATAGGCTTTCTGGTGGGCCTCGGCCTCGGGGTACACCTCCTGCACCTGCTGGCTTTGCCGGCCCTGGCCTATATCTACTATTTCAGAAAATACAAACCCTCACCCAAAGGATTCCTGATAACTTTCTTCGTAGGCTTTGGCTTGCTGGCCTTTGTCATGTGGGGGGTGCTCGACTATTTCATTAAGATTGCCGTGAAGCTGGACATTCTTTTTGTGAACAGCTTCGGACTGCCCTTCAACAGCGGTGTGATCTTTTTCCTTTTGCTGGTATTCGGTCTTGGCATTTACTTTATCTCCTTTGCAAAGAAGAGAAAGAAACCGGCCCTGTGGACAGGCATTCTGGCTTTTCTCATGCTGATTATCGGCTTGTCGTCCTATTCAACCGTCATGTCGAGGGCCAAAGCCAATCCGCCCATCAACATGAATGAACCGGCCGACATTGCCAGGCTCTATTCCTATCTGAAACGCGAACAATACGGAAGCCGTCCGCTGATCTACGGACCTACTTTCATGGCACAGCCGCTGGATCAGAAAGTGACGGGTACCCGCTATCAGGCAGATTTTGATGCGGGCAAATACATTGAGATCGGAAAGAAAACAGAGTATGTTTTCGATGTAAGTAAAATTGAAGATCGCCTGAGGGCCTCTATACGGCAGGGAAACCCCAATGCTTCGGAAGCACAAATCAACAATCTCCTGAACTCTTACCGTAAGAAAAACAAAAAGATGCTCTTCCCGCGCATGGGCTCGCTGATGAACAACGACCATGCCCGGCAATACAGGAAGTGGCTCAACCTTAAAGAAGGGGAAGTGCCCGGCTTTGGAGACAATATGCGTTTCTTTTTCGACTACCAGATCGGCTACATGTATTTCCGCTACTTCATGTGGAACTTCAGCGGCCGACAGGACAACCTGCAGGGGCACATCGACCGTGGTCTGAAAAACGGAAACTGGCTGACAGGTATTCGTTTTCTGGATGTCATGCGACTGGGCAAGAGCAAACTGGATGATCCGGAGTCGAAGAACAATCCGGCCCGAAACAATTTCTACATGCTTCCTTTCCTCCTCGGTTTGCTGGGACTGGTCTACAATTACAAAAAGAACAAACAGGTCTTCACGGTTCTTATGGTTCTCTTTTTCTTCTCGGGAATCATGCTCATCATCAATGCCAATGAACCTCCGAGCGAACCGCGCGAAAGAGACTATGCCCTGGCTTTGTCGTTCATCACCTATGCCATGTGGATCGGCATGGGCGTATTGGCGCTCTTCGAATTCCTGCGGGAAAAGATGAGCCGCAAGGCCGCTCTGGCGGCATCTCTGGCTGTCAGTGCCATCGTTCCGCTTATCATGGGCTTCCAGGGATGGGATGATCACGACCGCTCAGGCCGTTATGTGGCCCGTGATTCGGCATGGAATTATCTGGAATCGCTGGCACCCAATGCCATCCTGTTTACACAGGGCGACAACGATACCTATCCCCTTTGGTACATTCAGGAAGTGGAGCACGTACGACCCGATGTGCGCATTATTAATCTGAGCCTGCTGGCTGTAGACTGGTACATTGATCAGCTGAACAATCGCATCAATGATGCTCCGCCTCTGAAACTCACATTTAACAAACGCGATTACATGGGTGACGGCCTTATCCAAACCCCCATCCAGAAGAGCAAGCGATTTATCAATAAATACGGATACGACCTGCCTACGGTGTTGAAATATGTAAGGCAGCAATCACGCACCGGAGAGCGGGCCATTATTCCGGTCAAGAAATTCACGGTGAAAGTGGACTCTGCCCGTGCGGCCCGTGCCGGACTTATTCCCGAAAAATATGCGAACTACGTGGTGCCGCAAATTGAAGGCAAATTGAGAGGCAACTCCATTTTCCGCGATGAGCTGATGATCCTCGATATTATTGCTTCCAATTATCCGGAGCGCCCGATTTACTATTCGATTACGGTTGACCCCGCCAAGCAATTGGGCCTTGGCAAGTACTTGCAGCGGGAAGGTCTGGGCTATCGCCTCATGGCCGTGGCACCCCCGAGCAATGCGGGCGGAAATGGATTCGTCAATACGGATTTGATGTATGATAACATCACACAGAAGTGGAAATTCGGCAATGTAGACAAGAAGAAAATGTTCATGGAGGAGTGGACAGATCGCACCGTACGCATGCTGAGGGGCAACCTCATCTATCTGGCCAATGTGATGGAAGTGGCCAATGAAAGCAAGGAAAAACGCAAAGATCTGCTGCGCATGACCTGGGAGAAATTCCCAAGCTGGAATGTGCCCTACTATGATCCCAATGAACTCTATCCGGTATTAAGCCTCTCGGTCAATGCCGGTGACGATTCTCTGGTGCCCGTAGTGATTGAAGAAATGATCAGGGTGCTGAAAGAGGACATCGCTTATAATTATGATGCCGGGGATATGGAGGTGAACCGCTCGAAATACGGGGGCGGAGCACGTGATTTTCTGTTCAAGGTATCGTCTCAGCAGGGGCAGAGCTTATCGGTGCATGGACGTCAGTTGCTGCGCGATGTATCGCTCATCAACACCATCGCCTCGCAGTTGGAAGACAAAGGGAAAAGTGAATGGCTGGATGCCTTCAAAAAAGGAATCAATGCCCTGGAAGAAGAGTACAATATGCAGCTGATCAATCCGGACCTGATGAATGTAAGCGGTGGATAGAGAGTCGGGCGACAGGGTATATGGGCGGCACCCCGTGTTTGAGGTGTTGCAGTCGGGCAAATCAATTGACAGGGTCTGGATCTCCCGGGATGCGAGGGGCGAGTTGATCGGAGATATCCGTAAAATTTGCAAAGAGCGCAAGATCCCGGTACTCAATGTTCCTGCCCAGCGCCTAAAGCAGGAAGTAAAAGGCAATCACCAGGGGGTGTTGGCCTTTCTTTCCGGAGTGGAGTTTCAGCAGCTCGAAGATGTTCTTCCGCTGATCTACGAATCGGGCGAGCTCCCTTTCCTTCTCATTCTCGACCGTGTTTCGGATGTGCGCAATATCGGGGCCATTGCCCGGACGGCCTACATCGCGGGTGTACACGCCATCGTGGTGCCGAAAAAAGGATCATCGGCTCTGGGAGCCGATGCCATGAAAACCTCAGCCGGAGCCCTTCAGCATATTCCCGTTTGCCGCCATCAGTCGCTTGACGAGGTCATGCAAATCTGCCACGACAACGGCATACGCATCTACGCACTGAGTGAAAAAGGAGAAAAAATGATAGGAGAGGAAGCTTTGAAGCTGCCGCTTGCTCTGATCATGGGTTCGGAAGGTGAGGGCATACATCCTCGTCTGCTTGCGCAGTGCGACCGGGTGCTGAAACTGCCCATGACCCGCTCATTCGACTCTTACAACGTGTCCGTAGCAGCCGGAATGGCCCTTTATGAAGTGATGCGCCAGAACAATCAGATGTGAGCGAGCATGTCGGCAGTCATTCTGTCCAAATCATACCCGGCCTGCCAGCCCCAGTCTTCGCGGGCAAATGAATCGTCTATGGAATGTGGCCAGGAGTCGGCAATTGCCTGGCGAAAATCGGGCTTGTAATCGATCCGGAATTCAGGAATAAATTTTCTGATGGCATCGGCCAGTCCGGCCGGAGTAAAACTCACCCCCGCAAAATTATAGCTGCTGCGAATGCGCAGGCCTTCGGCCGGAGCGTCCATCAGTTGCAGGGTGCCACGGATGGCATCGGGCATATACATCATGGGCAGTTCGGTGTCGGCCCGGAGAAAAGAAGTATAGTGTTGCTCATACTTTGCGGCATGAAAAATGGCAATGGCATAATCGGTGGTGCCTCCGCCCGGTTTTGTTTTATAGCTGATAAGGCCCGGATAGCGGATGCTGCGCACATCCAGACCGTATTTCCCGAAATAATACTGGCACCATCCTTCCCCGGCTTTTTTGCTGATGCCATAGACCGTGGTCGGGTCCATAATGGTGATTTGCGGAGTCTGGTCCTTGGGGGTGGTCGGGCCGAAAGCACCGATGGATGAGGGCCAGAAAACTTTAGATATACCCAGGTCCACGGAAGCCTGAAGAATGCTGAGCAGGCTGTTCATATTCAGATTCCAGCCGGCAAGGGGCTTTTGCTCGGCAACAGCCGAAAGCATGGCAGCCAGATGATAGACCTGGGTGGGGCGATATCTTCGGAACTTCTCTTCAATGGCTTTTCTGTTCAGCACATCCAGGATGTCCCAGGGCCCCGCATCGGGGTGTGCAGGCGCACGCAGATCCGTGGTGATGATATGGTCCTGTCCGTATCGATTGCGCAATGCTTCTGCCAATTCGCTGCCTATCTGCCCGTTGGCCCCGGTGATCAAAATACGCTCTGCTCCCATGTTTCCGTTTTATGCACGCCAAAATTAAACGTTTCTGCATATTGTGGGCAGCGTGTATTTTAAAAAAGAATGCCTTACGAAGGGTATGAATAATTTTTAACTTTAGCCTGCTTAAAAATCAGCACTCATGCTCAATAAAAAAACAAAGAATCAGATCTTTCTGAATGTGCTCATCCTGCTAGGTTTTCTCTTGATTGCCGTCATTTACAGCTATCCCGTTCTCGAAGGGATGGTACTGATACAGGGCGATATAGTACAACACAGGGGAATGGCTCATGAGTTGATTACTTACCGCCTGCTCACGGGCAATGAAGGCCTGTGGACCAACAGCATGTTTAGCGGGATGCCCGGATTTTTTATTTCTGTTCATTACACGGCCAATCTCGTATGGGTCTTCTTAAAAGGACTTCTGAGTCCCTTCCCCGTGGCTGTCAACCTGCCTTTTATTTTAAGTGTGGGCATGTTTGTGCTGCTGAGGGCTTTCAAAGTCAATATCTGGCTGGCGGCTGTGGGAGCCCTGGCTTTTGCCTATTCTTCAAACTATCTGATTTCGCTGGAGGCCGGACACAATACCAAAGTGGCTACCATGGGCTATTCAACCGGAGTCCTCGGAGGAATCATTATGGCCTACCGGGGCAAGATCAGGCAGGGCCTTGCGATCATTCTCATTTTCATGGCCTTTATGTTTATTCCGAGCCACTTCCAGATTATCTATTACTTCCTTATCATGTCGCTTCTGATTGCCTCGTATTACTTTGTGGAGGCCTTGCGCGAGAAAAGGCTGATGCACTTTGCTAAAGTGAGCGGATGGATCATCCTTTTCGGAATACTGGCCTTGCTGCCAAACACAGCCAAAGTTTGGAGCCAGTATGAGCATTCGAAGGAGACCATGCGGGGCGGAGCTTCGGAACTGACGTACAAGGAAAACAAAGGAGGTCTCGAACGCGACTATGCATTTCGCTGGAGCCTGCGGCCCGAAGAGGTATTGACCATTTATGTGCCCTATTTCATGGGAGGCGGAAGCGGAGAAGCCCTGGGAGATAACTCAAATGTGGCCAAAGCACTTAAGAAGTTTAATATTCCGAGAGCGCAGCAAAAACAAATACTGGCCAGCGTGCCGACCTATTTTGGCGAGCAACCCTTTACGTCCGGGCCCAATTATTTCGGTGCCATCGTCATCTTCCTCTTTATTCTGAGCTTTTTCTTGGTCAGGGAGCCGCTGCGCTACTGGATTTGGGCAGCTATCGTTCTTTCTTTTTTTATGGCCTGGGGCCGGCATTTCCCGGCTTTCAATAACTTTCTCTTTGACCATCTGCCGCTTTACAATAAATTCCGCACCCCCTCGATGGCGCTTCACATTGCAGGTGTTATGGTTCCCTTGCTTGGTTTTGCAGCACTGATGAACTACTTCCGGAAATCGGGGGCTGCATCGGCCTTCTCGGGAATGGCAAGAATGGAAAGCAAGGAGGGAAAAGCCGGCCTGACGGAGGCAGTGAAGAAGAGTTTTTTCATTGCCATCGGCATACTTCTGCTTCTGGCTGCCTACGGTCTGGTGCGCGACTTTTCACCGGCCATTGATCAGCAGCGCCTGGGTGGTTCATTCTGGCTGCAGCAACAGGAGTTGTATGACGCGCTCGTTGCCGACAGGAAGTATCTCTACTTTATGGATATCCTCCGGTCGGGCATTTATGTGACACTCGCTGCTTCCCTGCTCTGGTTCTATCTCAGGGGAAAGCTGAAGAGCGGACTCCTCCTGCTGGCCGGTCTGGCCCTGCTCACCGTGGTGGATGTCTGGTCGGTGAGCAAGCGATATTTCAATGCCGATGATTTTGTGGAGGCCCGCTTTGCCGAACAGCGTGTTTCTCCCAGCGGAGCGGATATGCAGATTTTGCAATCGGAATTTAAAAAATGGCCCGAAGCACAGAGCAAGTTCGAAGCTCTTCGGAAAATATACGGACGCCAAAACAGGGAAGAACTGACCAAAACCCGTTTTGACGCTTTGCTTCTTGCATCGGACTACCGGGTTTTCAATCTGAGTACCAACACTTTTAATGACGCCATTACCTCCTATTTTCATAAATCGGTAGGGGGCTATCACCCGGCCAAGCTGCAGCGCTATCAGGACATGATCGATTATCACCTGAGCAGGCGGCACATCCCGGTTATCAATATGCTGAACACACAATACATCATTGTTCCGGGCAGGAGTAAAGATCCGAACCGGAGTCCGGATCCGATTGCTCAGCAGAATCCGGGGGCACTCGGCAATGCATGGTTTGTCTCGGGATTGATGGAAGTGCGGGGACCCAATGACGAGATTCGCATGCTTGACAAAGCATACAGGGTGGAAGACCTGACCGGAAAGAACGGGACACACGTGCACAATGAGACCTTCTCGATCGATACCATCGGTTCATTTGAAGAGCTTATTCTTTCGACCGGCAGCGATTGGGCTTCCAACGGCTTCCGTTTCAATATGGAGAGCCTTCAGCTGCAAGCGGGCCAAAGCATCGTGATAGGCAGCAGCGATTCGGCCGACATCAAAGCAGGGGCATCCAATCCCGGAGTGGCTCCCCTCCACGCCCGCATTACGCTGGTCTATGAATTCCGCCCCGACCGCGATGCGATCTACTCACACAAGCAGGCGGCTTACTTCGGGGGATTGCAGAATTTTGCTCCCGGAGAGGGCGATTATATCAAGCTGGAATCGTATGCACCCAATCGTTTGCTGTATGAAAGCAATGCATCAGGCGAGCGTTTGGCGGTCTTTTCGGAGATCTATTACCGCAATGGCTGGAAGGCCTATATAGACGGAGAATCGGTAGCACATGCCAATGTGGATTATATCCTCAGGGCTTTGCGGATTCCGGCAGGCAAACATCAGATTGAGTTTAAGTTTGAACCCAGGAGCTATTATACCGGTTCGAAAGTATCGCTGGCCGGTTCCATTGTTTTGATCCTGGTCTTGCTGGGTCTGCTTTACAGCATGTATCGCGATGCGGCAAATGAGCCGGCAGCAAAAGAAGAAGCCTGATGAAAAAAGTGCTGATAATCAGCTATTACTGGCCTCCGGCAAGTGGCCCGGGGGTGCAGCGTTGGTTGAAATTTGCCCGCTACCTACCGGATTATGGTTATCAGCCTCTGGTCATCACACCGAAAAGCGGAAGCTATCCCAACCGCGATGACACACTTCTTGCTGAGGTTCCGCCCTCGATTCAGGTGCTGCACACCAGGACGGTGGAACCGTTTAAGCTTTTCAACCTGCTCAGCGGGCAGCGCAAACGCGGCAAGGCCTCCGCTGTGGGGATGGCTGATATCCGGGGTTCGAAATCATGGATTAAAAAGGCCGCTGCATATATCCGGGCCAACTGGTTTATTCCCGATGCCCGTGTCGGCTGGGTGCCCTACGCCCTGATGGCGGCTGAGAAACTGTTGAAAAGTGAAGAAGTGGTGGCGGTAATTACGACCGGTCCGCCACACAGCACGCACCTTAGCGGCTTGCGGTTGAAAAGAAAATACGGAATAAAATGGCTTGCAGACATGCGCGATCCGTGGACGGAGATTTATTACAATGCCTATTTGCCGCGAACGGCCAAAAGCCAGGCCCGGGATCAGGCGCTGGAAGACGAGGTTTTGCGTTCGGCAGATTTGGTGTTGACCGTAAGCCCGGGTCTTCAGCGCGCTTTTAGCAATAGGGCGGCTCGCACGGAAGTGATCTACAACGGCTATGACCCGGCTGACTTTGACGAAATGAAAACAACAGAGGCTACGGACTCTTTTTTTAAGCTCTCCTATGTTGGGAATTTTAAAGCCAATCAAAATATCGAAGCTTTGTGGCAGGCGATTGTGTCATTGCTTGAAAGAAATGAAGCTTTTAAAAAGCATTTCAGGCTGGAGTTGACCGGAAATATCAGCCCCAGCGTGGTGGATACAATAGCAAAGACCGGCCTGGAACCTTATCTGGAGCTGAAAGAATTTGCTGAGCACCGCAAGGCCGTGGCCACGATGCTCAGCAGTTCGGTCCTTCTTTTCCCCATTCCGCAGACGGCCGGAAACAAGCAAATATTAACAGGTAAAATTTTTGAGTATCTGGCATCGGGCACACCCATGCTGTCCATCGGACCGCTTGATGGGGATGCCGCTCATATTTTGAGCCGGGCCGGACGCTATCCCATGATTGATTATGCAGATCAGGAATTGATCGAGAAAAGACTGGGTGATCTTTTTGAAGCGTGGCTTCCGGAGAAAAAATTAAAGAAAGTTCCTGCGAAGAATGTCGAAGAATTCTCGCGTCCTGCGCTCACCGGCCGGCTCGTGGAACTGATTGAAACGCTGCGAGAATGAAAGAAATCATTGATATTGCCACATTCGAGCGATCCTCCTCCTTTTATCCGGAGCTGGATCTCATACTGACGGTCAAGAGTTTCGACTTGTCGGGTATTCGGAAGAGGTATCTGAATTCGAGAAAAAAGAACAGCGGCCGGGCAGGAAGTGTAGAGCGCAGAGAGCCGGGAAAAGGCGGATTGGTAGAGTTGAAAATTGCCGCTGGCCGCATTCGCGATTTGGAGGTGATAAGCCGCCTGACAGAACCCCGGGGCATTGATATGTCCGGGGGTGCATTGGCCATAGCCGCAGAAAATAAGATTTATCATCTCAGCAGGGAGGGAAAGACAAGCGTACTCGAGGACCCCTGGTTCTCATATATTCATACCGTACGTTTCAATCCGCATGATCCCGCTTACCTTCTGATTTCCTCTTCCGGCCTTGATCTGATCAAAGAATATGATATCAACTCGGGAAGGTGTAGCTATGAATGGCTGGCCTGGGAACACGGGTATGCAAGAAGCCGCGATCCGGAAAGCGGTGAAACGATCTGGCTGACGCGTTCACCCACCGAAGCAGAACGGAGGCGAAGCCGCGGTGAGCAGGTAAGACTGCTGGAAAACCCGCAGAACGAGCATCTTCCCACTGCCATGCGGGCCGCCTTTATCAACTCCGCAGACTATTCGGACAAGCCGGGGAAAATTATCGCTACATTTTTTCATGAGGGCAAGGTGGTGGAGATTGACCGCGAGAGTGGCCGCACACGTGATCTTCTCAATGATCTGAAGAATCCGCACGGAGGGCATGTCTATAATGCGCAGCTGCGCGCAACAAGTACCGGATCAGGTGAGATTGTTTTAAAAGGCGAGAGGGAACAGCGAATCTCGCTGGCTTCACTCAAAGGAAAGCCCAGGGAGTTGGGCGATCTGGAATGGATACAAAACAGCATTTCGCATGAGAATCTGATCATTGCCATCGACTCCAACCGTACTTCATTTGTAATAATAGATCCTGCCTCTGCCCGCTATGATCTCATTCCGTATGATGACAACTGGGCCGTTCAGGACCTCGTGATAGGCCGGGCAAGTGAGGCCCAGCATCATAAACTGAATGCCTTAAGTGAACCACCGGATTAGCTCGAAAGCTTCGGCATATTCCACATTGATTTGAATTCCGCGCACCTGCGCCAGGCTTCGTATGAAATTATCTTTCATGTAGGGGCGGTGTTGCTGGCTTTTGTACTCATGCAGGGCATTCATCTTGGCGTCCAATTGAGAGGAACTCACTTTAACATGAAAATTGGAATTAAAAGAGAGGCTGTTCCATGGAAGTTCATATCCCAGAATCCGTGAATGTTTAAAAGCCCTGAGGCCTTCTTCGTATATCACATGGTGGTCCTGGTGTACATCATTGCTGTTGGGAAGCAGTACAAGATCAGGACTTATTTCCTTCTTTAATTTTACCATTTCTTCGAGAATGGCCTGCCTGTATTGAGGGAAGTCGCGCACCGGAAAATCGAAAGTGATCGTATGGCTTTTGTCAATGCCCAGTTTTGAAACGGCTGACCGAAGTTCCTCATAGAGCTGGTACGAAGCATAGCCGGCAGGCAGGGATTTCTTGCAGGGCGAGAATGCCGCATACCAGATTTCCTTTCCTTCATCTGACCATCGTCTGAGCGATGCCCCGCTTGACAACTCTCCATCATCGGGGTGCGGAGCAAGTAACAATATTCTTTCAATCACGGATTACATTTTTTTATCAGAAAGAGTCAAAATTAATGGAATATTCTTTTTGAATCTCTTCGGGCCCGATCGACCGGATATTGTGATCGCGGCAATACTGTAGAATGCTTATGTATACAGACTTCCAGCCTTTAAACTTGTATGGGGTAAAGAACTGGTTATGCCAAAGGATGCTGATTACGGCATCATTCTTATACGATTCGAGAAATTGAAGAATGAGTTCCTGCGCCCGTGAAGGCGAAAATTTCTTATAATTCCTGAGTGTACGATCCATGATATTCAACGGGACTTCGACAAAATTAAAGGGCCGGTCATTCAAAATGTCATAGGGATGATAGGGCAGCGAAAAACAGTTTCTGAATCCCGGTTCTTCGGCAAAACCGAGGGAATAGTCCTGGGTTACATTGTGGGAAAGAACGGGAAAATCATTTTGAATATTAAATCGAAGGAAATGATAGCGGTTAATCTTTTCATATAAACCCTCAGGCAGCTTTTCAAATTCTTCGCTGAAAGAAAAGTGAGAGGCACTTTTATGCAGGCCATTGACCGAGCCCCTCGATTTAATTTTTTGCATCAACTCGCGGATCTGTGCAGACCCAATGCGATAGTCGGCATTCTTAATTGCCGGGTCAAGCGTGCTTTTACCTTTTACGGGCAGCCAGAAGAAGACGGAGGTAAACCCAAATTGCTCTTCAATTTGCAGGATATCCTCGATGGTATTCCATACACTTTTTGTCTTTGGATTGGTGAGAAGTGCCGTTAGCAAGCTGATAAACCCTTTGGCATTCCCTTGTTTCAGGGTGGCCAGCCAATCCTGGGGAAAAGAGCCAAAAAGAGAATCAATATCATGAGTCAGCACAATGCGTGATGATCTCGGCTCCCTTCTTGAAACCCGGTGACGTGTTTGAATTTCTTTGATTAGTGCATCGAAGTATTTGTTAACGAGATTCTTTCCGGCCACAGCGTAGTGCTTCTGATAACTGGCCTCGTATGGAAATCTTCCAAATGCATCACGGGCATTGTTGTCGTATTCCTGCAGGCAGCTGATCATGTAAAAGGCAGAAGAAAGATAGTCCGGCCTTCCATCCTCACATTTGATTACAGCTTCCTCCTTAAAATATTCTCTCCAGTCAAAACTATGGCTGCAATATTTCTCAAGAAACAGCTCCGATATGCGAATGTCTGCTTCAGCATCTTCAGAAACAGTTATCACCGTACCCGCTTCGAATGAGAGTCCGCACGTATGCTGAAGCAGAGCAAGCGTGTATTTCAAAGCATTTTCCGCTTTTTGATATTGTGGTTTGAGATTGATCCTGAATGACACGGGCAAGTATTCTTGAGGCATGAAAATACTCATGCCAGGCACTTTATCCAATTGAATTAAGGTTCTTTGAAAGCAAAATGATATTATTGACCGAGCCGAGTATATTTGCAGGAGCAGAGAAAGAGAGGCTGAAATAGCTTTTTATTATGCGAATCAAAAATGAAGTTCGAAGCAGCATTCATGCAAATAGCCAGTAAAAAAGAGACAGAATAAAATGTGTGGTATAGCCGGTTTTATTGACGCAGGGTTTGGCAGGGATTCCGGAATGGAGCTATTGAGCCGGATGCTGGAAACAATCGGACATCGCGGGCCTGACTCCCGGGGATTATGGAATGAGGGTCCTGTATTTCTGGGTCACAACCGACTAAGCATTATTGACCTTTCGGACGAAGCGAACCAACCTTTTTCGGACGGGGAATTGCACCTGGTTTTTAATGGTGAAATTTACAATTATATCGAATTGAGGGAGGAGTTGATATCTCTCGGACAGGAGTTTAGGACGAGCTCCGATACGGAAGTACTAATTAAAAGCTATCGACAATGGGGCACGGAATGTGTGGAGCGCTTTGTGGGCATGTGGGCATTTGCCCTGTGGGACAGCCGCTCGGAGCAACTTTTTTGCTCTCGTGACCGCTTCGGGATAAAGCCTTTTTATTATATAAGCAATGGGGAGCGTTTCTGCTTTGCATCAGAATATAAACCATTAAAAAAGACAGACCTCTTTTCAAACGAGCTAAATATAAATCAGATATACAGAGGCCTGCAGCTCGGATGGTTAAATTACAAGGATGAAAGCTATTTTAGCTGTATTAAAATTCTGCCGGCCGCACACAACTTGCTGATCACCAAAGGCCGGATAAAGATTTGGAGATACTGGGATGTGGATGTTACCCGAAAAAGCTCACTTGGATTTGAGGAAAAGAAGGAAGAATTCAAGAGATTGTTTTTACAGAGTATACGCCAGCATTCCCGTTCAGATGTGGTGCTGGCCAGTTGCCTGAGCGGTGGATTGGACAGCTCTGCCATCGTGTCTGCAGCCGCCAGGCTGAATTCGAAAAATGTATTTAAGACATTCACCATATACTATGACGGAGACGGGGAGGTAGATGAGCGGGAATTCGCCAATGCCGTTATTGAGGACAACTCAAATGTGGAGCCCTATTTCTACTCTCCCCGCGAGACGGAAATAGAAGAGGCCCTTCATGATGTGATCCATTATTTTGACGTTCCCATTGCCGGTAGTGCCCCGATTTCACGGCATTTTCTGATGCGGATGATTCGGGAGCATGACATTAAGGTAGTCCTGGATGGCCAGGGGTCAGACGAGTATCTGGCCGGATATCGGCATACGGCTCCCAGATATCTGGCAGATGTCATAAGCAGGCTACATCCGGGCAAATATATGAAAACGCTTTCTGTCATCCGGCAGAATGAGGGTCTTGCATTTGGAAACGTGATGGATGTTATTGCAAAATCCTTTCTGCATTTGTTTTTAAACGAGGAACAGATCGCTAACCTTGAATACAGAAAAGGTATTTTTCTTCCGTTAAACAATCAATCAATTGTCAGACTGAAGAAGCAGAAAGGCAGTAGAGTGGATGAGTTTCTTTATCACTTGCTCTTTGATACCAAATTGAATTCCCTCTTACATACGGAAGACAGAAATTCCATGGCCTACTCCATTGAAGCCCGGGTTCCGTTTTTAGACCATCGATTGGTCGAATTCGGATTCACACTGAGCAATGATGACCGATATCATATGGGCGTGAGCAAGTATATACTCAGGGAGGGATTGAAGGATCTACTGCCTGACAAAGTTTATAACAGAAAAGACAAAAAGGGATTTGTAACACCCGGAGAAACGAAATGGCTTAGAGGGCCACTTAGGCATTACCTCGGGGAAATGAAGCAGGCAGACTATGATTTTCTGCATATGGATCGTGTGAGGTCACTGATTGCTGAGTACGAAAGTGGTTCAAATAAGGATGTCAGGCTGATTTGGAGATTAATGACTTTGCACATTTGGTTGAAGAAGAATATATAAAAATAGAAGTCAAATCATAAACATCAGAGATGAGAGTTGCGATCGTACAGAATAGAATTGTAGTAGGCGGGATTGTGCACGTGATGATGAATATGATTGAATATTTGAATCATAGAGGAATTAAACCGGATATTGTCACGCTAAAAAGCGAATATGACGAAGAAGGTCTGAAGCAGCTTTTTAATAAAGAAGTTGATTTCGGCCTGAAGAAGATTTTTATTAACACCAAGATGCCTTACGAATGGAACCTCCTGTGGTTTAACATATTACTCAGGAGATATGCGCGAAACTATGATTTGATCATCTCACATAACAACGTTTCTTTTCTCGGCCCTGATGTTCCAACGCTTTCCTACATTCATTTCCCCAGAAAAGCCAGGGTAATGAGCAAGTGGCGCTCGATTCATGATAAAAGTGCGGGAAAGATGCATCCCTTTATAGCTAGCCGTGATCCGTTTTATTTGGCGCGGGGTCTGTATTCTTTGAACAGGAAATTCCGTTCCAATGAGGTAGTAATGGCAAATTCTGAATTTACACGAAATGAAATTGCACGCTGTTACGAGATTGATAGCAAGGAAATTATTGTGGCATATCCTCCGATTGTAAATCGTGATAAGGGTGGTGGAGGTATATTGAGTGGAAAACGAAAAAACATTATGACCCTCGGGCGTTTTGTGGCTTCAAAAAGGCAGATTGAGCAAATTCAAATGGCCAAAAAACTACCTCAATACCATTTTTTTATCTGCGGTTTTGTGGATGACCAGTCATACTTGGAGAAGTGCCGGCAGATCTTACGGGATGAGCAAATTGAAAATGTTTCTTTGCACCCGAATTTGGAGTCGACTGAGTTGAAAAAGATTTTTCAGAGTTGTGCTTTTTTCCTGCATTCGGTTCGAAATGAGCCTTTTGGAATTACAGCCATTCAGGCAGTACAGAACGGGTGTATTCCTATTGTTCACAATTCAGGCGGACAGAAAGAGACGGTACCGATAGCAGAACTGCGATATGAGAACATTGAGGAGGCCATTGAGAAACTTAGTGCATTGTCGGAAATGAATGATGCTACCTTGCAGTCCTTTCATAAGGAGTTAAAGGATAATCTTGATAAATTCACTGAAGAAGCATTTTACAGGCAGATGGAAAGAGCTATGAAAAAGTTATCCTTCAATGATTAATGAGTACTACCATAAAAGTTTGGACCTTCTGAAAAGGTGGTGGAATCGAAACCGGCAATTTCTCGGTGAAGAAGCGGAGCGAAGGACCGTCTATACGTATAAAGATAGGGATATTGATAAATTGCATGAGCGAGTGCTCAATGAGGCGAGTCCCTGCTTTGTGCTTTCCACAGGCAGAGCAGGTACGGCATTGCTTACGAAGATTCTGTCTTATCATAGGGGAGTGAGTGTTGAGCATAACCCGATTCCCGAACTTACTTTTCATAGCGGCTATGCATACAAGCACTGGAAGGACAAGGATGTAGTTTGCAGGGCTATGATAGATGCTGCGCGCTACGAATATGTCCGCAATGCATTTATACGGAATGAGATTTTTGTTGAAACCAATCCACGAATCACCTTTTTTGCGCATCAGTTGGCGTCCTTATTCCCCAAAGCAAAATTTATCCATCTGATTAGACATCCTGCAGATTTTATTGCAAGCGGCATAGCAAGAAACTGGTATAACGAAGGCCGCATCAGGGATGAGGGGAAGATAAAAGCGGAGAAACGGACAGAGTGGGAGAAGTGGTCGCAGGCAGATAAAATAGCATGGCTTTGGCAGGAGACAAATGCTTTTATAGAAGAGTTTAAAGAGCAATGTGGTAGAGACCGCATTCATACGGTACGTGCAGAAGATTTTTTTAAAGACGCAAATGTATCGAGGGAAATATCAATGTTCATCGGGCTGGAACCATTGCCGGACAAAGCGTTGGAAAAGCTTATTTCAAAACGTGTAAATGTACAGCACGGGAAGGATAAGGTTGAATTGGCTTCTGAAACTCTTCAAAGCATGCCTTTAATGCAAAAATATTATTCTAGCTAAGATCTTATTCGAGGTACTTTAAGTCGATGCCAAGCATTTGCAGAGCTTCCTCCCAGCGTGGGTCTTTTGCCGCAAACAAAGGTCTGGGTGATTTTACGTTTTCCTTAACCCAGTGAATGACATTTTTGGGTATTTGCAGATCTAAAAAGTTGTAGATCTCAGTTATTTGTCGGACTGGATCATTACAAAATGTTTCGTGCTCAATGCTTAAAAACTTTTCTCCAAAATACTTCTGTCCGTCTGCAATCATCTTTTCGTTAAATTCCTTCCAGATAAACAAAAGCTTTATATATGCGGGCTGATCTTCCAGGTCTTTTCTCTTTGCTATATCTCTTATGTAGTAATTGGCAATATCTTCCTGACTCCAATGATTGTATCCGGCACGTATTCTGAAGAACTCCTCGGGGTCTGTCTGCTCATACTTATTTGAATACCGACCAAGTACTCGGGATGTTTTTCTTTTAAGTAAAGAGATGCCACTTAAACGATTGTCCCTAATCCCGAATATGTGCGAAGTGACAAAGCGTATCGGGTTCTTTTGAATATGAATCATGTTCGAGTTGGGAGCAATATGGTATAACTGATCAATGAGAAATGTAGCACGAACGAATTTAAGAACTGTATTTTCTTCGGAATTGATGAGAAACGATAAATATGCTTTAATAAATTGGGGTAGTTCATGTCTGCTGCTTTCCAGCAGATAGTTGCTACCGGCTCCAAAATTAAAATCGGATATCTTTTTTTTTAGATGTTGATCTTTAATAAAAGCCTGGCGCATCGTCCTAATCTTTTCATTGAAGTCAATATCCGTTGCCATAGAGCCTCCGCCTTTCATTTTGACTGCGCGATTTAGTGGCTCGTAGAACAAATGAAGATTGGCATCTTGAAAAAATGTATCAAATAATATAGTTGTACCTGACCTCCGCAGCCCGATAATGTATGCATTCATTGAGTTGTTTTTAAAAACTATGGAATTTTACAAAGTTATCTTTTCAGACATTAAAAAAATATCTTCGCAATGAGATGGGTATAGTCATTCGTCAGAGTATCAGATCATCATTTTTCAATTACATTGGGATAGCCCTGGGCTATATCAATATGGTATGGTTATTCCCAAGCATACTTTCAGAAGACAATTTCGGTATGATCCGTGTACTGGTTTCTGCTTCGATGCTGGTAGCCCAGATTGGTGAATTTGGCATGAGCAATACCCTGATACGATACCTGCCATTCTTTAAGAATGATCCAAAGCGAAAACGAAGTTTCCTTGGATTTGTCTTTCTGGTTGCGTCTGCTTTGTCTACGGTACTTGTATCGGTGGTGTTAATATTTAAAAAAGTAATTTTTTCTTTGGCGGGAGGAAGGGAGGCCTTACTGTCGGAGCACTTTGCCATTGTGCTTTTTATAGCCATATCCATATTGTTTAGCGAGATATTGTTTTCGCTCTCAAGGGCGACATACAAGGCCGTCTTTCCCTCATTTGTAAAGGAAACGGCCTTAAGGCTCTTTCAAACAGTTGTGATTCTTCTTTACTACTATGATATACTGGATTTGAATCAATTTGTGCTTGCGTTCTCGTTAAGCTATTTTTTGGCTTTCCTGATCATACTTGTTTATACGAGATTGAGTGGGATATTACAAATTGCCTTCCCGGAGAAAATAGGAGAAGTTCTTGCTGTTCGCGAGATGCTCACTTTTTCCTTTTTTGTTTTTCTGAATAAATTGCCAAACCGGGCGCTCAATCAAATTGATGTGTTAATGCTGGGGGCATTGTCCGGACTAAAGTCGGCAGGGGCCTATGCCATTGCTTTCTTTATTGCGGAAGTGGTGCGTATACCGGCAAGAAACATTTTGCTTGTCAGCAATCCCTTAATTGCGGAGGCATGGAAAAATAATGACCTGAAAAAAATCAGTAAGATGTACAGGCAGTCTTCGATCAATCAACTGCTCATCGGGGGCTTTGTCTTGGTGCTTATTCTGAGCAATGTGAGCGATTTTACTTTTTATCTGCAGAATAAGTACACGAATTTATATCCGATTATTGCTTTGCTGGGACTGGCAAAGGTTTTTGATATGGCTACAGGGATCAACGGTCTGATCATCTCTAATTCAAAGCTTTATCGCTATTCTTTATATTTTAATGTTTCATTGCTTGTACTGGCTGTCATTGCAAATTTTATTTTGATTCCGCTCTATGGGATTATGGGTGCGGCACTGGCAACAGCTTTATCGGTATTCCTCCTGAATGTAATAAAAACGCTTTTTGTAAAAATTAAATTTGGCATGCAACCGTTCTCCGGTAAAACGCTCTTGGCGCTTGTGATTCTTCTGTTTGTTTTTGTCTTGTCAAATTATTTGTCGCTGCATTTTACACATCTTTTGAATATGGGGATTCGGGTATTTGTTTTATCGGCTGTCTTCTTACCGGTTATTTACGTATTGCGATTGTCAGAGGAAATAAACAGTATTCTTGATGGCTTAATTAGATCTCGGAAATAGACAGGGATAAAGATTAATTAAATTTTCTTTCCTGTAGCAAGATAAAAAGTTACAGTTAATAACTTCCACATCGTTTATGAAGGATTTTCGCGGAATTAATGTTCGTGACCTCTCAGATTCCCAAGAGGAGTAATTGCATTCAATCATGGATAGGTATCATCCTTGCCTGACAATCAATGATTCATATTGCAGTAAGTCCCTACCAAACAACTACTGATCGATTCCTCACTCTTGCCAGTCAACTCCACATTACAAATGAAAATGAGCAGCTGGTATGTAATCTTTCTCAAAACAGTAAGCTAGAAAGGGAGTATATTCTTATATTTAACGAGTATAAAGGCAATGATATGGCAACACTTCGGCAATTGGCGTTTATAATCATGGCGATGCTCCTGGGATTGGCTGCGGGGGCACAATCCGTAGATAGAGGTAGTGATTATGAAGCGGGTAAGATATTCGTAAAGTTCAGCGATACAGTTCCGATAGAGGAACTGCGAACGGGGAGAGCAGCGTTGCTGCGGGCATTCATGGAGGAACTGAAGGGGAAGGACTTCGGGGTAATATCGAATGAATGGCCTTTCAGGGAAGAGTGGCCTGGGCTAAACCGGGTACTGTTGCTGCAGCTGGAAGCGGGTCAGGAAGAACGATTGTGTGAATACTTGTCAGGCGATGCCCGGGTGGAATACGCAGAGCGCTTGCCGAGGTACCATCTGGATTATACCCCGAACGACTATCAGGCGCAGCAGTGGAATCTGGACAAGATAATGGCGCGCCAGGCATGGGATGTTACGAAGGGGAAAAGCCATGTAACGGTAGCGATCGTAGACGATGCGATCTCCCTGGGTCATGAAGATTTATCTCCGGTACTGTGGACAAACCCCGGAGAGATAGCGGGGAACGGAATAGATGATGACGGGAACGGTTATATCGATGATGAGCATGGCTACGACACGGGGATGAACGACCCGGACCCGAACCCGCCAGCGGGGGCATCGTCCACTTATTTTTTTCATGGCACGCATACCTCGGGGATAGCGGGAGCGGCCACGGACAACAGCACGGGCATATCCTCGATTGGATTTGGTATTTCGATCATGGCCGTAAAGATAGCCGATGACAACGGCTCGCTGGTGGGGGCCTATGGGGGGATAGAGTATGCCATAGCCAGCGGAGCGGATATCATATCGATGTCTTGGGGGAGCTATGTGTATTCCAAGACCTACCAGTTGTTGTTTGACAAGGCGTATAATGAGGGGATCGTATGCATAGCTGCTGCGGGGAACGACAATACGAACACGAAAGCCTATCCGGCCGCCTATAATCACGTGTTGGCGGTAGGGTCCACGGACGGGAATGACCGGAAGTCAGGATTTTCGAACTACGGGAGCTGGGTAGATGTGATGGCCCCGGGAGAGGGGATATACAGTACGGTACCGGGAACGGGTCCGAAGTATGCGAGCTACTCGGGAACGTCCATGTCGGCACCGCTGGTATCGGGTTTGGCGGCATTGATCAAGTCGATAGACACGAGCAAGACGGTAGAAGAAATCACGGGCTGTATACTGAGTACGGCCGATGACATAGCATGGAATAATCCGGGCTATCTGGGAGCGCTGGGCAGTGGACGAATCAATGCATGGGAAGCGGTAAAGTGTGCGGCATATATCACGGCAGATTTCAGCAGCGACAAGCGGGAGCTATGCCCGGGGGGGCAGGTGAGTTACCGGGATGAGTCTACGAACAATCCACAGAGCTGGGAGTGGCATTTCCCCGGGGGGACGCCAACGAGTTCCACGCTGCAAAATCCGGTGGTACAATATTCATTTTCGGGTCAGTATGATGTAACGCTGATCGTGAGCAACTCGAAAGGCAGTGACACACTGACACGCCAGCAGTATATTACGGTGGGCCTTCCGACAGCGACACTGAGCGGAAACTTCAGTGTATTGCCGGGCTATCCGGTAAACCTGCGTTTGGACCTGACGGGCAATCCACCGTGGGAGGTGACGTATACGGACGGGAGCCAGTATTACACGCTGAGCAATATCATGAGCAGTCCGTACTACTTTCCGGTGGTGGTATATGACACGACCGAGTTCAGTCTGGCCTTTATGAAGGACAATGGCTGCAACGGGACGGTATCGGGCACGGC
>WFPF01000035.1 GCA_015487695.1 Chitinophagales bacterium
GCCCGATTTTGATTACCCGCCAGGGCAGGGGATTGCGTGCGGCCTGCCGGAAAAGGCTGTAAGGTTTGCCGCTGCTGCGAATCACCTCAAGGGCACGAATGATGCGAACCGGATTCTTGCGGTCAACTATGTCGTAATATTCCGGATCACTGCTTTTTAATTCACGGAGCAGCTTCTCAGGTCCGTTTTCTTTCCATTCCCTGTTCAGGCTGTCCCGGATAGCCGGATCGCTGGCCGGCAGCTCGGGAAGCCCTTGGATGAGGGCCTGCAGATAGAGCCCCGATCCGCCAACGGCTATGAGCAGATCATATTTTCCAAACAATTCTTTCAGCAGCTGGCGCGCATCCGCAGCAAAGCGTCCGGCACTGTAGGCCTCATGTATGGAATGACTGGCAATGAAATGATGGGTGATGCCCCGCATCTCTTCCGGATCGGGGCGGGCCGTTCCGATGCGCATTTCCCGGTAAAATTGCCTCGAATCAAAGGAAATGATCTCCGTGCTGAACCGGGTGGCCAGCTCTGCTGCCAATGAAGTTTTTCCGGATGCTGTGGGACCGGTAATGGCAAGCAATACCTTGTCTTTGCCCGGTTTCATTTAGCTGATGTCTTCCGAAATATCCAAATCTTTCAGTGCTTCATCCAGATTGTCATCATCAATGAAAGCGCTGATGTCTTCTTCTTCGTCTTCGGTCAGTATCAGCTCATGTTTATATTCATTGAGCGAATGTCCCTGTGCCTTATTCCAATCAGGGTATTCTTTGGCATTGACTTTTTTCCTGTCCACGACCTTCACCGGAACGATATGAAAGGACCAGGGGCGGAAGGTCGATACTTCATAGAGCAGGTTTTGATACTTGCCGCTATAAAAATCATCGAGGGTAACATCCTCCATCAGCCGGTGTTCTTTGTCGTTGGGAAGGCGGGCCAGAACAAACTTTTCTTTTTTACGCCATTTGTCGGTAGCGGCATGCATACGGGCTTTGCTGGCCTTGTGCATGTGGAATGCCTGCACGATCGTATGATGTAAATTTTTAAGGTTATGAGTACCCAGGAGCTTTAGTGTCCTCCGAATGGGAAGATTGTCAGCCAGATACACATTGAGTACATAAACTTTCATACGCTCGTTTTAGTCCGAAAAGAGAATGCCCCGGCCGGAAAACCGGAGTATTTGCGAAATATACTAAGGTAAATTTATTTTCGTAGGTCTTTTTTCACTTCAAGGCCCAATTCCCTGCCTTTTTTTAGCAAATAGGCATATGCCTCATCGAAATCGTTGGGAATTTTACCATCGAGAATGGCTTCTTTGAGCTCCTCCTTGATTTCTCCCACGATCCGCGAAGGTTTGAGTCCGAAGGTCTCCATTATCATGTCACCGCTCACCGGAGGCTGCCAGTTGCGCAGGTGATCTTTTTCTTCCACTTCTTTCAGCTTCCTCCTGACCAGTTCGAAGTTTTTCATGTATTTCTTCACGCGCGAGATATTGGCCGATGTGATATCGGCCTCACAAAGGGTCATGAGTTCGTCAATATCGTCACCGGCCTCGAAGAGCAGTCTGCGCACCGCTGAATCGGTCACATTTTCCCGGGCCAGGCTGATGGGCCTGAGATGGAGGAGAACCATCTTCTGCACAAATCTCATTTTCTCGTTAAGTGGCAACTTCAGCCTGCGGAAGATTTGAGGAACCATCTGGGCTCCCAGTGCATCGTGGCCATGAAAGGTCCAGCCCTCTTTGTCGTTAAATCGCTTGGTGGCCGGCTTGGCTATGTCGTGAAGAATGGCCGCCCAGCGGAGCCAGAGGTTTCCGCTGCTTGCTGCGGTGTTGTCCAGCACCTTGAGGGTATGAAAAAAGTTGTCTTTATGCCCTTTCCCGCGGATGACATCCACGCCAAAGAGCTGGGCCATTTCGGGGAAGATGAGTTCGAGAAGGCCGGTCTCCAGCAGCAGTTTGTAGCCAATGGAGGGCTGCTCGGTCATGATTATTTTATTCAGCTCATCGCTGATGCGCTCGCGCGATACAATTTCCATCCGGTGGCGGTTTCTGACAATGGCCGAGAGGGTCACCGGGTCAATGTTGAAATGAAGCTGGGCGGCAAAACGGATGGCGCGCAGCATGCGCAGCGGATCGTCAGAGAAGGTAAGATCGGGATCAAGCGGAGTTTTGATTCTTTTGGCCCTGAGATCACGAAGCCCGTTGAAGGGGTCTATCAGTTCACCGTAGTTTCCGGGGTTGAGGCTGATGGCCAGCGCATTGATGGTAAAATCCCTTCGAAGCTGGTCGTCCCTGAGGCTGCCGTCCTCCACAATAGGCTTGCGGCTGTCGCGCTGATACGACTCTTTGCGTGCACCCACAAACTCCACTTCAATGCCGTTTACCCGGAACATGGCTGTTCCAAAGTTCTTAAATACACTGACTTTCGGCCGGGGGCTGAACTTACTTGCTGCGGCTTCGGCCAGTTTGATTCCACTGCCCACGCAAACCACGTCAATGTCTTTATTTTCCGTATTTCTGGCTTCTCCGGCCTGCTTCAGCAGCATATCACGCACATAGCCGCCTACCAGATACGTGTCTACACCCAGCTCCTGCGCAGCTTCTGCTATTTTGGCAATTACTGCATCTTCGTTGTCTTTTCTTTTTGTCATTACAGGAATTCGCTGTACTTCTTACTCAATGAAAAGTACGTCATCACCGGGATATTCAATTTCTACGAGATGATCCTCTTTCACCGAGCAGATGATCTTCTGATGCGTACCGGGATCACTCAGGTCATCGTCTATCTCGCAGGCAATCAACTTGATATATTCGAAATTATGAATATAGTTTCTCAGATTGCCTTCTTCAAGAATATAAATCGAAGTGTTCTTTGGGCCCTGATCGATTACAATGTCCTTGTTGTTTAGCAACTGCGTGTAAATATGATTGTCAAAGATGACTTTCAAGAGCTGACAGCGAAACGGAAGAATGAGCCGTTGACCGATATAGAAGCCTTTTTTACCTGATTTGATTGCATTTTTGATCGTCATCTTTTCTATGTTTTAAGCGTGATTTTAATTCGGGATTTTGCAAAAATAGTAAAAGCCGTATAGCCTGCGTATTCATAAAAAAACTACAGGCAAAAGCGCACTGTGGAAAATTGAAAATGAAGGTGTTAGGTGCTCCTTTAATTTTACCCATGCTAATTATTGCGCAATGTACGAACACTTAAAGCAAAAGGATATTACTACGCTTCTGGAGGAGCACTGTGTGTTTGCGCTGATCTTTCACCTCTGGGGGGTCAATATTTTCAATCATCTCGAAAAGTCGTTCTGCGAGATCTGTTCGGAAAAAGAGCTGGAAGCCGATAAATTGATCGACAATTATACCAGCCTGACACGCTCACACAAGAAGCGAATCCTAAATCTGGACAAGATCCCGCTCGAAGTAGTCATCGATTATGTGAAAACCCAGCATGGTGTGATACGCTTTCGCAAGCTGCCCTTTCTGGATACCCTGATCCAAAAGCTGAAGAACAAAAACCGGCACATGGAGAAGGTAAAAGAATTGTTTCCGGCCTTTCGCAAGGGGCTGGAAGCACACATTGCGCATGAAGAGCGCGAAATGCTGCCGCACATAGTCTTTTTGATGAACAACGCCATGCAGCGCAACGGATTGTTCGAGGTGTATTCGATCCTGGAGAATGAGTCTATGGAAAAATACACCGAGATGCACGAACAGGATGAACGCGATGAGCTGTTTTACCTGCTCGAAGCGGCACGGAAGGCCCACGAAACCATGCCGGAGGATGTGCAGTTTAAAATTCTGGTCAACGAACTGACCAATTTCAATCATCTGCTGCAGGTACTGGCGCGCATCGAAAATCAGATTCTGCTGCCCAAGGCCAAGAAGCTGGAGATGGCCATTTCCGAACAATTGCAGCAAATCGCCACTTTAAATTAAGGCGATTCAAATTTCCTCTCCTTCGATTTCTGTTTTTTTAGCGGAAATCGCATTATCTTTGCAGCCGCAACTGCCCGTGTGGCGGAATTGGTAGACGCGCATGTTTCAGGGACATGTGACCGCAAGGTCGTGGGGGTTCGACTCCCTTCACGGGCACAGAAAAAGCTCTTCGGACAGAAGGGCTTTTTTTATACCCATTTTGAAATTCTAATTTCCTAACTTTCGGGAATGAAAGAGGATTTCCTGCACTACATATGGAAATTCAAGAAGCTGGATTTCACCAAATTGTACAACACCGGGGGCGAGAAAATTCATATTCTGAAGTCGGGCCGGCACAATCCCGATGCAGGCCCTGATTTTCTGGAAGCCCGGCTTCGCATAGGCGGCACCGTCTGGGCCGGCCATGTCGAGATTCATTACCGGGCATCGGACTGGAGAAGGCACCGGCACCATCAGGACAAGGCCTATAATAATGTCATTCTTCATGTAGTGTACATAGTCGATGAGCCTACCCTGAACGAAAGCGGCAGGGAAATTCCGGTGCTGGAAATCCGGGAGCACGTGAAAAGAGCCGTCATCAGACAATATGAACGCCTGAAAAAGGCTCCGTCAAAAATTGCCTGTGCCCCGATGATCGGGGATGTAGCCCCGCATGTACTGGAACCCTGGCTTTCGCGCCTGCTGGTCGAAAGGCTGGAACGAAAAACCGGTATGCTTCATGATTTTATGCAGAGAAGCAGGGGAAGCTGGGCCGATTCTCTGTACATCATGCTGGCACGCTACTTCGGAATGAAAGTCAATGCTTTTCCTTTTGAACGTCTTGCCTTTTCGCTCCCGATGAAGATATTGATGAAGCACCGCCACCAATTGCCCGAGCTGGAGGCACTGCTCTTCGGACAGGCAGGCTTGCTTGACGGGTCATTTCGCGATGCCTACCCATGCCGGTTGAAGGAGATTTACGAATATTTGAAGAGCAAGTACGGATTGACCGCGCTGAATCCGGAAAACTGGCGTTTTATGCGCATGCGGCCGGCCAACTTTCCCAGCCTCCGCATTGCCCAGCTGGCGGCTCTCATTCACCGGCACGAGCATCTCCAAAGTGCCGTCATCGAAGCGGATAATTACCGTGAATGCGTGTCTATCTTTGAGGTGACGGCCAGCCAATATTGGGACGATCATTACCGTTTTGATAAGAGTTCGAAAAGCCGGAAGAAGAAGCTGGGGAAAAGCATGATCGGGCATTTGATTATGAATGTGCAGATACCGTACTTGTTTTACTACGGAGCAGAGACAGCCCGGCCGGAGTTACAGGAACGGGCCTTGAAGATTCTGGAAGAGCTGCCACCTGAAAAGAATGCGAAAATCAACGAGTGGGAAAAGCTCCTGCCCGATTTCTCCATCGACAGCGCTTCGCAGACCCAGGCACTGCTCACCCTCAGGGAAGTGTATTGCGAGCCGCGCAGGTGCCTGCAATGTGCAATAGGGCATGAAGTGTTGAAAGGGAACGGAAAGCGATAAAATAGGAAATCGGGATTTTTATTAAATTCGGGAAAGCATCAACTATGCAAAGAATCAGATCCATATTTGAACCAATGGTCTTTGGAGTTTGTGAATACCTGGGCGAGAAAATGCACATTCCCTCGTACCGGATTCGCCTCTTTTTCATTTATACTTCCTTTCTCACATTCGGGTCTCCCGTGTTTATTTATCTCGGTATGGCGTTCATCCTGAATATACGGGCTTACATGAACCGCTGTAAGCGCAGCAGCATTTGGGATTTGTAAGAATCAGCCCGATCGCAATAAAATGGATGTGAAGCCGGTATTAACTGCTCATTAGCCTTAAATTTGTGTCCATGTACAGGATTCTCTTTTTTGTATTCGGTCTTCTGCTTTTATCGGCATGCGGGCAGAATTCCGAAAAATCGGAAGAAGCTCCGGCAGAAGAGAAAGAGATCCTTCCCGATGCCATAGCCGACAGTATCTTCGGATTTCCCAAAGACTCATTTATTCTGAATGAAGGCACCATCCGCGAGGGTGAGTTCCTGAGCAATATCCTCACCCGCTACGGTGTGAGCTACCTGACCATCGACAAGGTCGCGAGGGCTGCCCGCCCGGTTTTCGATGTACGATATTTGCAGGAGGGAAAACCCTACTATGTGCTTCGCAACAGCGATTCGGTGGCATGCTGTTTTATTTATCAGCCCAATGCCGTAGAGTATGTGGTCTATGATTTTAGCGACCCCGACTCAGTGCTTGTGTATGAAGAAGAAAAGGAAGTAGAGCGGGTTGAACGCAAAATTGCCGGGGTGATCAACTCGAGCCTCTATGAAACAATGCAGGACATTGGAGTCAATGCCCTGCTGGCATTGAAGCTGGCCGACATCTACGCGTGGTCCATCGACTTCTACCGGATTCAGAAAGGCGACCGCTTTAAGGTGATTTTCGAAGAAAAATTTGTGGATGGCAAGTCCGTAGGCATCGGTGACATCAAGGCGGCTGTCTTTTATCACCGCGATGAGCCTTTTTATGCCTTTTATTTTGATGACAGCACCGCGGCAGGTTATTATGATGAAAACGGCATCAGTGTACGCAAGGCATTTCTGAAGTCTCCCGTAAAATTCTCCACCCTGACATCCAGATACAGCCTGAGACGTTATCATCCGATATTGAAGCGGGTGAAAGCTCACCTCGGGACAGATTATGCGGCACCCTACGGCACGCCTATTCTCTCTACCGGTGACGGGGTCGTCATTGCCGCATCGTATACACGGGGCAACGGCAATTACGTAAAAATCAGACACAACAGCACTTATACCACCCAATACCTGCACATGAAGCGATTTGCCAGGGGCATTCGCCCGGGAAAGGCCGTGAAACAGGGAGATGTGATCGGATATGTGGGAAGTACGGGGCTTGCCACCGGGCCCCATGTATGCTATCGTTTCTGGAAAAACGGGCGCCAGGTGGATCCGCTTCGCGAAAAATTTCCTCCCTCGAAACCCCTGCCGGAAGAAAAGAAAGCGGCCTTTGAATCACTAAAGGACAAATACATGAAAGCCCTGGATGAGATTAAGTGGCCCGATAATTGGAACAATCAGGTGGCAATAAATTAAGCGTTTTTGTCATTAAAGTGATTCTATGCGTTATCTGCTGCTGCTCATTTTTGCTTTTCTGCTTCATCGCTCAAAAGCGCAGTCATTTGAACTTATCCGAAATGCAGATTCCCCCGATTCCTCATTCTATGACATTTTTCGCCTGAGCAGGTCCGAGTACTGGCTGGCAGGCGAAAATGGCGTGCTGTACAGGATGAATGCGGGCGGAGCGCTGAAGGCCGTTGCTTATCCCTCATTGGGACTGGATATTTTGAAAATAGATACCCTCTCGGATGGTCAGTTGGTGCTTGCGGCTGAAAAGGGAACTTTGTATTTCTACAACCGGGAAAAGAGAACATGGCGGGTCGAGCAGCTGGCCGGATTTGAGGATAAAGTCTTCTATGAAATGGCAAGCGGCCCCGGGAGGGAGTTGTTCATCTGCGGGGGAAGTTCGAAAATAGCTGCGAGCAGGGCGCGCATGCCCAAAGGATTCATTATACGCTCTGAAGATGGCGGCAGGACATGGGAAACATTGTACTCCAATCCTTTTGCCATGGTTTGGGATGTGGATCTGGTGGAGGGGAAATTGATAGCAAGCATATACAATCCGCTTTCGCGAAGAAGACTCATTTCACTTCGGGAAGACGGAAAGTGGAAAGCCGAACTGAAGAAGGGGAGCATGCTCTTTCACCAATACGATGAAGAAAACGCCTTGCTGGCCGGAACACGGCATATTCTCTACAGGCCCGAGGCGGTCGCTGGCCGCGTGGACGCGGAAATGCATACAGTGCCCGGAACGGATATGTGCTGGAGTGTCAAACGTTCGGGCCGCTGGGTCGTTTCCCTTGCCTCAGCGGGGATGGTAGAGCTGGATGACGGAAGAAGGCGAAAGCGCTTCAAAGTCAGTAATTTTAATCTTTACGAAATGGAAAGAAGCCCGGATGGCGGCTTTTTTATTGTCGGCAGCCATGGCTTGCTCTTGCGAATGCGACTTGGAGAAAGAAAGATGTTGGCCAACGAGGAAGATTTTGGGAGAAAATGGAAGGACATAAATTCTAATTAAAAGATGAAAATTATTTTTTCGATACTGCTTTTTGCAGCGATTGCTTTCGGCATTGCTTATTATATCTTCGCACAGGTCGGAGACGGTCAGTTTATAAGCTTAAAGGCCTTGTTCATTGACCGCAATGTCGTGGGAGAGTTTATTTTGAAGTTTGGCGGAATCGATCTCGAAGCCATACGGACGAAGATTCTTATTTCTACGGGAGTGGGTGCGGTGTTGGGTGCCATCGTAGGGGCTTCCTCGCAAAGACGTTAATCAGATAATTCCTCTTTTGCTGAGAATGGAGGCCATCTCCTCCTGCAATTTCTTAGCTGCCCGGCCGGCTGCCCCGGCATAGTCGCTGCCGTTCGAAGCATAAATTATCGAACGGGAAGCATTTACAAGCAAGCCTATATCATCCGTCATTGCAAGCTCACAGACCTTCTGCAGCTTGCCGCCCTGGGCTCCGATACCGGGAACCAGAAAGAAGTGCCGGGGTGCAAGGCTGCGAACCGTACTCAGCTCCTCTTCGCGTGTGGCACCAACGACAAACATCAGCTTCTCAGCTCCGCCCCATTGCCTTGCTTTTCTGATCAGTGTTTCGTAAAGTTTTCCCTCCGGGCATTCCAGAAACTGAAAGTCACGGCTGCCGGCATTGCTGGTGAGCGCCAGCAATATGGTCCATTTGCCGGGAAAATCAAGAAAAGGGGAGATGCTGTCATATCCCATATAAGGGGCCACGGTGATCGCATCACACTGCAGATGCTCAAAAAAGGCGCTGGCATATTGCCCCGATGTGTTGCCGATGTCTCCGCGTTTGGCATCTGCTATCACCAGTTTGTCTTTCGGAATTAACCTGATGCTTTCTTCCAACACCTTCCAGCCTTCCGATCCGAGTGCTTCGTAAAATGCCGTATTGGGTTTGTAGGCTACGCAATATTCACTTGTGGCCTCAATGATGGCTCGGTTAAATTCAAGCATTCCTTCCGCATTGCGCGGGAGATTGGCGGGTAATCTCCGGAGGTCGGTATCCAACCCTACACAGAGAAAGGAGGCCCGGTCTTTGATATTTTGAATAAGCTCCTGGCGACTCATGCCACAAAAATAGAGTAATTCTTTTAGCGTAAAAGGATTACTTCTCCTTTCACTTCGAAGAGAAATTCGCTGCCCGGATAGTGAAGTACGGCCCGGTACACGTACATGCCGGGCGGAGCCGGGCTGCCGTCCGCATAGCGACCGTCCCACGGACTTGTGCTGCCGTAGACGAGTTGCCCCCAGCGATCGTATATGCGGATCTCCGTGATCTCGACCGTGGGATGTACAAAGAAAAGATCATTGCTTCCATCCTGGTTGGGCGAAAAAGCATTGGGGAGCCCTACCAGAATGTTGGGTTTGATGTTGATCGTAATGGAGTCGCTGGCCATACAGCCGTCTGCGTTGATAACAGTAAGCGTATAGCTGGTGCTTTGCTTTGGCGAAGCTATTACAAGTGCCGTGAGGCTGTCGGACAATCCACTGCCCGGCTGCCAGATATACTGATAATTGCCGGGTGGATTGATATCGGGTGTGATGCTTACTTCGGCTCCCGCATCGATTGTTATATCCGGCCCGAGCTCGACACTGAAAACATCGGAACTGAGCAGAACAATGCTCGTATCGGCAGTGCATCCGTTGCTGTCGGTGACGGTGACGGCATAGTTTCCGGCACCCAGGCTGTCCAGGAAGTTGCTGTCACGGCCATCGCTCCATAGATAGCGGAAAGGCTCACTGCCTCCCTGGACCTCTAGAAGAATACGGCCATCCATTTTGCCCGGACAGCTTTCATCCGTAGCCTCAACGGAAAGCAAGAGCCGGGTGTCGTAATTTAGGATTACCGTATCCTGATAAGTACATCCGTTCGCATCTCTTATGCTCAGATAATAGTTGCCCGCGGCAAGCCCGGTGAGGGTGTCCGAGGGCGGGAGGTTTCCCGACCAGCTGATGCTTAACGGGGGGCGGCCTCCGGAGTAGGCGAGGAAGATCTTCCCGTTGTCTGCACCGGGGCAGGCAGGATCGGTGCTGAAAAAGTCCACACGAATGGTATCGGGATTCCCGATGCTGATGGAAAAGGTGTCGCGGCATTGTTTGCTGTCACTGATGTACAACTCATAGGTACCGGCCGGCAGTCCGCTTACTGTTTGGGTCTGGTCCTGATTGGGTGTATTCCAGAGGTAACTGTATGGTGGATTGCCTCCGCTGGGTATCACGGTGACCTCCCCATCGCTCCTTCCCGGACAGGAAACATTCGAAGCAATCACATTGACCTGTATTTCATCAGGTTGTGAGATTTGAATATTCCGGACAATGGCACAGTTGCCGGCATCGGTGATCGTAAGCGTATAAAATCCCGCTCCCAGTCCCGTGACAATGCTGTCGCTGTCATTGCCGGGTGTGTTCCACTGAAAGGTGTATGGCTTCTGGCCGCCCCGAACATGCACGGTAACCTGTCCGTCATTTCCGTTGAAGCAGGAAACCGGAATCGTGTCAAAACTGATCTGATAATTGGCCGGAGGGTCAATGGTAACCGAGGCTGTCACCTGACAATTGTTTTTATCAAATACCCGGACGATATAGGAACCCGCACGAAGGTTTACGGCTGTGTCTCCATACTGATTGGGGCTGCTGTTCCAGAAATAAGTGTAAGGAGGCGTGCCGCCTGTCACCAAGGCAATGGCCATGCCGTTATTTCCTCCTCCGATACAGGTCTCGGGGAAGGCTGTCACCTGGATCAGGAGGCTATCGGGCTCGCTAAGGGTGGCACTGCTTTCAGCCTGGCAGCCGTTGCTGTCGGTGATCGTAAGGCTATAGGTGCCGGGCCCGAGATCGAAAATGCGGTCGGCATTGCTTCCGCTGCTCCACTGGTAAGTAAATGGGGGCGCATCACCGCTAACATTCGACTGGATGATGCCGTCATTTGCCCCGTGACATGTGATGCTGTCCACCGTAAGCGAGAGGATAATATTGCCGGTATTTTTTATCAGAATGCCGGCCGTATCCATGCATCCGCTGGCATCACTCACGGTGACGGAATAATAGCCGGCACTTAAAGCGCTGATAGCGGCACTCTTCGAGCCGTTGCTCCAGGTAATGTCATACGGAGGGTTGCCGTTCAGGATATTGACCTGTGCAGAGCCGTCATTGCTTGAGTTGCAACTTACATCCTGGCCCGAAACCTGAATGCTCAGGGCATTGGCAGGCTGAGTAATTTCAACGGAGTCGATATTGACGCAGCCTTTTCCATCGGTGACGGTGACACGATACCACCCCGGATCGAGTCCGCTGGCGGTGGCCGTATTTTGTGGGGGAGTGGTGCTCCACTGATAGCTGAAGGGGCCTGTGGTGTTGCTCACGGTGACCGTCACTTCTCCGCTTTTCTGGCCTTTGCAGGCAGGGGTAATGTTGCTGAACTGAATCAGAGGCAAGGGATTGACCTTAATGTATGTGGTATCCCGGATTACCGTTCCGCAGGCATCGGTGACACGAAGGGTAGCAAATGTATCGGCAAAAACAGGAAAAGCGCTTCCATTCGGTGTGCTGACATTGTCTGGGGTCCAGAGGAAGGAATAGGGCGGTACTCCGTAGCTGGATCGTGAGTTGAAACTGACGGTCTCGCCATAACAGACTTCCACCGAATCGCCCTCAAAAATGAAGGCTTCGAGTGTTCGTGCTTCAATGATGACCTTCCAGTCGCCCGGAAAAATCTGATGACATTCTACGCCACAAGTGGCACCGGCAGGGCAGGAACAGCTATAGGTTCGCATTTCAAAGGAAACCTGATGATCGGGGCAACTGAAGGGAGCGCAATTGACATTGTTGAAAAGGTCAATGCCGGCAAAGATGTGATCGAATGCCGTAGAATTGGGGGGAGAATAAAAGCTGTTGAAAGGTACATAGCGATTGTTGCAGGGGCCATAGATGCGAAACCCTGCTTTGACAGGATCACAGCTTCCGCTGCATCCGCCATTGATGGTCCTCAGCCGGACGCTGCTCCGGGCGGCTACCAGGGTGCTTTTCCCCGGCACGGTAACGGTGAGCACATTGCTGCAGTAATCATTCGGGTCAAAACAGAAGCCCGAAGGCTCAAATCCGATGCCGCCCTGGTTGCTGTCGACTGCAGAAACCAACGGGTCAATCCGGACAGGAAATTTCCGTTCGGGTGAACGCAACCAGTCCAGCTCCACGCGCAGGGTCAGAAGATATTCATTGCTGCCTTCCGCTTTCTCAAAAAGGTATCCGTAGTTATCACTCATCACTTTGCCATCGGCATCGTAAATAAGCGGTGCGGCTATTTCGATAAGGGCTTCCCCCCGGCTGTCGAATACTGCGAGGCGGCCCTTCCAGAGCGATCCGTCCATGTGCCCGCTTAATGGAGCCAGATACCATCCCTCGGGGAGCAAGATTTGGTTTTGCCACGAAAGAAAATCAAAGATCCGGGGAATCTCCGATTGATCGATCAGTATGACCGTGGATTTGATTCCTCCTCTTTCTGGCCGGTATTCCAGCTCCATATCCGATCCCCCAATGGGGGCGTGCATTCCGTTTTCCGTAAATCCGGCATTTGCTGCAAGCGGAGCCAAAACGACAATGCTATCGGGCAATCCGGAATAGACTATTCGTGTATTCCGGTTGAATGCGACCCATTGGCCTTTGATCCGAATGCCCGATTCAAGGGTTTTTGTGTGAATGCGCGTGGGGAAGGGCTGCTGTGGGGCCTCCATGTAGAGGCCCTGGCGGCCGGAACTCAGCCGGGGGTCAATATCCCTCCAGAAACCGTTGCTGTCGAGGTAGTTGAGTGGCCCGTTGGCTTGCTCTATCAGGATGCGTGATCCTTTGCTGTTATTTATGCGGTAGATCCGTTTTCGGGCCGTTCTTTCAGCAATTATTTCTTCACAGTCGGAGCAGGGTGCATCGTCCGGCAGGAGGCCTTCTTCGGGGTGCTTTTTATCCGGTACTAATTCCGCACTTTTTATTGACTGAGCAGGAAGCTGCGATTGTGAAAGAATCAGCAGTAAGATGAAGATAGCTCGCAACATGAGGCCTGTTTCAGATAGTATTATTTGTATATCGCGAAATTAGTGCGAATGTTGCCTTCAGGAGCCGGCACTATCCACATTAATGGCCTCTACGCGTTGAAGACTGGGCAGCACTTTTCGCAAGGTTTCCTCTACACCCGCCTTCATAGTCATAAAACTCATCGGGCAGGCGATGCAGTTTCCGAGCAATCTGACCCGTACGACATGATCGCTTGTCAGTTCCACCAATTCGATGTCACCACCATCTTTCTGGAGGTAAGGCCGGATGCTTTCCAGTCCCGCTTCGATTTGTTTTATGATTTCGTCTCTGTTCATAGTATGGGCGGCCAGGATTAATTGCTGACCTCAACGGTTTTTGTGGCTTCCTGATTGGCATTGCGCAGCGAAACCTGCCGGGCCAGATTTCGCGCAAGATCCTGAAATGCAAGTTCCACCTCTTCGTTTTGCAGTGAGGCAGGCATGCCCGAGTCTCCGCCCTCGCGAATGCTTTCGACCAGCGGGAGCTCGGCCAGAAGGGGAATATCAAACTGCTCGGCCAGCTTTTCTCCGCCCCCTTTCCCAAAGAGATGGTATTTTTTGTCTGGCAATTCGGGTGGTGTGAAATAGGACATGTTTTCGACCACTCCGAGTATGGGTACTTTGATCTGGGCCATTTTGAACATGGCAACACCTTTGCGCGCATCGGCCATGGCTACTTCCTGGGGGGTGGTCACAATCAGGGCACCCGTGACCGGCATGGTTTGCACCACGGTGAGGTGTATGTCTCCCGTTCCGGGTGGCAGGTCAAGAATCAGATAATCGAGTTCGCCCCAGTCCACATCCGTAACAAACTGCCGCAGGGCCGAGCTGGCCATGGGACCGCGCCATACCACGGCCTGCATCTCGTCAATCAATAGTCCGATGGAAAGCAGTTTGACACCGTAGCGCTCGATGGGAATGATGAGATGTTTGTCACCGGATTGTTTCACCTGCGGGCGTTCGCTTTTAATGCCAAACATGGTTGGGAGCGAAGGACCGTAGATATCGGCATCCAGCAGTCCGACCCGGGCTCCGTCCTGTGCGAGGGCTACGGCCAGGTTGGCTGCTACGGTGGATTTGCCGACACCTCCTTTGCCCGAAGCCACGGCAATGATGTTCTTTACGCCCGGCAGCAGGTTGAGGTCCTGACGCAGGGTGGTTACGCGGCTCGAAAATTCAACTTCCACTTCGAGGTCGGGCGAAACCCTCTCGTGTAGGGCCTTTATGCAGTCATTTCTCAACTGATCTTTCAGGGGGCAGGCCGGGGTGGTAAGCACGATCGTGAATGACAGTTTCTGCCCTTCGATTCGAATGTTTTCAATCATCTTAAGGGTCACAAGGTCCTGCTTAAAGTCAGGGTCCTCCACATGAGACAATGCCTTTAAAATTTTCTCTTTACTGATACTCATCGTTTTCTTTTGATCCCTGCAAAGTTACAATAAGCAACGGAAGAGCCTGCTTATTGAAAATGCCTGAATGTAATTGAAAAAGGCGGCTAAAAAATTGATTTAATGCCATATCTGTCTTAAATTAACCTATCGTTAATCAAAATCGTTGTCTTATGGTCATAACATTTGAAGAACTGCGGAAAATCAAGGATCAGCTGCCCGATGGAGCAATCCACCAAATAGCTGAAGAGCTGAACCTTACTGAGGAAACGGTTAGAAACTATTTTGGTGGATACAATTTCAGAAATGGAGAACCTACGGGAGAACATTTCGAGAAAGGCTACCATGGAGGTTTTGTAGAGATTGAGGATTCCAAGATTCTGGAGGCCGCCAGACGCATTTTGGATCAGGTGGCCACACACTGATCGAAAGAAATAAAAAAGCCATCCTCATGCTGGATGGCTTTTTCTTTAAGTGCATCTTTCGCAGCTTTTACGCTTCGCTCTCTTCATATTCGGCAATCAATTTATGCTGCACTTCTGCCGGCACCGGAGCGTATTCCACAAACTTGCGTGTGTGCCGGGCTCTTCCCTGTGAAACAGAACGCAATGCAGAACTGTATTTATAGAGTTCCGAAAGCGGCACGCGAGCCGTAATTTTCTGATAATGACCTTCGGCATCCATGCCCATGATCAAGGCTCTCCTTGTTTGTAAATCACTCATCACCTCACCCATCACATCTTCAGGCGTGAGCACCTCTACTTCGTAGATGGGTTCCAGCAATTTTGGATTGGCTTCCCTGAAGGCATTTCTGAAGGCCATCCTTCCTGCCGTTTTGAAAGCGGCATCGTTGGAGTCAACCGGATGCATCTTTCCGTCATAAATACTGATCTGAACATCGCGGACATAGCTCCCCGTGAGGGGGCCTTCTTCCATTTTCTCCATGACTCCCTTGAGTATGGAAGGCATAAAACGGTTGTCGATGGCTCCTCCTACGATGCAATTGTAAAAGACCAGCTTTCCGCCCCAGGGCAGGTCGATCTCTTCTTTCCCGCGGACGGTAAAATCTGAGGGCGGGGGAGTGACACCTTCCTGATACGGTTCGACCCGCATGTGTACTTCGGCAAATTGCCCGGCACCACCTGATTGTTTTTTATGCCGGTAACTGGTATCCACTTTCTTTTGTATCGTTTCCCGGTAGGGGATCCGGGGCTCTTCAAATTCCACCTGTATGTGATAAAGGTGTTCCATTTTCCATTTCAGGATATAAAATTGCAGTTCGCCCATTCCGTAGACAATCGTCTGCTTGAGTTCCTGTGACTGCTCTACCCGTATGGTGGGATCTTCATCCTGAAGGTGATGCAGCGCCTGGGCCAGTTTCTCTTCTTCTCCCTTGCGGGCAGGCTTGATGGCCATTCTGATCTGAGGCTCCGGATATGCAATGGGTTCAATCGTCACATTGAAACCCTTGTCGTGCAAGGTGTTGTTGGTATGGGTGTTTTTGAGTTTTACCGTAGCGCCTATGTCTCCGGCATCCATGCTGTCCACCGATTCCCGGGTTTTCCCCTGCATCACGAAAAGCTGGTTGATACGTTCCGAGCTTTTGGTCTGGCTGTTTTCAAGGTCTTTGGGAGTCGAAATAATCCCTGACTGCACTTTGTAAAAGGACATCTCACCCAGGTGGGGCTCACTGATCGTTTTAAAAATAAAAAGGGCTGTCTTGGCATTGGGATCACAAGGCAGCTCTTCTCCATTTTTCAGTTTTTCGGGAGGCATCTCGTTGGCACTGGGTGCCACGTTATCGATAAAGCCCATCAGCCGGCCGCTTCCCATGTTCTTCTTAGCCGACAAACAGAAAAGCGGGAATATGTCGTGGTTGATCATGGCCGAGCGCAAGCCCTTCCTCATCTCGTCTTCATCGAGCTCTCCTTTTTCGAAATAGAGTTCCATCAGCCCTTCGTCATTCTCTGCAATGGCTTCTACCAGCTCATTGTGCAGTCTGTCCGCACGCTCCCGCTCACTGTCGGGAATAGGGAGCTTTTCTGGTTTTCCTCCTTCGGCTGGAAACTTATACATGGTCATCTTTAACAGGTCGATGATCGTGTCAAAATCATTGCCCTGATTGAGAGGATACTGCACCACGGTTACTTTATTTCCGAAGCGTTCTTTGGACTGATCCACGGTGAGGTCGAAATCGGCCTTTTCCGTGTCCAACTGGTTTATTGCAATGATGGTAGGTGTCTTGTAGTTTTCGATGTATTCCCATTGCAACTCGGTGCTTACTTCCACCCCAAACTGAGCATTCAGTACCAGCACGGCAGTATCGGCAACGCGAAGAGCCGAAACCACTTCTCCAACGAAGTCATCGAGGCCCGGTGTGTCAATGATGTTAATTTTAAATCCACGCCAGTTGGCATGCATTACGGATGAAAAAAGCGAGTTTCCCCGCTCCTTTTCGATTTCAGTATAGTCGGAAACAGTATTTCCTTCCTCAATACTTCCTCTTCTGTTAATCATTCCCGACTCAAAAAGCATGGTTTCGGCAAGCGTGGTCTTGCCGCTACCCGAGTGGCCAACCAATGCAATGTTTTTTATATGCTTCAGATCAAATTCTGCCATGGCACATTGTTTTTATGATGAGTAAAAAATTAAAAGGATGTTAAATATACTTTTTGCAGGGCTGACTGCCAAAGGATTACCCCTTTGATTGAGGATGATTGATATCACCTTTCTTTTCATAAAAAAATGCAATCATTGGCCGGGTATATGGCCACTAATTGTTTCGGAGAGAGGAGGCGATGGTCTCTTCATCCTGATCCATCATGCAGCGGAAATGATTTTTCGGACATTTTTCGTATCCCAGCTTACTGCATGGGCGGCAGGGCAGGTCCTTCACCTCGAAGCGATATTCCCGACCCGGTCCGTTGCCGAAATACGGAGACATACCAAAGGCCGGCACCGTATTGCCCCAGGTAAGTGAAATCTGTTTTTGAAGTGCCGCGGCTATGTGCATCATTCCCGTGTCGTTGCTCAGCACTTTGCGCGCATGCTGCAGGAGCCAGGCCGACTGTTCCAGATTGTACTTTCCGCAGGCATTGAATACTTTGCCCGGACGCGCATCGGCAATGCGTTGTCCCATTTCTTTTTCAGCCGGCCCACCGATAAGTATCACAGGGCTCTTCAATCGGTCAATGACTGAAAGTAACTTTGTTTCAGGAAACCGCTTAGTTGTATAGGTGGCTGCGATCACTACCGCCACATAGTCACTCCGGTGGCTTTCCGGCAGTTCTCTCAGCGAAAGCCGGTCTTCGGACGGAATGAAGAAATCAAGGCCTTTGCCATCGTTTCTGACACCCAGTTTCTTTACGGCCTGGAAGTAGCGATCAACTACATGCTCTGTTTGCAGAGGATGCATTTTGAAATGTATAAGCAGAAACTTCCGGAAATTTTGCTTTGGAAAGCTTGCCGATCTTTTTAGAAGGGCGGCTTTTATAAGAAGGGTACGTAAGTTTTTGTGCAAATCAACGATGAAGTCGAAATTTTCTCGCCTTAACTTCCGAATCAGTGAGGGAAGGGAGTCGCTCAGCAGATGTATTTTGTCGATGTTCGGATTGTTTTTTACAATCGAGGCATAGCGAGACTTTGTGGCGTAATGGACTTCGGAGTCGGGGAGCTCCTTTTTCAGACAGCGGACGAGGGCACTGGTCAGCACAATGTCGCCTATGGAACTGAACCGGAGGATCAGTATCTTTTTGGGGGGTTGCATAGGCGACAAAGATAATCAGAAGAAAAACGGCCTTGTCAAATCAATAATGTGGGGTATGTTCGGAAAAGGCGGAAAAAAGCCGCTGCCGGAAAACTCTACCAAAACCGGCAGCAGCTATTTTTTCACTAACTGTAACAAATATACCCAGCATAAGGGGCTATTGTTTTCCCTTTACGGGTGCTTCCTTTCAGGTGTAAGAAATATGAAATAAATGAATTGACAGGCTGAGGAAGATTGCAGTTCTCTATTTTGAGTGCCGGTGAAACAGAAATCTATGAGTGTAAGGTTTCCGGATTTTGCGATTTTTTTTCATGAAGCAGCCGATTATCCCGGAAATCATTCCGTTCACCGATAAAAAATGACCATTTACAGAATTAAATGGCAATATATAATGCATAGCTATAACATAGCATCTACAAAAAGCTAATTTAATTTTTCATTACGTGGGGTATTTTGGAAAAGGTTGTCAACTACTGACAACCTTTTCTATTTTGCGCTTCTTTGTAAGAACTTCAGATTTCTTTTGAGCCCCTCAAATCCGCTTCTTTTTAATGCGGATTTCCGAAAAAGTCCGTTAAAAACTTCCCGGCTAATCTCGAACCACTCTTCCGCATTCATCTCAAGCATCTCCTGACTGGCTTTGAAGCGCTCTTCCTTATGGGGGCTTGCAAAGCGGTTCCACGGACAGACTTCCTGACAGATATCGCAGCCGAATGCCCAGTTTTCCATCTTACCTTCAAAGCTTTCAGGGATTTCCTTGTCTCGCAGTTCGATGCTAAGGTAGGAGATACATCTGCGGGCATCTACTTTGTATGGCTCGTATATGGCATCGGTGGGGCAGGCATCCATGCAGCGGGTACAGGTCCCGCAATAGTCTTTCACGGGTCCGTCCGCCTCGAGTTCCAGGTCGATGATTAACTCGGCCAGAAACGAATAGGAGCCATGTCCTTTGCGCAGGAGCAAACTGTTTTTGCCTATCCACCCGGCTCCGCTCTTTCGTGCCCAGGCTCTTTCCATCACGGGGGCCGAATCTACAAAGGCCCTTCCCGATATACTTCCGATTTCGCACTCAAGAAAGGCCATGAGCATCCGTAGTTTGTCTTTAATTACGAAGTGGTAATCCTCTCCATAGGCGTACTTTGCAATTTTAGGGGCCTCGGGGTCTTGTTGTTTTTCTTCGGGGTAGTAGTTGTAGAGCAGGGTCACTACCGAGCGGGCACCGTCCACCAGCTTCCGCGGATCCAGTCTCTTGTCGAAGTGATTTTCCATATACTTCATCTTGCCATGACGCCCCTGGCGAAGCCAGGACTCGAGCCTGGGCGCTTCTTCTTCAAGAAATTCGGCTTTTGAAATCCCGACAAAGTCAAATCCGAGGCGATAAGCCTCTGCTTTGAGAAGGGCCGCATGGGCAGAAGCCTTATTCATGACTTATGATTTGAGCAGCAGTGCCGGACAAAGATCAGGCGATGTCGTAACGCCCCGATGCCCGTTTTCGTTTTACGAAAAGAGAACGAAGGGCATATCCGGTCCATCCCCAGAGCCCCCCCACAAGCCCCCCGGTAAAAGCGGTAAGCAGGATGAGAAGGGTCGGAGAACCCACTTTAAAGAGTTCGGCAATCTTGATGCTCAGCACACCCCCTGACTGATAGTGAATCATCAGGGCAAGCGTACCCCAAAGAAGAGCGATGGAAAGGAAACCCGCAAAGAATGCTCCACGCGCTTTGCCGGAGAAAAATGCTCCAAGAAGAAACGGCATGATTGCAATGCTGTACCAGGGCAATGTCAGTTGAAGGAAATAACTGGCAATACTGATGATAAACAAGCTTACTATAAATTTCATTTTGCTTCAATTTTTATCGTTTTAAAAGAAGAAGAATTGCCTTTCGGAGCTTCCTGCAGGAAGCGGGCTTCGAAGTAGCGTCCTTCGGCCCAGGCTTCTATCTGGTTGCTGTAGTACGGACTGCCCGGATTGCCCGACTGACCGCCCGGTATCACAATCCAGGCCCGGGTCGGATTTTCAAGGGAAACGATCATGCGCCAGCTGGGGCCATGATTATGAGCCGTAGCATTTACAATGCCGTAGTTGCCACCAATATGAATGTTTGACACGGAGAATGCTTCGAGGGCTGAAATCCAGTGCTCTACAGTTGTGTTCTTGAATGCAGCCCAGGTAGGGGTCTCACCATTCTCGGATTCCAGTTTTTTCACTTCTTCGATTGTTTTTTCGAATGCCATGACAAAGAGGTCGCCCACATTTTCTTTCTTGCTTGTGGAGTCCAGGTCGAAGAGACGATGCGCAGGATTCTTCTGTGCAAGCAGGATTACTACATACTTCTCGGGCTGTGGCAGCCGGATGTGATTGCTTCGGCCTTTTTCGGCCAGAAGATTTGCAAAATGCTTCCAGAAAATCTCAAAATAAACGGGCTCCTGATCATCGGGGCCGTAATAATGATCCCAATATCGCAATGAATTCAAGAGGTCTGTGCCACGATCGCCCCAGCTTTCTTTTTCCAGCTTGGGCAGAGCCAACTCAAGTATGGCTTCGGCATAAAGGCTCATGTTATCAGTGTGCATGCGCTGGAAGCTTTCTTTGCTGATGCTGTGCGAATCGGCAGCATAGAGCATATTGTTCACTCTTCTGTTTCTGAAGTATTCAAAATCGCCATTGTAGTAATACGGATAAGTGGAGTCGGTAGGATGCTGATTGGCCGAGCTGACAAATCCACGCCCGGGATTGACGATGTGCGGGTTGTCTTGCTGAGGGATCATTCCGGACCATTCGTAGCGCGAGTCCGAGCCATCCATTATGAATTTACCCTGTTCCTTCCAGCGGAGGGGGAATGCACCCTGCTGCCAAATGGCAATGGTATCGTCTTTGGAAGCAAAAACGAAATTCTGTGCAGGTACTTCAAAATAGGAGATGGCCTTTTTATAGTCGCTGTAATTCTCTGCCCGGTTGAGAAGTAGGAAGGTTTTGATCTCATCACCCGGATCAAGGGCTTTCCACTTCATGGCCAGTCCGGTTCGCAGGCTGTCGCGGGTGTAGCCGTAGTTTCGGTCATAGACAACCGGCCCGTAATGGCTGTATAAGATGGTATCGTAAAATGAAGGAGCTCCTTTGATCTTGATTTCTTCTACTTCCGTATGGGTCGGGCGGACAGATTCGTCATAGATGTACTCCCTGCGGCTTTTATCCGTAAATCGCAATTTATACCAATCCTTCACATCGCGTCCGGCATTGGTGACCCCCCATGCAATTTTATCATTGAAACCAAAGACAACCCCCGGTGTGCCCGGCAGGCTGGCACCGTACACGTTTTGATTCGGGCTGTGCAGTTGCATTTCGAACCAAAAGGCAGGAAGGTGGAGGCCCAGGTGGGGATCGTTTGCCAGCATGGCCACACCGTCTTTGCTTTTCCAGGGTGCCACGGCCCAGTTGTTCGAACCGTTGTGCGGGTTGGGTTGCATGCTTCGGTTCAGAGCTATCAGCTCGGTTGGGATATAATCGGGCGGAGGCGAGAGATGAAAAGTATCCTCCGGGAAAGAGGTACCTGCCGGCACAATCGGATCGAGTGAATCGGGGAAATCAGGATATATCTCGCTGAATATTTCACGTCCGTAAAATTTCAGGGCATTGGTCATTTCAAGATCATCGTCTTTACCCACCAGATTGTATGACATCAGGCGAAGCATGTAAGCGATTTTATCGGCAGACCACGGCTCCGGCTTTGCATCCAGCAGTTTGTATTCTACGGGGTAGTCTTTGTATTCAAGTGATGCAATGTAGGCATTTACTCCTTCGGTATAAGCATCGATTGCGTCTTTCACCATGGGATCCTTCTGCAATTCCTTCATCGATTCCTTTACGGAGGGTCCGAAGCCGATTCTTCGAAAGTAGCGGTCGATGCGAAGCGCATCCGGCCCGAGTATCTCGCTGAGCCTTCCACTTGCCACACGCACCATAAAGTCCATTTGAAAGAGCCGCATGCTTGCGTGCATATAACCCTCGGCAAAATAGAGGTCATGATCGTTCGAAGCAAAAATATGTGGAACCTTGCGCTCGTCCACATAGATGCTCACTCCCTCTTTAACCGGAAAATCAAGTTTTTGCAAATCAGGTGTCTGCTCTTCCCATTCGGAATTCTGCCAAAAACCCGAAAAGGGATCCATGAATTTTCCAAAAGCAGGCATTTTGCCCATCGAGTGATTCAAAACATAAGTAAGTGCCAGGGTGATGAGGAGTAGGAAAAGAATGCCTGCTTTCTTCATATGTTGAATTTTTTGTACAATATATCGTGAATTCAGTAAAAAACGGTCTTGCGCTTGGTATCAGGGTATCCTTTAAACATTAAATTTAAAAATAAGTAACTTTCATTGCTTTACTTGGAGTAAATTGTAGGCATATTGATGAATTAAAGACATTGCACATATTTATGGGGGTATTTATGCGCAAGTAGTTGACTTAATATTAAATAAATTTATCTTTAGGCATTAAGCTGTGTTACATGGGGGAAGAAACAAAGAAACACAATCTGGTGGTCGTGATAGATGATGACGACATCAATAATTTTCTCTGCGAAAAAGTCATAAAGTCATCCAACGTAAGTGAAAAGATGCGCTCCTATCTGAACGGGCGCGTGGCAATGGATGATATAGAAAGGGCCATAGCTGAAAATCGTCCGGAAGACATTCCTTCTGTCATTTTTCTGGATATCAATATGCCGGTAATGAACGGCTGGGAGTTTCTGGATGAGCTTGATCCCCTTGTAAAGAAGCACCAGCTTCAGACAAAAGTGGCCATTCTGTCTTCCTCTGTATTCCAAAAAGACAAGGAAAGGGCCGATAAATACCGGGTAGTGGTGGATTATATCTCGAAACCACTATCAATAGCTACCGTAAAAGGCTTTTTTGAAAGACTAAGTCAATAAAATTCTCTCCGGTCTTTCCCTCTCCATTTATTATTTAATAGTTTTATGACCAGATGAATGGTGAAGCAAAGAATGAAAAAGTAGTCCTTTTTGTGGATGATGATGAGATCAGCAATTTTGTCAGTGTGAAAACGCTGGAAGATGCTCGCATTGCAGACCGCATACTTTCGGTAACGGGTGCACGCGAGGCATTGGATTTGATCAAGGAGGGGATCAATGGCAACGGGCCCATTCCGGATCTTATTTTTCTGGATATTAATATGCCGATTATGTCGGGGTGGGATTTTCTGGAAGAATACAAGGAGATCAAAGACCAGGTAGGGAAAAAGATTTACATCATCATTCTCACTTCGTCTGTCTACAAGCACGATAAGGCCAAAGCGGCCACCTACGAAGACGTGGACGATTATACTTTGAAACCCCTCGATATATCCGACTTAATTGTCTTTAAACGGAAGTACTTAAGCTGATTCGTGGAGCAGGACCAGGAAGTGGCCGTCATTATCTTCAAATACGATCTGCATTTCCCAACCCGTTTTTTTGCAAGCCATGCGCAGAGGAGGAGGTGCTACATAAAGCCATTTAAATGGAGCGCCTTCAATGTTTCGCCATTGCATGCTGTATTTCACCGTCCCGAAATACTTTTCCTCTTTGTTTTTATTTACAGCATCCGGAATCTCCACACTCATATCCGTAGAGTCAAAGATCAGGCGACCTCCGGGGCGAATCAGCTTATGGGCATGGTCAAGAAAGTGCTCCAGCCCTTCTAAATCTTCTGTGAGTCCAATGCCGTTCATCAGCATCAGCAGTGTATCGAAGCGCTGTTCCGTATATTCAAAAATATTTGCACGGATCACCTTTTTCAGCCCCTGGCGTTTCATTACCTCAATATTCATAGGCGAAATGTCCATGCTTGTTACATCCGCTTCTTCCTCCTGCAGGATCAGCGAGTGGCAGCCGCTGCCTGCTCCGATGTCGAGAATCTTGCCCCGGCACAAGCTCAGCGCAAAGTTTTCGGCTTCGGGCAGGGCGTCCTGATCGCGAAAGTAAATGGAGACGGGTACTTCAAAAGATCCGAAAAGCGATTTATTGACAATCACTTCCTGCCGATGACCGTCCAGATAGGCGAGCAGGGCACAGCCCATAGGTTCCCACGACTTTGCCGGTCTTCCACTTCCAACGGGTGAAAATTTCTTGTTCACTTCTCTTTTTGATAGTGACTATTTTTCAACACGAAGCTCTTTGAAGATTTCTTCATTGTCCATTACTTCCAACGCTTTCCGAAAATCGTGACGATAGTCGTTGAATACCTGATAATAAGCATTGACATCCCAGAGATCACGTGCAATCAATGCCTTTAACTGAGTAGTTAATAGCAATTCCGATTTTTCAATCTGATCATCATTGCGGGCAATGCCTTCCTTTTCGGCAAATTCAATAAAATCAGCCATAATCTTATCCATCGGAAAATTCTTTTTAAAGCTGTTTACCTCCGGATAACGGCTTAGTATTTCTTCCCTGTTTTTATTGACATAGGTAAGTGCAAACTTATTCAGGATGCCTTTGCGGGTCACATCCCGCAGGTAATCGGAGTTTTGGCTCGTATCAAGCGGAACAAAAATGTCGGGCATAATGCCACCACCTCCGTAGACTACACGCTTGTTAGGGGTGTAGTATCTCAGCGAATCAGGGAAGTGAAGGCTGTCGGCATGGGTAAGTTCACCGTGTTCAAAACGCCTGAAGGTTTCTTTGTAGTAGTCTGATTTTTTCCCTTTGTCATAGGGCTTTTGAATGCAGCGGCCGGTAGGTGTAAAGTATTTGGCAATGGTCAGGCGAATCTCGCTGCCGTCCGGAAGCGTGTACGGTTTCTGTACCAGCCCTTTGCCGAAGCTTCTTCTTCCCACAACCAGGCCGCGGTCCCAGTCCTGAATGGCCCCGGAAACGATTTCACTGGCCGATGCCGATCCCTCATCAATCAAGACAATAAGTTTTCCGCTTTCGAAATCACCGCGGGATGAGGCCCGGAGCGGACGCTTGGGTGAGTGCTCACCTTCCGTGTATACGATCATTTTTCCCCATTCAAGGAATTCATCGGCCAGTTCAAATGCCGTGTACAGATAGCCTCCTCCGTTGCCCGTAAGGTCAAGGATGAGGTTTTCCATGCCCTGCTCTTTCAGCTCGTGAAGCTTCTGCCTGAATTCCTTGGATGTGGATGCGGCAAAACGATTTACTTTTATGTAGCCTGTTTTTGGTGTGGCCATATAACTGGCATCGATGCTGTAGAGCGGAATTTTATCGCGCACGATGTCAAAGTAGAGCAGATCGCTCACTCCGTTTCTTTTGATTCCGACATTGACAACCGAGCCCGACTTGCCCAGAAGCCTCTCCCTTACTCCGTCATTCGAAATATTTACGCCCGCCACATTCTCCTTGTTGATCTCGATGATCTGATCTCCCGCCATGATCCCGAGTTTCTCCGAAGGCCCTCCCGAAATGGGACTTACCACGATAATAGTGTCGTTGAGAATATTGAAGTAAATCCCGATGCCTTCAAATTCGCTGGCAAGCTTCTGATTTTCAGATTTTACCCTCTTTGCAGGAATGTAAACCGAATGCGGGTCCAGTTCTTTCATGATCCCGCTTATAGCATCTTCCACTATTTTATCTGCATCCAGATCTTCAACGTATTGTTGAGAAATAATGGCGATGGCGGCATCCATCTTTTTCTGAGCCTTTACCAGCCCAGTGTCAATCTGGGCCCGGGCGTTGACTGAAAAAAGCAAGGCCAGTATTCCGCTTATTAAGATTCTTTGCATGTCTGATTTTAGTTGATAAGAAAGGTGTTGATTCGTATAAATGTTAAAATACAAAGGAAATTGCTCCGAATAGGTTCAGCATGTGTTGGCTTTGAGATTTTTAACGTTCAGCTCATCGCATTTGACGAATTTTTGCATTCTCTGCCCTTTTCCTAAGTGACTACCTTTGCGCTAAAATACAAAGCAATGTTACCAAGAAGAGTGCGTTTTTTCCTCCTTTGCGTTTTTGTTCTTGCCCTTGCGTCCTGCTCCGGCTCAAAAGGATCGAAGAGCGAGGCAATTGATATTACCGTCATTCAGCTTAATGACGTTTATGAAATTGCTCCCGTAGACGGTGGGCGATATGGCGGCATGGCCCGCGTAGCTCATGTGATCAGAGAGGAAAAAGAAAGGAATCCCAATACCCTGGCGGTAGTAGCCGGGGATTTTCTCAGTCCTTCTCTTCTCGGAACTCTTAAATTAAATGGCAAACGCATCAGCGGTATGCAAATGATAGAGGTTTTTAATGCTGCCGGCATTGATCTCGTCACTTTCGGGAATCATGAATTTGATCTCAATCGCGATGCTCTGCAGGAAAGAATCTATGCCTCGGAATTTGAATATACCACGGCCAATGTGTTTCAGAAGGTGGGCAATGATACCCTTCCGTTTCAGGAAATGAAAAACGGACGCATTGTCAATATTCCTTCTTTTGTAAAGCGAAAGTTCAGCAATGCAGAGGGTCATGTGGCCGAACTCGGGATTTTTGGAGTGACACTCCCCTTTACCCGTAAAGACTGGGTTATATATGCTCCGGTAGAGAAGAAAATCAGAGAGATGCTCGATTCCCTGCAATCGGCTGATGCCGTGCTTGCAATTACCCACCTTGACTATCATGACGATACAATGTATGCCCGAAAATATCCCCGGATTAATTTGATTATCGGGGGACACGATCATGAGCATATGTTTTTTGATATTCAGGGGACTCTGGTTGCCAAGGCCGATGCCAATGCCCGGAGCATCTATATTCATCATATACGCATCGATGCCGGGGGCCGGGTCGATATTCACTCCGAGTTGAAAGTTATCGATGAACACATTGCGGAGGATACGGCTACGCTCAGAGTAGTGAAAAAATGGCTGAAGGTGCAGGATGAAATATTCCGGAAAATGAATGTGGACCCCAACGAAGTGCTGATGACAGCACCCCCCGAAGGGCTGGACGGGCTCGAAGCCACGGTTCGAAATCGTCCGAGCAACCTGGCACAATTGATAGCAAGGGCTATGTTGAAAGCGGTTCCCGGAGCCGAAGCAGCTATTCTTAATTCAGGGTCCATCCGTGTGGATGATGTGCTCAGGGGAGAAATAACCCAGTATGATGTGCTGCGAACACTGCCTTACGGTGGAGCTATTCTGAAGGTGAAAATCAAGGGGGAACTGCTCGAAAAAGTGCTTAATGTCGGAAGACGGAACCGGGGAAACGGAGGATACCTTCAATGGGCCAATATCAGTGCGGATAGCAGGAGAAACCTTTGGATGATTAAGGGGGAACCCATCGATAAAAACCGGGTCTATACCATTGCGATGCCGGCATTCCTGCTTTCGGGAATGGAAAGCAATCTGGGATTCCTGAACAGGGAAAACAAGGATATAATCGAGGTGGAAGAACCCGGAGAAGAGGAGATACTGAGAAAGGATATTCGCTATGCCGTCATTGCTTATATGAAAGATCTGGCCGCTGCGCAAAAATAAGGACAAGCGAAAGCAGCACCTGAGCCTTCCGGCTTTTTATTTCTCCAAGGATTTATAATTTTAAGTGCATCTTTTACGAGGCGGGAGTGTTCCTGTAGCAATCCCGACATGCTTGGGAAAAAGAAAACAGCAAAGAAATGCCCGAACTGTATAAGTTGATATCAGTGCTGCTGATGGCCGGGTTTAAGTATGTGGTGGCTGTGATGATGGCACTCGGAATGGGGCTTGGCTTTCTCTGGTCCGTAATCGCATGCACCGTTGGAGGTATGCTGGGCGTGGCTGTATACACCCTGGCCGAGGAATTTCTTCGAAAACGCATTATGGCTGTTCGCAGGAGAAAAGGAAAAAAAATGTTTCGTGTCAACAGAACTTCCCGCTTAATCATCAGGATCAAGCATCACCACGGCTTGCTGGGCATTGCGGTTTTAACTCCTGTTTTACTTACCGTCCCGGTGGGAACCATTGCAGGGCTGGCCCTCGGATACCACTGGCGCGAGCTCTTTACCTATATGTTCTTCTCCTTTCTGGGATGGTCTCTTTTCTTTTTTGGTATTTATGCACTTACGGGCTGGAACGTCAACGAGTGGTTGACGGGCATTTTTTAATGCACTAGGCATAGTGCTCTTCAAGTTTCTCAAAGATGAGCGCCACAGCGGGGCAGATCAGGCTGTTGCGCTGCACGAGCAGCATATGTTTGTACATCTTTCGATGTCGGGTGTGCGGGTAGTCGGCACATGCTTTCGGCCTTACTTCATAGATGGAACAATAATTATCGTCTGCAAGGAAGGGGCAGGGCAAAACCTTCAATACCAAATCCCCGTCTTCGTCTTTTTTCAAGTAGCGCTGCATGAAAAGCACGGCTTTCATGCCCAGGTGCCTGGCTATTCGGTCGATATCCCGGTCTGTAAATTTCGGCCCGGTAGTCTTGCAGCAGTTGGCACATTGCAAACAGTCGGTGCATGCAAACGCAGCTTCATCCCGGTCGTTGATGAAACGGTCCAGGTCGCTGGGCTTTTTCTTCTTCAAGCGCTGTGCAAGCTTCTTGTTTGCAGCCTCGTTTTGACGGGCCTTCTCCAAGCGTTTGCGGTATTCCCCGGTCATTGCTGCATTTCTTAGCGTGGCCCCCGGCCCTTTAGTTATTCTGACCTTCAGAGGGCTTCCAATCCAAAATTTCGTCAATGGTTTCGTAGCTCACCGAGTGGTAATTCGGCCGGGCATCCTTATATATTTCACGGGCCATCTTCAGTCCTTCCGGTGTCTTGGCAAGCTCTTCATAAAGCGGTTTGAGAAATTTTCTGCGGCCCACCTGAATGAGGAAGGCTTTCAGACGCGGATAGGCTGCTTCGTATTGATGCTCAATGGCCAGCTGAAACCATTCTGCCAGAATTTCCGAATTGCCGCTGTCGGTAAAGTGAAATGCCTCGTCCAGTTCACTCATTTGCGTTTTGCTGAGGTCTTCGGGCATTTTGCGCAGGAAGTGAAGCCACTCGTGTGTGGTCCATTTATCGGTAGGCAAGTCCTGAGCCGGGGTGCCTCCGAGCCAGGCTTTGATACTTTCTTCTACTTTTTCAAAGCGGTCGGTTTTAACTACCGGATGATCTTCGGGCAGCCCGGGCTGGTAAATCCAAGCATCGGCATTGATGCGCCTGGCCAGCATCGAATCACCTTTAATGAGGTGTTCATTGAGATATTCCAGAAATGCTTCGGTGGTCATTGATTTGAAAGCATTGTCACTGAAGTAGTTCTTAAGAAAATTGTCGAAAGTCTCGCGCCCTGTGATCCGCTCGATATGCAGCAAAAAAAGTGACCCTTTGTCATAGGCTATATTGGTCATTCCGTCATCCGGGTTCCTTCCTTCCAAATCCAGTTTTAGCTTGGTATCATTCCACAATCCTTCTTCTTTCAGGTCTTTCAGGTCTGTTTGCAGGTCCTGATAACTGAGTGCCCAGAGCATTTTGGCATAATCGGCCCCGTACACTTTTTCCATAATTCGTTTCTCGAAGTAGGTTGTGAAGCCTTCGTTGAGCCAAAAGTCATTCCAGGTGGCATTTGTTACCAGATTTCCGCTCCACGAGTGCGCCATCTCATGAGCAATGAGCGAGGTAAGCGAGCGGTCACCGGCCAGGATGGTGGGGGTAGCAAAGGTCAGTCGCGGGTTTTCCATTCCTCCGAAAGGAAAGCTCGGGGGCAGCACGATTACATCATAACGATCCCAACGGTAGGGTCCGTATAGTTCTTCGGCCGCATGTAGCATCTCATCCATATCTTCAAACTCCCAGTGGGCCGCATCAATGATGGATTTCTCGGCATACACTCCGGTTCGCTCATCAATGGGCCTGAACACCACGTCTCCGATCACCAACGCCATGAGATAGGCCGGAATGGGCTGATTCATTTCATAGTCGTATTCTCCCGATTCGTTCTTTTCCTGAGGATTGGAAGCACTCATGAGGCTGAGCATTTCCGAAGGAACCTTTACGTGGGCATCGTAGGTAAAACGAATGCCGGGACTGTCCTGTATGGGTATCCACGTACGCGCCAGGATGGCCTGCGATTGTGTGAAAAGGTAGGGATGCTTTTTGTCGGCTGTTTGTTGTGGTGTGAGCCACTGCACGGCCGCTGCTTCGGGCTTGCTTTTGTAGTAAATATTTACATACTGTGTTTCCGGAGTGATAGATACCCTGAGGGCTTGCCCCAGAAACTCTTTCTCTTCTCCCAGTTCAAAGCTCGTCTCTTTTTCTTCCTTTCCTCTTGTTACTTTATGAATGATCAAATCGCGCGTGTCGAAGAGTATCCGGTCCGTACCGCTTTTATTGTCAATGGTATAGCGGGCTACACCTTCAATGCTTTTATTTTCAAAATCAACAACAGCATCCCAGCTCAGATGGGTAATTACGGCTTCTGAGGGAATGGCAAAGGAGTGGGGGTCATGAAAGAGATTTTTCATTGGACTGTTTTTTTGCGGTTGCTTGTTTTCAGAAGTGTTGCAGGAGACCAGTACGAGGATGAATGTGGCAAAACAGAGGACGGAATTTTTAAACATTTAATGACGGATTATTATTTGCCACAAATATAAAGGAAGCCCTTCTTAGTTCTGCTTCTTTGTATTCTGTCTGCGCGAAATCATGATCTGGTTAAAGATGAATGTGCCGACTGACCCGGCCACCAGCATCCAGAGGATGGCCTGACGCGGAATGCCGGAAATAATCAGTGCTATTACGAAGTTTATAAAAACCAGCCCGACCATCCAGTAACGCGGGTTGCGATAGAGAATGCCAAAGATGGAAAGCAAGAGCAGTTTGGGAAAAAGTCCGTTGAAATCGTATAAGCCTGTGGCTTCCATCGAATACCGGAGTTGAGACGCATCATAAAACTGATAGGAGCGGGGGACAGCAAAAATGCGACTTTTCTTAAGTACTAGAGTCATTCCCGGTCGGAGATGCGGGTACAGGTCAAGTGGAAAGTTAAACGTTTTTGAGCGTGTATGCACGATCAGACCCATGTCGCTGTCAAGGCCTGATTCGGTGTTGAATTCCAGAGATATGATCTCATAGCTTTCCGCGTTTCCGGGCATGTAAAAATCCAGCGTGGCCAGCAAGCCCGTAAGAAAGGTGATCCAGGCCATGCTTTTGATGAGCAGATAGGCGCTGCGGTAGTCTTTCAGCCGGAAGGGCTTGTTTCTCATTTTTGCCCGGCCCTTCACTTTATTCCTCTTTTCTTCTCGCAATACTGATGGATATCCTCCTTTGCAGCCTCCCAAAGGGCTGCTATTTCCCTTACATTATCAGAAAAAACATGAAGGTTTTTGCCCTGCCTGGCCTCTTTGTCAATGGCATTCAACTGCTGAATGACAGAATCGAGAGAGAGCATTGCCATTGAGGATTTGAGGTTGTGAATGAGTCTGTGGCACTGACCGGAATTGTTCTGCAAAACGGAGATCTCCAGTTCTTCAATCTTCAAATCAATGTCGGGGATCATGCTGCGCAGCAATTCTACGATAAACTCTTCATCTTCGCCAAAATTGATTCTCAAATAGTTGAAATTCATATCCCTGAATGCTTGATCCTCCGCTATCAAAATTAGGCAAAGCAGTTGAATGAACTTTGAATACCTGACCCGCGTTAAATTGCCGATTTTTACACTCAAGAAGAAGCGCTCTTTCAGTATGCAGAAAATTACAGACGAAGAACACGGATTTGAGCTTATGCTTGCCGATGATGTGAAGTACAGGCATTTGCAAATTGGTTATGTATTTGGCCATCCCGGGCTGAAGGGGCTCATGATGATGCTCTATCATCACAACCACTCCTTGGAAGAAATGAAAACCGAAATGTATGCCGGTTTTTTTGACGATTCAGGTTACAATATTCAGGTTGACGGAAAACTGAAGGACCTGAGTGAAGACAAGGTGATGGCAAACTACAAGGGCAAGGCCGAAGGTAACCCGGCACGGGGTTTTGGCATTGGAGTTTTGTCGCCTTTCGGAGGCGGTGTACTTGCCGCAGCTATTTCCACTCCTGAAAATTTTTCGGATTTGCATATGGACTTTGTGGAAGACCTGGTGCAAAGCCTCGACTTTTTCGAACCGGTTAAAGAAGACGGCTGCGGAGAGTGGACCGCTTACCTCCGGGGCAAAATGCTGATCAGACAAAGTGTACCCGGCAGAGACAAGCCTGTTGCTTTTCGCTTTTCGGAGCTTGACAGTTTTGAAGCAGAATTTGGCGAAGTCAGTGAGAAGCACAAACTGCGCACATTCGAATCGGGGAAAGCCAATCTGAAGGGTCAGTGGGAAGTGAATGAAGTGATGGAGCAGTTCCTCCTTCGACTGATCTTTTTTGATGGAAGTGAGGCACAATTTACACTGCGTATGCAGGACATGAATACGATTCTGCTAAATGATGAGCCCTGGAACGTGGTCGAATCGGAAAAGAAAGAAATCTAAGTCAGACAGCAACCCTTCTCACGATCTTGTAGATGTCATTGGGGTTTTCGCAAAGCACGGCTTTCTTGCCTTGCAGGGCAATCGGTGCCCGCAGCATTTCGGGGTGGTTTACAAGTATAAACAACCAGTCCTGATCACTGAAAGTGCGGCCCCGGATATAGCGCTGATACCGGGGGTGGGCTTTGTTCAAAATTTGCTTGGGGGGCATGCCCAAAGCATCTAAAATCTGACGCCACCTGGTGGGTGTCATTTTCTCGGTTCTCAGGTCGATCTCATGCACATAATCGGTGAGCCCAAGGGCGGTTGCACGTGTTTTTTTTGCTACCGAAGAGCTGGGGTCAAGAAACAGGGTGATGGAGTTGTGCAGGTTCATAAGCAAGCTATTTTTTGTATGCCTATTTAATATAGCGAAATATACCTTAAGAACAAAATCTATATTTAACTTGGTCGTGTATAAGTCAAACGATTTTTGACATTGGCAGGTTGAATATCCCGAATGAAATCAAAGAAGAAAAGCGAAATAATAAGGGATTTGAAAGCCCCCCTGATCATGATAGCCATCATGTGGCTTGTGCAGTTGATCCAGTATTTTGGCCATGTAGAGCTGACTTTTCTGGGGCTGTATCCACGCACGCTCAGCGGTTTGACGGGCATTCTCTTTGCCCCCTTTATTCATGCCGGCTTCTTTCACCTGATTAACAATACTTTGCCTTTTCTGATAACGGCTTTTGCGATTAAGAGCGCATACCCAGGCATTGCTCGCAGAGTATTTGTACTGATTTATCTCCTCACAGGCATATGGGTATGGGTGGCTGCTCGTCCGGCTTACCATATCGGAGCCAGTGGCATTGTCTATGGCATGATAAGTTTTCTCTTGCTGATGGGGCTCCTGCGCAGGGAAAAGCGGAGCATAGCACTTGCGCTGATGGTTGTTTTCCTTTATGGAAGTTTTATCTGGGGGCTTTTCCCGATTGATCCGGCCATCTCGTGGGAATCGCATATGCTGGGTGCTGTGGCCGGTGTTTTCGCTGCTTACCGATACTGGAAAGTGGACTGGCAGAGAAAAGTGCCCGAAGAGCCCACACCCGAGGAGCTTGAAAAGATGCCTTACTGGAAGTATGAAGTGGAAGGTCCCCTGAAGGACGAATACAGGCAGGTTCCCTTCAAGGCGCCTCCTTCCATCCCGATACGATACATTTATAAACCTTCGGCAGAAAAAAAGCTTAAGGACGAAGAATCATAATCTTTTGCGTAAATGTCTGTCGCGAGTCAGTAATGTGAAGCAGGAAAATGCCGGGTTTCAGGTACTCCGGAATCTGAAGAAGGTGCTTTTCATTTCCGTCAATCCTGGTGCGAAGAACTTCTGCCCCGTTAATTCCTATTATTCTTAGCTCAAGGGCACCATTCTGCCCGGGGGGCTCAATGTGGAGCGATGCACCGGGATGAAGTATGCCGGGATAGATTTTCCAGTCAGCCTCCTCATTGCCCGATTTGATCCCGGTAGTTGTATTTGTTTTTCGGTACTTGTCTTTGAAGCGGATCAGCGTGGGCACCTCATTGTTCATGATAAGCTGTGTGTTGATCTGCAAAACCGGAACTCCTTCATTCTTTGCCAGCCATTTGTATTCAACCGACTCACTGGAGATTACCTGGTTGATCCCGCTGAAACTGATCGAATCGACCCGATGAATCTCTGAACATACCCGTAGGGTCTGGAAAGTATCCAGCGGAGTAATGAGCGTACCGCTTCCGTCCACATGGTTGTAGCGTGTCAGCCGGGTGTATATACCTCCGATGCCCGGAATGATAGTCGCAAATTCGGTATACGAGCTGTCGCGCTTGTCCATCAGCAGTGGGAATTCGTAGATCACATCGGGATTGTCAAATAAAACCGGAATGGGAATGCCCTGAATCATGTATCCCTGACCCACCATCGAATACCGGTCCGCAGATTTCATGTAGAAATTGTACCCCGGTGAGGTAGGGAAGGAGTCGTTGATTATCGAAGGGAGTACAGGAAGGGCCTTCTCCGCTAAATTCGACTTCCCAAAAAAGAAAAAGAGAAAATTAGCGGGCACTTCATTAAAAGCGATGAATGTATCGATCAGTTGAGACGAGGCCTCCAGATCACTGAAGTCCCATTGGTAGCTGCTGCCCGTGGCATTGGGGTCGAATAAGATGAGGCTGTTGCTTGTCGACACTCTGAAGGTATCACCTGCCGAAGGCATATCTGAGGGGACGATGCTAAGTTGTGCAAAAGATGAAAAAGACAAGAAAAGAATTGCGATGAGGTACGAATAAGATGACTTCATTGATATTTTGGATTGTTGTCTGCTGATTTTATGAGTCTGAGTAAAAAACGGAATACAGCCACCAAAAATAGAGTGAGAAAATAGAAAATGAAAGTGGCGATAAAAAGAAGTTGAAAAGTAGGCAATGTGCCGATGCCGTGCAATGCCCAGATATTGGTCAAAACAATGCTGGCCGGAAAAAGGACGGCATAGCCGCCAAGCGACTGGAGCACATATTTTTTCCATTGTTTTTTAAACATTCCGAGAATGGGATTGGCCACGGTAAAAAAGAGCAAAAAAGTGGCGGCAAGATACCATTCACTGTCATTTTCAGTCTGATTGGCGGCCACAATAGCAGTAGAAATGAGAATGAGGACCAATGCGGCAAAAGCCTGTGAGAAAGGGTGAAAATTTCTCTTTCCGAGAAGAGTTAACTGTTTGTCGCTTGTTTCCATAAGTGCCTAAAGCTCTTCAATGGTAGCATTTATTCCTCTGTCAACCAGGGCTATACGCATCGGATTCATATCCTCATGGCTGCCTTTTTTTACGGCATACTTCCCTTTGAAATGAATGATCATGGCACACTGCTCCGCTTGTTCGTAGCTATGACCGCAAATCTCCATCAATGATTGGATGACCCAATCAAATGTATTCACGTCATCATTGTGCACAACAAGTTGCACGGGCAATTCAAATTGCTCGAGCGGGTCCTGCTCAGGAGCCGGATTTGATTTGGTAGAAGGAGTCATTTGCGAATGGGTACTTTCCGTACCTTAAAAATAGAGTTGAATGACCGGGTTTACAAGTCATTCTTGTTTTCTTCATCATTAAAGCTTGTGTAGGCCTGCCACATCAAGCCCGAAAACTGTGTAAGGTTTTCACGTTGTGCTATTCCCGGCATATTGTCAATGCGCTTTATTACTGAATGGACGGCACTGTAATATCTGGGGCTTTCCGACCAGATTTTATGCATGAGTGCGATGTACTCTTCCTCAGTTCCTCCGGCCCAGTTGTGCTCTTGCCAGAGTTTAATGTCTTTCACACAGTCCTGCCATGTAGCATATACGCTATAGCCTTTAAAGCTCCCTACACGTGTGCTTTCGCGGGCATACGGAATACGCATGCCAATAAAATTGTTGGTGCGCCTGAAGAGGTAGCTGTCAAAATTCCAGCCCGATTCAACAATTGCCTGAGCAAGGACCACACGCCAGTGTGCTACGTCCTGCCTGATCAATTCATCGGCCAGGTTTTCTATCGTCATCTTTTTATCATCATTCCGGGGCAGCCATTCCTGTGCAAGGCCATTTGTGGCACTAAGCCCGAGAAAGAAAAGAAAGAAAAGTGACAAAAATGATTTTTTCATGGTTCTGATTTTTTGAATTCAACTTTTGTAAGAGGAATTCTGAGCCTTTGAACTCTATCTGAGCATAAAAGTTTCAAATCAATTCAAAAAAAATCTTAATAAGCAAGAGGAAAGTGTGAATATTATTGCCTGAATGTCAGCCAAAAAGAGTTGAATGGCGGTAGCTCTGCATTTTAATGGAGGCCGAGCCTTTTGCGCAGGGCACTGCGATAGCCGCGGCCTATGGGTACCAATTTGTTGTTGGTGAGCAGTATATCGTCCTGTTTTATCTTGTTGATGTATTCAAGGTTGATAATAAATGATTTCTGTACCCGCATAAAGCGCGCATCATTCAACTGGTCCAAAATGTCCCGTAGTCTTTTTATGGTCATTACCACCATATTGGTCGTGTGAATCTTCAGGTTTCCGTTTCCTGTGGCCTCTATCATGACAATGTCTGAGATCAGCAGTTTTTGATAATCGGTAGGACCGGTTTTGATAAAAATGTAGGAGTTGCTTTGTTCCTCCCTCTTGTCGATGCGGGCAGTCGCTTTTTCCAAGGCCTGTAATATGCCTTCCATATGCAGCGGCTTGGTAAGGAAATGGAGCGGATCGAACTCAAAACTGTCTATAGCATATTCGGGATAGGCAGAGATAAAAATTACAAGTGGTTTTTGTTTTATTGAACGCAGAAACTCGAATCCACCGATTCCGGGCATTTCGACATCGGAGATGATCAGGTCGATTCCCTCTTTGCTCAAAAGGGGAATCGCCTGCAAGGGGTCGGTATAAAGCCCTTTTAACTCAAAACGGGGGTCTTTCTCCAGAAACTCCGTGAGAAGGCTTACCTGTTCAGGCTGGTCATCAAGTATTATCGTTCTAATCATGCACTTTATGTATAAAAATCAGCACTTTAACGGTCAATATGTGCAGCTTAGGTAACTTTTACAAAAATCACTTGCAATCCCTTTTTTTAACAAGCTATTTTTAAATCAGATTTTCCCCCAACTCCTTACACAAAGGGGTGGAAACCCGGCATAACCCCCTTATGTTCGGGTTTCTTTTTTTTAACATCTTTTTAACGGTAGTCCCCTATGAGATGTAAACTTAGGAATAATTTCTCAACGTTGTACACATACATTTCAATAATTGTTGGGTATTGAATGCACCCCGGTATGTGGATGCCGGGGTTTTTGCGTAAATATTGCCGTACACAAACTGTAGATTTGCGCGAATGGAATGGCTTATTGACTACGGCTACTGGGGCTTGCTGCTTGCATCTTTTCTGGCTGCTACCATCATACCATTCAGTTCCGATGTGCTTCTGGCAAGCATGCTTTTCGGAGACTTTGACCCGCTTAAACTCTGGGTGTTTGCCACTATCGGCAATTGGGCGGGTGGCATGGTAAGCTACTACATGGGGCACTTTGGAAAGTGGGAATGGATAGAAAAATATATGAGAGTGAGCCATGAGAAGGTGCTGAAATATCAGAGCTATGCAGAAAAATACGGATTCTGGTATGCACTTATCACCTGGTTGCCCGGCATAGGTGATCCCATAGCCATTGCGTTGGGTTTTGCGCGTACGCGCGTGGTCCCTACCATGATCCTCATGCTCATTGGCAAGGGCGGGCGCTATGCCGTCATCATTTGGATGGTACAAAGTGGCCGTGACTGGTTCCTTCATTGATTGGCCCGGGTAATGAGCTCCAGCAGGGCATGATAAATCTCCGACTCATGCTCCCGTATCCGTTCATTGGCCAGTTCCCCGGCATTGCTCAGGCCGCCCGAGTAGTAGCGATAAAACCATGGGAAAACAGACACCATGGCATCGAGGTAGGAGAGGCGAATCATTGTATTAAATGTCAACCATGCCAGGCCGCCTGTCAGCAGCAGCGAATTGAGGCCTTCTTTGATATGGCCCGAGTAAAGTTGTCCGCTCCCCGGCACTACGATGCTCATGATTTTGGCAGCTTTGGGATTGAGGCGGTGATATTTTTCATTGCGTTGAAAGAGTACGTCTATTTGCTTTTTTGAGCTGCTGTCAGCAGGCGGAATGCATCCATGGAAATAAGACCGCGCAAGTTCGAAGTTCTTAATCCCGAAATAACTGCTTGCGAGATAGAGATTAAGACGAAGACTGTCTGAGTGACTGATCGGAGTGATGCTGAATAAATCACTCAAAGCCTGCATAAACCTGCCCTCAAGCAGTTTTAAGGCTGCTTTTTTAAAAAGAATCTCATTGGCAAGGCTGTCGCTCCTCGCATTGTCATAGGCCAAATCATAGAACATCAGAGCTTTCCCGCTTTCCTTTACATGGCTGTAGCACTCGGCCAAAGCCAGAAAACTTTTGTCACGATATGGGCCGTCACTGAAAAACAAAACACGCTGAAACAATGAAATGGCGAGCTCATATTGGCCCATCCGGGTTTCCGTTTGTGCCAATTGAAAGGTCTGATCCAGACTTTGCCCCTTCAATCCGGTCAGGAAGATCTCAGAAATGAGAAGAAATACGATGTAATACTTCTTTTTCAAATCGTTGAATGTTTTTAATGTTTTTAAGCCGTGCCGACTGATAGGACCCGTAAATATTTCCCAGATAAAAACCGAAGCTCAGTCCGCTGTAAATCCACGCGAGAGCACTGCCGCTTCCTTCTTTGACAAATGCCCGATAGGCTCCGAAACCGGTAGATCCGATAATCATTATGCTGATGAGTCCGTCTTTCCAGTCTCCCGTGTAGATTCGGCCGCTGCCCGGCAAAACAGCCGACATGCCGGCCGCCAGCAAAGGGCTCTTCCGTTTGAGACTCCTTCCTGTTTCAATTTCCCGTGTGAAAAACTGAAGTTCCGACACCGGTATGCGATGCAAATCGTCTTTTAAAAGCATCTCGGCTTTGTCAAATTGCCTTTGCAGTATAAATGAATTCAGGCGCAGCATCTCAATTTCATTGCTGTCCAGCCCAATGTTTGGGCGCGCGATGAACTCATTCAGGTCGGGAAACTGCTTTTTCAGCAGGAGAATGCGGCCATATTCGAGTTCCAGCTCCGGTGGAAACGTGTCCAGTTCCTGCAACCACGCATGCCCCTTTAAATAGGCGCTCTGAAGATCGGGAAGAGAACGGTAGCTTTTCAGAAGCTTTGCGCGGCTTGCATAGTCATCGGGTTTCATGAATACTATTCGCTCATACTCGGCAATAGCCATTTCGTATTGTTGTGTACGAAACAGATAATCCGCAAAACGCAATGAGTGGGAGTAGTCAAACAGGTTCTCATTCTGTCCACGCAGCTGCCCGGACGACAAAAGGAGAAAGAAAAGAAAATACTTAATGAATCGGATCATAAAACTTGCCGGTTTCCGGATCAATCGAATATTTCTCAGGGCTAAGCCCGTTGCAGCGTGTGAGCCGGTCGAAAGTGAGCACCATGCCTTTCAGAACGCCTTTTTCCTTCACCGCTTCCATGCCATACACCGAGCAGGAAGGGGTGAATGTACATTGCTGCCCGTCTTGTGAAGAAATGAACGATTTGTAAAAAAGGAACAACCCCGAGAACAGCAATTGAAATTCGTTGCGCGAGTCGGTTTCTTCTACCCAGTGGCTATGCGCTTCTTCCCTGAAAACATTCTTTAATATATGCAGGTCTGAAGATAGCTGCCCGTATAGGTTGGCATAATAGCTACTTCCCGCCCACAGGATAATTGTACATAAAATCGTTTTCATTTTCATTAATTCGTACATTCTTAAATGTAGTAATCTTTTTGTGTGTTTGGCCGGATGGGAGGAAATTAAATATGATCATTTCAGTTGGCACCTCCAGTCCGAGGACATTGACATATTTTCTGAAAAACTGTTTGCTCAGGATTTCGCCCTCTTTGCTTTTAATAACCACGCCATACAATTGCCCTTTTTTGATAGAAATAAGAACCGTTCCGAAGATTGTTTTTAATTCTTCAACAGGCACATATGTACTGATTACCTGATCGTCAACTTTCTCCACATTGCTGAGCACGTAGCCTGAACCCGGATCATTGAGGCCGAAATTTTTCGTCTTTCGCTCCAATAGCTGATAAAAGACACTGTTTTCCGCAAGGGGAGGAATTGATTTAATTTCTTCCACTACTCCGTCCCTTAATTTATAGAGCAAAGTATCCTGCATGACGATGACGGAGGGTTCCGGAAATTGAACCTCATAGACCAGTTTCTTGACATATTTGTCGAAATAAACCTTGCCCGTGATGAGCTGGCTGGCCTCATCATCCAGTTTCTCCTTGATGACAAAGTCAGCCGTAAAACGATAATAATCTTGTGCTGACAGGCTGCCCGGGAAGAGCAGAAGATACAGAAACAAGGATAGGGAAAACATTTTTTTCATCTCCTTTGCTAAATGCTCTTTTTGCTGAATTAAAAAAATCCATCTGTAAAGCAGATGGATTTTTTTATTGATCCTTAGATCAACTTTAATAGATACTAAGTATCCATACATAATAAACCACATAAGTAACCGTGTAGAGAGCCGCAGAGGCTACACAGCCCCAAAGTGCTTTTTTGGTTTCATCCCGGTCTTCCGTTATTAGGTAAACAAGACCAATGCCAACAAAGCCCAGGCAAAATCCCCAAACAAAGGAAGGAATTCCCAGGGGAGGCTCAAAATAGAAGCCCAGTATACCATTGCTCAGATCATTTTGAAGG
>WFPF01000036.1 GCA_015487695.1 Chitinophagales bacterium
AGCTCCGCACCCAGCAAGCCTGTTTTCAGTCTCGGCTGATCGGGCAGGTCACCCTCACCGGCATAGGCATGGCCCACATTCAGCTCACCGATCATCTCCCCGATTATATAGGTCAGATCGGCCCGGTGGTTTACATGATCTACCAACACCTTGTATTTTTCATAAATAGCCGGCCAGTCATTGCCATGCATGCCCGGGTCGTAGAAGAAATCACGCATCTGCCTCCAGCTTTCGTAGTAAACTTCCTTCCATTCCTTTTTCAGATCAACCATCACGTCCATGTCGTTGAGCGCCACAAAATCTTTTGCTTTTGTCTCGCCTGAAGGCAGGTCGACAATGGCATACTTTTTAGATCCTGCATAGAGCAACATTTTCTTGCCGTTGTCCGAAAGGCTGTATCCTCCGAACTTGCCTATTACACTTTCCTTCTTCTTTTCGAGGTCGTAGACTTTCACGCGGTTGCCGTCCTGCCCCACTTTACTCATGCTGTAGTACACCTTGCCGTTGATCATTTCCAGATTTCCGTAGTTGCCCGCTTCCACCGGAAGCGCAATGATGCGATCTTCCATTCCGTCAATATCCACACTGCTTTCATTTTCTGCGGCTTCTTCTTTTTCCGCATTCACTTCATCGCTCTTGAGTGCAAACGGAGAAGAGGTGTTTTTGCTCAGTGGAATCATGTATACTTTCTCCATATTGAAGTAGGCATGGTTCCATTCCGTCCGGCTGTACTGAGGACGAAAATCCCGTGCCGAGGCAAAAAGGAGGAATTTTCCGTCACGCGAGAAATTGGCAGAGTTGGAATTGTACCATTCGCTGCTGACGAGGTAATTTTCACCCTTGCTCACATCATACAAAGCCACGCGGCTGGCTCCCCCGCGCCTGGGCAGGGTGTATGTGATCCATTTGCTGTCGGGGCTCCAGTTGTAGTTGCGTATCTCCCAGTCGCTTGCCTGCGTCACCAGGGTCACTTTTCCGCTTTCCACATCCACATATTGCAGGCGCAGCATCTTGTCTGCCCATAAAATCTTTTTCCCGTCAGGGCTCCATTCCAGTTCGTACTTATAGGTATCACCGTTCTTTGTCAGCTGGCGGGTTTCCTCTTTTCCCATCGGGTCGATCAGATAAATTTCGTCTTCACCACTTTTATCCGAGATAAATGCAAGCCATTGGCCATCGGGCGACCAGGCGACATTGCGGTCGTGGGCTCCGTTGCTGCGGGTCAGGTTCCGGGTGACTCCTTCTTTGGCCGGCACAGACCAGATATCGCCCCGGCCCGTAATAGCCAGGCGGCTGCCATCGGGGGCCATATCCAGATCGCTGATCTGTTCCGAAGCATCTTTGAGCACTACCCGGCTTTGAGTTTCCTCATTGTCAATGACCACTCTGATCTTTTTGTATTCATCGCTGCGGCTGTCAAGCGCATAGAGATAACCCCCATTTTCAAAAATGACGGACGCTCCGTCAGTCGAAGGGAATTTCACATCATAATTATCAAAATCACTCACTTTGCTTACCGAAGCGGTGGCAAAGTCATACTTAAAGACATTCATCGTACGGTCGCGGTCGGAGAGAAAATAGATGGAATTGCCCACCCACATCGGGATGATATCCTGGGCGGGGTTTTTCGTGATTTTTTTCATCTCCTTGCTTTCGAAGTCGAAAACAAGAATATCATCGGCCATTCCGCCTTTGTAGTATTTCCATGTGCGGAATTCGCGAAAAACCTTATTGAAAGCCAGCTTTTTCCCATCGGGTGAATAGCTGCAAAAACCGGCCGTGGCAAGGGGCAGTTCTTCGGGCAGCCCGCCTTCGAGCCCGATGCTGAAGAGTTGCCCTTTGAATGAGTTGAATGATCGCATGCGCGAACGAAACACGACTCGTTTGCTGTCGGGGGTCCATCCCATGACGATGTTATTGGGCCCCATGCGGTCCCAGACAAAATCGCGCCCCAGGGTAGCCGTATAGGTCAGGCGTCTCGGGGTGCCGCCTCCGGCCGGGATCACATACACTTCGGTATTGCCGTCATGCTGGCCCGTATAGGCGATCCATTTCCCGTCCGGGGAAATGCGGGCAAACAATTCATACCCGGGGTCGCTGGTCAGTTGACGGGCCGTTCCGCCTTCCCTGGCCACCGTATAGAGGTCGCCCGCGTAGGAAAATACCACCTGATCGCCATGAATGGCCGGGAAACGCAAGAGACGTGCTTCCCGGTCCTGGGCCTGAGCAGCCGTAAAGAAGAGGGCTGCGAAAGCCCATAGGATTATTTTTTTCATTGCTGATTGCTTTTTGATTGAATTTTTCAAATTTAGGGAAGTAGCCGGAGGAATAAAGTTGCAAAACGTTAAAATCCGACCGGGAAAAAATGCCGGGCAATGACCTCGCGCATGGGATCGTGAATCAGGCCGTTGCTTGCGATGATCTCACCGCCAAAGAGTGCCTCGTTTCCTCCCGAAAAGTCGCTGATACGCCCGCCTGCATTTTCGACCAGCAATATGCCGGCTGCCACATCCCAGGCATGGAGGTGGTGCTCGTAGAATCCATCGAAGCGGCCGGCCGCCACATAAGCCAGGTCGATGGCTGCCGAACCAAGCCTCCTCAATCCCTGGCTCCCCAGAATGAACTCCTTGAATATGGCAAGGTAGACATCCATCAGTTCATCCTTGTCATATGGAAATCCCGTAACGAGCAGCGACTCGGGCAGGCTGCCTGCTTTCGACACCTTTTTCACCTTGCCATTGAGATAGCTTTCTCCGCCCTTCCAGGTGTAAAAAAGTTCATCGGTGGCAATGGAATAGACCACTCCGATCACAGGTTTCCCGGCCTCGAGCAGCGCCACACTGATCGAATAGAGCGGAATACAATGAATAAAATTGGTCGTGCCGTCTATTGGGTCCACTACCCATTCCAGCGCTTTGCGTTCGCGCTGAACCGTTTCTTCTTCGGTGAGAAATCCGGCTTCGGGAAGAAGGCGGGCCAGGCCCTCCACCAGTTTCTTTTCCGATGCGATATCGAGTTCCGTGACGAAACTGTTGTGCGACTTGTCTCTAATGTTCGAGAAATTCATGCGCTGCCTTTCCTGACGGATAAAAGCACCTGTTTTTCGTACCAGCGACATCACTTTTTCAGTTAGTTCTTTCATCGGATTTTGTTTACCCTGAAATAAAATCGATTGGTGAGAATGCTGCTGAGTGTAAAGAGCATGAAAAAGACCGCCATGAAGGATGCCACCCGTCCGATTGCATCGCCATTGAGCGAATAGCTTGTCTTTTCTTCATTGATGCGGATACGCCCTTTCAGCGAGGTGGCTTCCCACCATTTGCTTTCAAGACTGCGCACCCCGCGTTGGTCGATGAATGCGGAAATGCCGGTATTGGCACTCCGGGCAATGGCCCTGCGGTTTTCGATTGCGCGCAGGCTGGCATAGGCCAGGTGCTGTCGATAGCCGGCCGTGTTGCCCCACCATCCGTCATTGGTCATTATGAATATGGCTCCGGCCCCTTTGCGGACAAAACGGGCCACATAGTCACCGAAGACCGACTCGAAGCATATGACGGGCGCCACCGCGATGGAGTCGGGGCCGTAAAAGACTTCCGGCTCGGGCTGGGTGCCCAGGCTTCCGCTGATGCCGCCCAAATCGATGGCAAAACGATCGAGCCAGCCGAAAAGCTCCGGATAGGGCATGCGCTCCACGCCCGGCACCAGTCTTGACTTGTGATAGTAGTCGTAGGGCGTGTTCGCTCCGATGATGATGGCCGAATTGAAGGCATCATACCAAAAGCTGCCATTCGACCACCGGGCCGTTGCGCTTGGTTTCACACTGTCTTCATATATTCTGTATCCTTCAATGCCCGTCATCAATGCCAGGCCGGGATGGCGCTCCAGAAAACTACGTATCTGACGATACTGACCGGAGCGAAAAAACTCCTCCACATTGATTCCCCCGGGCAGGGCGGTTTCGGGCCAGACTACAAAGCGGGTGTTATCGCTTATTTTTTCTTCGGAAAGGCGGATAAAACGATCAATCTGCTGGCGAAAGGGAATAAAGTGTTCTCCCCCGGGAAATTTCTCCGAGTACGGATCAATGCCGGGCTGCACGATGACCACTTCCACTTCCGGGCCCTTTTCTTCATAGCGTGAAAACTGCCTCCATGAAATAAGCAGGGGGACCGCGATCAGAAATAGCAACTTAAAAGAGGAAAAAGCCAGGCGTGCCTTTTTGGCCAGGCGAAGGTCGGAATCATCGGGTGTTGCCAGCAGGCGTTTTCTGAAAATTCCCTGCAGGCGGATAGCCCTGAAGAGAAGGAGGTTGACGGCCAGTATCCAAAAACTACCCCCGAGCGTACCCGTAACGCTGTACCACTGGACCGCTGCGGGCCACTCGGCAAATCCATTGCCGAGGGTAAGCCAGGGCCAGGCCAGCTCCCAGTGCAGATGCAAATATTCGAAGCCCAGCCAGTAGGAGAAAAAGGCCAGATAGGCAAAAGTCTTGTTCAGTTGCTGCCGCGTGATATGATAGAGCAAAAAGACGAGCGCCATAAATGCGGAATTGGCCAGAATGGCAAAAACGCCTCCGCCCGGGGAAGCCAGGCATATCCACCAGGTGCTGGCCGCGTTCCAGACGATAAATCCCAGATAGCTCCATGCAAAGACCTGCAGGCGGCTGTTGGACACTTTTGAACGAAATAAATACTCCTCGAGAAAGAGGAATGGCACCAGAGCGATGAACAGCAAAAGGGAAAAAATAGCAGGGTGCGGAGGCCAGGCAAGCCACAGCAAAAGTCCCCCGCTGACGGCAAGGAAAAGTTTCTTTTGAAGAGGGTTCAAACGCTTTAACATATCTGCAAAGATAAGCAGCAAAGCCGCAAGGCCGAGCCGTTGTCGTACCGGGCCGGGCTCCTTTATCCGCCTGCCCGGGAATTTGGATAAAAAGAGCCTTCAGATTTCAGTAATTTTGCACTTTGACCATCAGAGAAAGAGAATGAGCCTATGCTGATAAGCTACAACTGGTTACAGAATTACCTCGAGATAAAAAAAGAAGGCAAAGCCGTTCAGCTGCCGGCCGAAGAGATTGCCGAAATCCTGACCAACACGGGGCTGGAAGTGGAAGACGTCAGCCTCATCGGAGTCGGTAGCGATCAGCTTTCGGGCCTGGTGGTGGGCTATGTGGCAAAGGCAGAGAAACACCCCAATGCCGACAAACTGAAAGTAACACAGGTCGACATCGGCACGGGTGACTTGCAGGAGATCGTTTGCGGAGCACCCAATGTGGCTGCCGGGCAGAAAGTGGTGGTAGCACCTGTCAACACGACCCTCCACCCCCTCGGTGAAAAGCCTTTTAAAATCAAGAAAGCCAAAATCCGGGGGGTCGAATCGCGCGGCATGATCTGCGCTGAGGATGAAATCGGCATCGGGACCGACCACGATGGCATCATTGTACTGCCCGAAGATGCCCCGGTGGGAGCTCCCGTAAGCGAAGTACTTGAGATCGAAAGGGATTGGGTTTTTGACATTGCCATCACCCCCAACCGGGCCGATGCCATGAGCTACCTCGGAGTAGCCCGCGACATTGCCGCCAGCCTGCGCATCCACACGGATTATGAAGTGAATATCCACGAGCCGGAACGCAGCTCGCTCGAGCCTGAGGCGGATTTGCTGCCCATCATGGTAAAGGTGGAGGATGCCTTCCTCTGTCCCCGCTATTCCGGTATCCTCTTTACCAACCTTCAGATCGCTGATTCTCCGGAATGGATGAGCAAATATCTCAGCCACATCGGGGTGAAGCCGATCAACAACATTGTCGATATCACCAATTTCATATTGCACGAACTCGGTCAGCCTCTGCATGCTTTCGACTATGACAAGATCAGCGGGCATCGCATCAGCGTCAGGACCCTGGACGAGGCCACACCCTTCACCACACTGGATGAGGAAGAACGCAAACTGAGTAGCGAGGACCTGATGATATGCGATGAGCAAGGCGGCATGTGCATTGCGGGCGTTTATGGCGGACTGGGAACGGGAGTGAGCGAGCACACCAGCCGCATTTTTCTGGAGAGTGCCTATTTCAACCCCGTGGCCATTCGGAAGACTGCACTCCGGCACAACCTTCGCACCGATGCGGCCATGCATTTCGAAAAAGGAATCGACCCCAACCTGACGGTGAAGGCCCTGGAACGGGCTGCTTTTCTGCTGCAAAAATATGCCGGAGCAAAAATCGCTTCCGAAGTGATCGATATTTATCCGCGCAAAGTGTACCCCAAAGAGCTGCGCCTTGATTTTGCCTATCTCGATAAAATGACGGGACAGCACTTCGACCGGAATACCGCCCGCGAGATACTTGAAGCACTGGGAATGGAAGTGACGGAAATGAACGAAAGCCATCTGATGGTGAAGGTGCCCACGGTGAAGAATGAAGTGACACGCCCGGCCGACCTCGTGGAGGAACTGCTGAGAATCTACGGATACAATCACGTTGATATGCCGGGCAGCCTCCATGTGTCGCTGGCACTCGACCGCGATGAAAGTCCATTCAAAGAAAAAAAACGCTTGGGCGACTACCTCGCTGATCAGGGATTTATGGAAAGCGTGACCCTGTCTATCGAAAGTGGCGGCAAAGAAGCGGGAGACGATAGCGTCCGGCTGCTCAACCCCCTGTCGGCAGATCTCAACGTCATGCGATCGGACATGCTGCCTTCCATGCTCAGGACGGCCGCATTTAATCACAAGAGGAGAATGCTCGACCTGAAAATCTTCGAGTTCGGCCGCAGCTATCATAAAAAAGAAGACGGCTATTTTGAAAAACATCATCTAGCCCTTCTGATGAGCGGCATGCGCCACCCGGAAAGCTGGGAGGAGCGGCCGCGCGAAATCGGCTTCTTCGACCTCAAGGCCATTGTTCACGGAGTGCTGGCCAAAGCCGGAATCAGCCGGTGGAAAGCAAAAGCGGCAGAAGAGGAATATCTCGATTTTGGCTTGCGCTATGAGGTAAAAGGCAAAAAACTACTAAGTTTTGGCGCGGTCAAATCTTCGCTGGAGAAAACTTTCGGACTTGAAAAAGCTGCCTGGTATGCAGACTTTGACTGGGAACTGCTGGCAACCCTCTCGGCTGCCCAGGTGCCCGAATTCCGGAGCATTCCCCGCTTCCCGTCCATCCGGAGAGACCTTGCGCTGCTCATCGACAAAGCGACAAGCTATCGCGAACTGGAAAAAATAGCCCTCGAAAGCGGAGGCCGCCTGCTGGAATCGGTAAACCTCTTTGACATTTACGAAGACAAAAAAATGGGTAATGACAAAATATCCTACGCCCTGAGTTTTGTATTTCGTGATCCCGAAAAAACACTGAACGACCGGCAGATCGATCAAATAATCAGTAAATTAGTGCAACGCCTGGAAAAAGAAGTCCATGCGCAAATCAGAAAGTAGCCTATGAATCCGGTAAACCAGAAACTCAACAGCCTCATCGGACATATTCAGGAGCTGCTCGAAAGGCACCTGGATCTGATCGAAGAAAACAAAACGCTGAAAGTGCGCAACCGGAAACTGGAAGAAGAACTGGACCAGCGCAAGCGACAACTGGGCGCGCTGGACCATCAGCTCAAGGTGCTGAAACTGGCCCAGGGCAGTGACGTATCGGATGACAAGGCCGAACTGAAACGCAAGATCAACGAATATATACGGGAAATCGACAAGGTGCTGGCCATGCTCAACACCTGATTTCTCCTCAATCAAAGCAAGCAGAAAATGGAAGAGCAAATAAACATCAATGTCATTATAGCCGATCGCCCCTACCGCCTGAAAATCAATCCTTCGGAAGAAGAAAAGGTGAGGCGGGCAGCCAAAGAGGTGAACGACAAAGTCAAATCCTTTCAATCCACCTACGAGGCCAAAGACAAGCAGGACTACCTGGCCATGGCAGCCCTCCTCTTTGCGGTAGAAGTCGAAAAAGGCAGCCACCGGGCTCCGGAAGAAAACGATGAGCTCTATGCCAAGCTGGACGAACTTGACAAAACCCTGGCAGACTTTCTGAAATAGAATCAAATTTTTCCTGCTACTTCTTTGTTAATTTTACCGTATAGAATCAAATCGCAAGGGGAATTTAGCGCAGGGCCTGATTTTACAAGCTTACTTTAAAAAATGAAAAATGGATATCATATCAGTTCTAATTGGTCTGGCAGCAGGCCTGGCCATAGGTGCCGCACTCGCTGCGGTATTAATAAAAGGAAAACATAAAAAACTCATTGAAGATGCGGAGAAAGATGCCTCACGTATTCTGGATGAGGCCCGAAAAGAAGGCGAAGCCATAAAGCGGGATAAAATACTGGAAGCCAAAGAAAAGTTTCTACAAAAAAAAGCAGAGTTTGAGGAAATAGTAAACAATAAAAACAGAAAACTTGAAAACCGGGAAAAAGGCTTAAGAGACCGTGAAAAAAACATTTCAAGGGAAAAAGAGAACCTCAAACAAAAAGAAGAAGAAATTGAGTCGATACGGGAAAACCTGACGCAGCAACTGGAGATCGTTCAACTGAAAAGGCAGGAGCTGGAAAAACAACATGAAGAACACATCCGGAAGCTGGAAAAAATAGCCCGCATCACAGCCGAAGAAGCACGCAAAGACCTCATAGAACAGCTAAAGGAAGAAGCGCGCACCCGTTCGATGGCCCAAATAAAAGACATCATCGAAGAGGCCAAACTGAAAGCCAACAAAGAAGCCAAAAAGATCATTATCCAGGCCATTCAGCGAACGGCAGCCGAACATACCATCGAAAACACGGTATCGGTATTCAACCTTGAAAGCGATGACCAGAAGGGCCAGATTATCGGCCGGGAAGGCAGAAACATCCGTGCCATCGAAGCCGCTACCGGAGTGGAAATCATTGTGGACGACACCCCCGAAGCCATTGTCATCAGCGGCTACGATCCGGTTAGAAGAGAAATTGCAAGGCTCTCGCTGCAGCGGCTCTTTGCCGATGGACGCATTCACCCCGCCCGCATCGAAGAAGTGGTGGCTAAAACCCGCAAGCAGATTGATGAAGAGATCATGGAAATCGGGGAGCGCACGGTCATTGAGCTGGGCATTCACGGACTCCATCCCGCCCTCGTAAAGATGGTGGGTCGCATGCGTTTCCGCTCCTCTTACGGACAGAACCTGCTGCAGCACTCGCGCGAGACCGCCAACCTCTGCGCCCTCATGGCAGCCGAACTGGGGCTGAACGTCAAACTGGCCAAAAGGGCGGGTCTCCTTCACGACATCGGGAAGGTGCCCGAAGAGGATACCGAGCTGACGCATGCCATTCTGGGGATGAAACTCTGCCAGAAATATGGCGAGCACAAAGCCGTATGCAATGCAGTGGGAGCCCACCACGATGAAATCGACATGGAATACCTCATCTCGCCCATCGTGCAGGCCTGTGATGCCATCAGCGGCTCGCGACCGGGTGCCCGCAGAGAGACCATGCAGAACTATCTGAACCGCATCAAAGAACTTGAAACCGTGGCTCTCAGCTACGAAGGCGTGGAAAAAGCCTATGCCATGCAAGCCGGAAGGGAGCTGCGGGTGATTGTTTCGGCCGACAACGTCAGCGATAAAAAAGCCGAAGAACTGAGTTTTGAAATTTCGGAGAAGATTCAAAACGAAATGCAATATCCGGGACAGATCAAGGTGACCGTCATCCGTGAAAAACGCGCGGTTTCTTTTGCCAAATAGAGAGATCATAAAAAACACTGCTGCCTGAAGCCTGATTTTCTTTGTGCAGCCGGGAAGACAGAAA
>WFPF01000037.1 GCA_015487695.1 Chitinophagales bacterium
CCTGTCTGGTATTGGGCCGGTGTGCTGATGTAGATATCCAGCGAATCGATTTTATCCTGCAGGTTTTGCGGTGCAGGCCACCAGTCGCGGGCACCATAGGGCTCTGACAGAGTCCAGAGGGTGGCTCCCGCACTGTTGCTGCCCAGGCCGAAAGCTCCGAAACCCGACTCGGGAGGAACCCCGTGATAATAAACACGTACGCTTCCGGTGTCGCCAGGAGCCCATTGTCCTTCAATATTTAATTCATACCCGGCTGTACGCTGGTAGGAAATCGGGCTGCCATTTGTCAGCACTGAATCAACCACAAGGGCCTCATCCAGCTCCAGCGGAAAATAATTGCTGGCTCTGAGTGCACGGAATGACAAAGCAACAGAGCCGCTGATGAAGCGCTGAGCCGGATTGAGATTCCAGTGCGCCACCAGGTGTGTAATGTCAAAGAGGGCCGGCACACTTTCCACTCTTTTTTGAGAACGAAAGGAAGCATAAATTGCTTTTTTACCCTCTGCGCAGCTGTTTTTTTCAAGAATCTGACCCCACAATCCGGCCGGAATTGTCATTAATATCAGCCATAACACCGTTTTAAATCCTTTCATATAATCAAAGATATTCCATGTGTAGGATACCTTTTGTAAAATTTTTATCTTCTTATATTTCAGTCGTTTATGGCTTTATCAGCAGGGCTATCTCCTCTCCCGCGAATGCTGTGTATCAAAAAAAGTCCCAAAAATATTTTTGCATCTGTGAAAAAGTAAATATATTGCAGTGTACTAACTACACTGGTTTTATGAAATTCTTACAAACGTTACTTTTCTCAGCTATCTTCTTTTTCATTGCCCCGGTTCCTGTTTTCGGGCAATTAACTGCACCTGCCAAGAGCAGCCAACAAAGCGAGAAACTCCAACTCAAGACGGAGAGAACAACGCAGTATGTCGGAATTGGCATTAAAATTCAACAGGAAGAGGGCTATCCCTGGATATATGTACGAAAAGTTCTTCCCCAAGGCTCGGGATATGAAGCCGGGCTGCGAAACAACGATCAAATCGTAAGAGTAGACGGTGTGCCCGTAACAGGCAAAAACATTCACCAGGTCGCCCGCATGATATTGGGGGAAAGAGGCAGCCGTGTCGCCCTGCAAATCAAAAGGGGCAATCGCTTTATGACCCTTGAGGTAGAACGAAGATCAATCGCACTGTAATCTCCCTTTCCTGTTCAAAAGCCACCCGATTGCATGAAGAGCTCGGGCGCAAAAGCGTATTTTTGCCATAGCAATATGATACAACTATGGATGCAAAAAAGCGCAGGGCCGTTGGCATATGGTTGATGATCGGAGTGGGTATGATCATGATCCAGATTGTGCTGGGCGGCATCACACGGCTCACCGAATCAGGCCTCTCTATTACGCGCTGGGAAGTAGTCACCGGCACCCTGCCGCCCCTGAACGAAGAAGCATGGCAGGAAGAATTTGAAGCCTACAAAGCATCCCCGCAATACCAAAAGGTCAACAAAGGGATGAGCCTGGAAGAGTTTCAAAAAATATTCTTCTGGGAGTGGTTTCACCGCCTCTGGGGGCGCTTGCTCGGCTTTGTCTTCCTCATTCCATTCGTCTATTTTCTCGTCAAATCTTACCTGACAAAAAGCCTCATCCACAAAGCAGGCATCGCATTTCTCCTGGGCGGAACCGTAGGCATTTTCGGCTGGCTGATGGTTGCCAGCGGCCTGCAAGACCGCCCCATGGTGAGTCCCTATCGCCTGGCCATTCATTTGCTGCTGGCCATTCTCACCATTTCCTACCTCTACCGGGTAGGCCTTCAGCTTCTGCTCCCGAAAGAAAGAAAACTAAAAGCCGCTGATCGAAAAAGCATCCTCCGGCTTGCTTATTTTCTCGGGGCACTGCTGCTGCTTCAAATTTTCTTCGGAGCCCTGGTTTCAGGTATGCGGGCCGCCCCTTTTTATCCAAGCTGGCCCGACATGAACGGGAGCTACCTTCCCGAAGTGCTTCTGCAGGCGAAAAACTATACGCTTCAGAATTTGCTTCATTTTGATCAGAATGCTTTTGCTCCGGCCTTTGTTCAGTTCCTGCATCGCAACCTTGCCTACCTCATTTTGATCGTTGCTGTTTACTTCTATCGCAGGTTCCGACAGCTTGACAAAGACAAAACCGACCAGCTGATTCTGGCTGTATTCACCTATCTCCTTCTCCTTCAGGTAATTCTGGGAATACTTACGCTCTTATCGTCCATCGGCCACCCACCCGTGACGCTTGGAGTGATTCACCAGGGAGTAGCTATTCTTACCCTGCTCAGCCTGCTCACATTGATCTACCGGCTTGCGCCCGGCAGCAACTATTTCCCTGATTCCGAAGCCTCCTGAGATGAGTGAAATCAGTAAAAAAAGCGCCCTTAAAAGAATGCAAAAATACTGTGCTTATCAGGAGCGCTGCCACAGCGAGGTGCGACACAAGCTCATCTCGCTGGGGATTTACGGAGACGATCTCGAAGAGATCATCTTTGAACTGATTCAGGAAAATTTCCTCAATGAAGAACGATTTGCCCGCAGCTATGCCCGCGGGAAATTCAGAATAAAACAATGGGGCCGGAACAAAATCATCAGAGAACTCAAAGCCCGCCAGATATCGGAGTATTGCATGCGCATGGCCATGGAAGAAATCGATGAGGAGGAATATCTGCAGACCCTGAAAAAGCTGATCCAAAAGAAATGGAAGGAGTACCGGGGCATGAAGAACTTTGAGCGCAAAGGCCGCCTGGCCCGCTACCTTTCTTCCCGGGGCTTCGAAAGCGAGCTGATCTGGGCGGAGTTGAAAAAGGGCAGCTACGAATGAAGGAAGTATCCCGCTTTTTAATTCTTTGACGGAGGAGACAGAATAAACTAATTTCGCAGCCTGCCTGTTATGCAGTTCAATATACACGAGAAACCAGAATAAAATGACCACAGCAGCCCGAAGTGCCATTGTAGTTTATACCGAGTCAACACCCAATCCGGAGACGCTGAAATTTGTGAGCAACAAAATGCTCTTGCACAATGACCATCTGGAATTTGCCGATGAGGAGGCCGCAAGGAATTCGGATCTGGCATCGGAGCTCTTTGCCTTTCCATTTGTAAGGGGTGTGTTTATTGCCGACAATTTTGTGACCATTACCAAAAGCGAAGAAGCCGATTGGTATGAGATCATCCCTCCTCTGCGTGATTTTATCCGTGGTTTTTTAAGTGATAACAAACCCATCATCGATATGGAATGGTATCGCAAACTGCGCCTCGACTCGGGAGAGGGAGATGACAGCGATGACGAGACCCGCATCAAAGAGATATTGGACAAGTACATCAAACCAGCGGTTCAAATGGACGGTGGGGCGATTGTCTTCGAGTCATATGAAAACGGAATCGTAAAACTTCAGCTGAAAGGAGCCTGCAGCGGATGTCCCTCCTCCATGATCACCCTGAAAGCCGGCATTGAAGGCCTTCTGAAGCGCATGATGCCTCAAATTGAAGGGGTGGAAGCCATCGAGGCCTGATCTTTTTTCCTTTTATTTATTGGCGAGCTGTCCGCAGGCCGCGTCAATATCCCGTCCGCGGCTTCGTCTGAACGTGGCCGTAGCACCATGTTCCTCCAGATATTGCAGAAAGCGCTCCCGTTTCTCGGTTCGCGATTTTTCAAATTTTACACCTTCCACCGGATTATATTCAATGATGTTGACTTTGGCCGGCACTTGCCTGCAAAGTGCCACAAGTCGTTTTGCATCTTCGAGGCTTTCATTGTATCCGTCAAAAAGGATGTATTCAAAAGTGATGCGACCCCTGGTCTTGGAATAAAAATAATTGAGCGCATCCATCAGCGCTTTGAGGTTATTCTGCTCATTGATCGGCATGATTCGCTTCCGTTGCTCGTCCGTAGTGGCATGCAGGGAAAGTGCCAGATTGAATTTCACACCATCATCGCCCAACTGCCGGATCATTTTGGCAATGCCCGCGGTAGAAACCGTGATGCGCCTTGTCGATATACCCAATCCGTCTTCAGAGGTAATGCGATCAATGCCTCCCATCACATTGCGATAGTTCAGCAGCGGTTCTCCCATTCCCATAAAAACGATATTGCTCAGCTTTCGTCCATATTCCTTCTCCGCCAGTCTGTTGAGCAAAAGAACCTGGTCAAAGATCTCACCGCGGTCCAGGTTGCGGACTCGTTTCAGCTGGCCTGTGGCGCAGAAACTGCAACTCAGGCTGCAGCCCACCTGTGAGGAAATGCATGCTGTGATGCGTTTGGGCGTGGGTATCAATACTCCTTCGACCTTGTAGCCTTCCCAGGTCGAAAAGCGCACCTTAATCGTATCATCCTTGCTTTTCTGCTGCAGGTCTATGTGCAGAGCATTTATAACGAATGTTTCTTCAAGCTTTTCTCTAAGGCCTTTGCTCAGGTTGCTCATTTCCGAAAAACTTGCAACTCCCTTTTGCCATATCCACTCCTGTATCTGCCGGGCCCGGAAAGCTTTCTCTTCTTCAGCGGCCAGCCATGTATTCAGCTCGCCAGGTTCCAATTTTCTGATGTCTCTTTTTTCCGGCATATGCCCAAAGTTAGGTGATTTTTGCAGCGCGCATTCATTAGCTTATCTGCTATCTTAGTCCCGTAAAACAGGCCGGGCCGTTTAAAATTCCCGAAATGCGAAAAATTTCCGCAGATATCATTTTTCCAGCAGACGCTGCTCCGTTGTCGAACGGAGTCGTTGTTTGCGATGATGAAGGGAAAATTCTCAGTATCGGAGCAGGCCGGGACTTCGATTCTGCGGATGTCGAAAAATATCAGGGGACGATTGTACCCGGTTTTGTCAATGCCCACTGCCACCTCGAGCTCTCCTTTATGAAAGGAGCCATTCCCGAAAAAACAGGACTTATTTCATTCGTCAAACACGTCATAGCCCTGCGCGACAGCTATAGCAGAGAAGAACAGACGGCAGCCATCGAAGAGGCGGAAAGTGAAATGCTGGTCAACGGCATTGTAGCGGTCGGAGATATCTCCAACGATCAGCGCTCTTTTGCTCAAAAATCAGCTGGACGGCTCCGTTATCACACCTTTTTGGAGCTCTTCGACCTGGGGCCCGAAATGACAGATGACGCACTGCAGAAGGGGAAAGCGCTTCTGGAAGCCACCCGGCAGATTCCCTCTTCGGGCGCGAGCCTCACCGTTCACGCACCCTACTCATGCACCCCGCGGCTGATTCGCGAAACAGACCGGATGACACTGAAAGAAGGCGGCATATTAAGCATCCATCTTCAGGAACAGGAAGATGAGAACCGTCTATTCACTGAAAAAAAAGGAGCCTGGGTCAATTTCCTGCACGACATGGGATGCAGCGATACATGGATTGAGTCAGGGGCAAAAAGCTCGCTGCAATATTTGCTGACACTGCTCAGCCGCGACAATAAAAAACTCTTTGTTCACAATACCTTCAGCTCTGCGGAAGACATTGATATTGCCATGGAAAATGCCGGGGAAGTTTATTGGGTGTTCTGCCCCAATGCCAACCTCTACATTGAAGACCGGCTTCCGGATTATCCGCTTTTTGTTCGCAAAGGCGCAAAAGGCTGCATCGGCACCGACAGCCTGGCCAGCAATCACGGGCTTTCGGTGTGGAATGAAATTCAACGAATCAGGGAATATTACCCCGAAATACCGCTGGAAACTTTGCTGACCTGGGGCAGCATCAATGGAGCCGAGGCGCTGGGCATGGATGAAGAACTGGGCAGCATCAGCCCCGGTAAGAAGCCGGGCCTCGTGCTCATCGAAGGCCTCAGCAGCCTGGAAGGGGATGTAATGGACACTCACATAAAGCGTTTAGTCTGAATGAGCGTAATAAAGCGACTGGCAGGGCAAACAGCCACCTACGGACTGAGCAGCATACTCGGGCGCCTGCTCAACTGGTTGCTCGTACCGCTTTATACCCGATACTTTCTGCCTGCCGAATATGGAATCGTGACGGAATTGTATGCCTATGCCGGGCTCTTTTATGTGCTTTTTACCTACGGCATGGAAACCGCTTTTTTCCGCTACAGCGAGAAGCACGGACACGATGAAAAAGTATTCAGCACAGCCGCATGGTCATTGCTGATCAGCAGCCTCGGGCTGGGTGCCATCCTGCTCTATTTTGCCAACGATTTTGCCTCCTGGCTGAATTATCCGCAGCACGGTCACTTTATACGCATTTTTGTATTGATTCTGGCTTTCGATGCCATTGCTGCCATTCCTTTTGCACGGCTCAGGGCCGAAAACAAAGCCCTGCGTTTTGCCGTGGTCAAACTGAGCAACATCGGGATCAATGTCGGGCTCAATCTCTTTTTCATCGTCCTCTGCCCTGCCATCCTCAGTGGCGGTGTCCACAGCGGCCTCGACCGCGTCATTGAGCGCATATATCATCCCGAATTCGGAGTCGGATATATTTTCCTTTCAAACCTGCTGGCCAGTGCGGCTACGGCCCTCCTTCTCTTCCCAAGTTTCAGAAAACTGAAATTCGGCTTCAGTCCGGCTCTTTGGAAACAAATGATGCGTTACGGAGCCCCTCTGCTGATGGTCGGGCTGGCATCGGTGATCAACGACAACCTCGACAAAATACTTCTGAAATTTCTTCTGCCCGGCTCTCCACAATTTGTTTCGGCACAAATCGGTATTTACGGGGCCTGCTACAAGCTTTCCATTCTCATGATCATCTTCATTCAGGCCTATCGCTATGCTGCCGAACCTTTTTTCTTTTCGGAAGCCAAAAAAGAAGGTGCCCGGGAATCCTATGCCCTGGTGATGAAATACTTTGTCATTGCCGGAGCCCTCATATTCCTGGGTGTACTCTTCTATATGCCGGTTATCAAGTATTTCATCGGCCCGCGCTATCACGAAGGCCTCTACGTAGTTCCCATTCTCCTGCTTGCCAATCTCTTTTTGGGCATCTACTACAACCTTTCGGTCTGGTACAAACTCACCGACAAAACTTTGACCGGTGGATACATTGCTGTCTTCGGTTCGCTTATTACCATAGTCGGAAACATTCTGCTCATCCCGCTGCTGGGCTACGAAGGTTCGGCCTGGGCCACGCTGGCCTGTTATACTTCGATGGCTGCCGTCAGCTGGTATCTTGGTCAGCGGCACTTCCCCATACGCTATGCCCATGGTAAGATTGCCTTCTACCTCTTCTTTGCGCTGGGACTCTACCTGCTTTCTCATCTCTTTATGGAGAAATTGCTGAGCAACAATGCTCTGCTGGTGGCCAACAGCATCCTCTTCGTTTTCTATCTCGTGGTGGTTTACCGCATGGAGGGATCGGACTTTGTAGCCGGCCTGAAAGACTGAGTACCGTCAATTTGTCAGTAATTGCTCTCGTGGCACAGCCTTTGAAGCCCGCCTGGGCAAAAGCAGTTATTATGAGTACAGGAAGAATTGACGTTCAAACCGAGAATATTTTCCCGATCATTAAGAAGTTTCTCTATTCGGATCATGAGATTTTTCTGCGCGAACTGATCTCGAATGCAGTGGATGCCACTCAAAAGTTGAAAACCCTGGCAAACAAAGGCGAATTCAACGGAGAACTGGGCGACCTGAGCATAGAGGTCAAGATTGACAAGAAGAAGAAAACCCTGCATATCATCGATCGGGGTATCGGAATGACCGAGGAAGAGGTAAACAAGTATATCAACCAGATCGCTCTTTCATCGGCCAACGAATTTCTGGAAAAATTCAAAAGCGATTCAACTATTATCGGCCGCTTCGGGCTGGGTTTTTATTCCGCTTTTATGGTGGCTGATAAGGTAGAGATTGATACGAAATCGTATAAGGAAGGTGCCGAAGCCGTTCGCTGGGTTTGTGAGGGCAATCCCGAGTACCAAATCACAAAAAGCAAAAAGAAAGACCGGGGCACCGAGATTATTTTACACATCAACGAAGAAAACAAAGAGTTTCTTGAAGAATACCGCATCCGCCAGTTGCTCGATAAATATTGCAAATTCCTTCCCATACCCATAAAGTTTGGCGAACGGGAAGAAAGCATAAAAGACGAGAAAGGCGAAGAAAAGAAAATCAAAGTGCCGGAAATCATCAACAACACGGAGCCGGCCTGGACCAAATCGCCCACCGGGCTGAGTGATGAGGATTACCTTTCATTTTATCAGGAACTCTATCCCGGTGCCGAGCCGCCCATGTTCTGGATTCACCTGAATGTGGACTATCCTTTTCACCTGACGGGCATTTTGTATTTCCCCAGGCTGAAAAAAACCGTGGAAGTACAGCAAAATAAAATTCAGCTTTACAGCAATCAGGTCTTTGTGACGGATGAAGTGAAAGAAATTGTACCTGAGTGGCTTACCCTCCTGCATGGAGTGATCGACAGTCCCGACATCCCGCTCAACGTCTCACGCAGCTATCTGCAAAGCGATCCGAATGTGAAGAGGATCAACAGCTACATCACCAAGAAAGTGGCTGAGAAGCTCGATGAGCTTTTCAAAAAAAACCGCAAATCTTTTGAGGAAAAATGGGACAGCATCGGAATATTTGTAAAGTACGGGATGCTCAGCGATGAGAAGTTCTATGAAAAAGCCGAAAGTTTCTGTCTCCTGAAGAATGTGGAAGGGGAATATTTCACAATGAACGAATACGAGGAAAAAATAAAAGCGCATCAGACCGACAAAGACGAAAAAATCATCGTTCTCTACGCAAGCGACAAGCATCAGCAACATACCTACATTGCCGCAGCTCAGAAGAAAGGCTATGACGTGCTGCTGATGGACACGATCATCGATACGCATTTCATTAGCCTGCTGGAGCAGAAAAAAGACAAGTGGCAGTTTAAGCGGGTAGATGCCGAATCGGTGGACAAACTGATCGACAAAGGAGAAGAAACCGAATCGCTGCTTACGGAGAAAGAGCGCGAAAAACTGGAGTCCCTTTTCAGGGAAAACATCAAGGATGAAAATGTGGAGATTGCACTCAAGTCTCTGAGCCCGGAAGATCAGCCTGTGGTGATGACGCATGCCGAGTTTAGCCGCAGAATGAAAGAGATGTCACAATTGGGTGGCATGGCTATGATGGGCGAGATGCCCGATCACTACACCCTGATCGTAAACACCAACCATCCGGTGATGAGTACGCTGATTCGTGCCAAAAGCGAAGAAAAGAAGGAACGGATCATTCGCCAGTTGTATGATATTGCCCTGCTTTCGCAAAATAAGTTACAGGGTGAAAAGCTTACAGCATTTATCGAACGGTCCGTAGAGCTTATGAAATAAAGCAAGTTGATACGACATAAAAGAAGCCCGGTGAGATTCACCGGGCTTCTTTGCTTTTTACGATGGCTTATCCCTGATTAGCCAAACATGATATTGAAGAGTCCGAAAAGGTCGAACACCAACCAGGTAATAAACAATACGGGCAGCAGGATGGGAATGGAATAACGCACTACATAGCCCATAAAGGAAGGCATTTTTACACCAACCTGCTCGGCAATGGATTTCACCATAAAGTTGGGTGCATTGCCTATGTAGGTAAACGCCCCGAAGAATACAGCTCCTACCGAAACAGCTGCCAGCATTTCCATATTATTGGCCGCAAAAGCCAGCACATCGGCCGTGTAGTCGATGCTGTATCCGGCTTTGCCCATTCCGGCTGCGAGGAAGTTGAGGTAAGTAGGGGCATTGTCAAGCACACCGCTGAGCATGCCTGTGGCCCAGTAAAGTGATTTGGCGTTGATCAGTTCGGCCCCGGTGGGCGACTTGGCAAAGTCGGCAATGAGCTGAAGAGCCGGCATCATGGAAGCAAAGATGCCCACAAAAAGGTAGGCTACTTCCTTGATGGGCTCAAAATCAAACTCGTTGCCCCGGAGTGCCTCTTTGTTGGCCGTGGTATAGGCTGCGATGGATGCGCCAATCATTATCAGCTCACGCACAAAGGAAATATCGACACCGTGAATGGTGAGTGCCGGCACCCATGAAAAAATATTCGGATCAATGAAAACTGCTCCGATAATGACGAGCAGCCAGATGGCACTGTGCTTGCCTTTAATGGTAATCTTGCCCGAATATTGTGCATCTTCCTCGCCCGGCTCTACATGTCCTGCATGATTGTGTTTGTCAAAATAATAAAAGACCAATGCCAGCAGGCCTATGCCAAAGAGCCAATAGGGCCATAAATGTTCAAGCGTCCAGAAAAAATGCACGCCTTTCAAAAAGCCAAGGAAAAGAGGAGGATCGCCAATCGGAGTCAATACTCCGCCCACATTGCTGACCATGAAAATAAAAAAGACAATATGGTAGGGTTTAATACGGGTCTTGTTGACGCGAATAAACGGACGAATGAGCAACATGGAAGCACCCGTAGTACCAATTACATTGGCCAGAAGGGCTCCGAAAATAAGCAGCATAACATTCACCATCGGGGTGCCTGCCTTGTCCACTTTGATCAATATGCCGCCCGAAGCAATAAACAATGCGGCAACCAGCGTAATAAACGAGAAATACTCGCCAAAGGCATGCAGCGGGTGGTGATAGTCGGCCAGAAAGAAGAGATAGTAGAAGACCACGAACGTACCCAGCAGAAAAGCAATCACCGGATAATATTTATGCCAAAAATGCGGATAAAAAAGAGGCCCGGTAGCAATCATGGCCAGAAGCAGGATAAAAGGTATCACCGACCACCAGGCCGGCTCCTTTCCATGCGATTCACCCGATTCATGTACTTCTTCCTCCACATTGCCGGCTTCCACGTTCCCGGCATGCTCATTTTGGACCATTTCCACCTGCTCGCTCCCGTTGCTGTTCATTGCTATCAACCCGGGACTCGTGGCGGCCGAGACAGACCAGGTGAGCAAAACAAAAATTCCACTAAGTAGTAATCCTTTCATCTCTTATTTGCTTATACGATTTTATGATAGTTTCTTAAGTGCTATTTCCAGCGCTTTTTTTGTCAGAAAGCGGTTTTCGGGATCCAGCTCATACACCTCCGATAAGCCTTTTCTGATGGTTTCCGACACATCCTCAAAAATGGCCTGATCCGATATTTCCGCATCTACCTGCATGAGGTAGGCAAAAACCCGTGCCATTCCGCAGTTGGCAATAAAGTCGGGCACTACGGCACAATGCTGATCGGCATATTCAGCCGTGGGTCCATAAAAAAGGTCGCTGTCGGCATAGGGCACATTGGCCCCGGCCGATATCACTTCCAGTCCACCCGCAAGCATGCGTTCCAGATGTTCTCTGCTCACAAGGCGCGAGGCCGCTCCCGGTACAAAAATATCTGCGGGAATGTCCCATATTTCCGCATTGGCACGGGAATAAGGAATGGCTTTTTCACTGTTCAGTTGATTGCCCTCACGCTGAAGGACCAGCTCTTTTACTTCTTCAAAGGAGAGGCCGTTGGTATCGATCAATCCGGCTGCCCGGTCGATGATGCCCACTATTTTCACTCCTTTTTGAGCCAGGTAATAGCCGGCTCCGCCTGAGACATTTCCCCATCCCTGTATGATGGCCCGCTTCCCTTTCAGATCTTCATTTTTAAACACCTCGTAGTAATGCCTTACGGCCTCGGCCACACCATAACCCGTAATAAAATCGGCAATGGTAAAGCCGCGATCAATGCTCGGTGCATATTTGGGATCTTCGAGCTTCTTCGAAACACCCTGCCTCAGCTGACCGATGATATGAATTTTCTGACTTTCAACCGGCTTCAGGTATCCATTGACGATGCCTTCCTGCGGATGCCAGAGGCCGTATTTCTCGGTTATAGGAATCACATCCTTGATTTCATCGACATTCAGGTCTCCGCCCGTGCCGTAATAGTTTTTCAGCAAGGGTGTCACTACCTTGTACCAACGCTTCAGCACTTCATTTTTTCGGGGGTCCGAAGGGTCGAAATTTATCCCCGATTTGGCTCCTCCGATGGGAGGTCCCGAAACCGTGAATTTGATCTCCATCACCTTTGCCAGCGACTCTACCTCATGGCGGTTAAGTCCCTTTCTCATCCGGGTTCCGCCACCGGCCGCTCCGTTGCGTAAGGAATTGATTACCACCCATCCTTCCGCCTCTGTTTCTTCATCATGCCATTCAAAAATGATCTCCGGCTTCTTGTCTTTAAATGCATCGAGAAGTGACTCCATTTCCTGATTTTTTTAATGGCCGTAAAGGTAATAAAGCAGTCACTGTTTGAAGGAAACTTATCTCACTTAATATGCGGAGATCCCGGCATGCAAAAGGTCTCCCGGGGCCCTCTTCGCGGTCCGTGCCAATATCAAGGATTTGATACAGCCGGAATACTCCGGTGGATAAGACATGGCCATACTCAAATGGCAGCTGTCTATTTTTAGCCAAAAGCCCATAAAACCAATGCAAGACTTTTTGAATCCCATTGCTCCGGAGGAGATATTCAACCCAGAAAAGCTGCTTCGCACTCATATCGGACGCAATATTGAATTCCATACACCGGACTCATTCCCCGATCTGGAGGATATCGATCTGGCCATTATTGGCGTGCCCGAAGAGCGGGGTGCGATAAACAACAAAGGTTGCTCAGGGGCTCCGGCAGCCGTACGGAAGCATCTCTATCACCTTGATAAAAACTACTTTCCCCTGCGCCTGGTTGATCTGGGAAACATCAAATCGGGAGCCTCCCTTTCGGATACCTATGCGGCCCTCGGGCAGACGGTCAGCGAATTGCTTCAAAAGAAAATCACACCCATCATTATCGGGGGCAGCCACGACCTCAGCTACGGTCAATATCTGGGCTATGCCAAAAATGACCAGGTAATAAACATGACAGTGGTCGATCAGTCCATTGATATCTACAAACAAAAAGAAGAGATTGATGCACACTCTTTTCTCTACCGCATCTTCACCGAAACACCCAACTACCTTTTCAATTTCAGCCAACTGGGCTATCAGAGCTATTTTGTCTCTCCTGAAGACATAGCCACTCTCGAGAAACTCTACTTTGAGTTTTACCGGCTCGGTGTGGTGCGAAAAGACCTCGAAGAAGTAGAGGCTATCATACGTGATGCCGATATGATGAGTTTTGATATTTCAGCGCTCAAACAAGCCGATGCCCCCGGCATTCAGCAGCCCTCGCCCCATGGTTTCTTTGGCGAGGAGGGTTGTCAGATTGCACGCTATGCCGGCATCACCGACAAACTCAGTTCCATCGGTTTTTACGAACTCAATCCGGAGTATGACGACCGGGGGCAAAGCGCTCAACTCGTGGCACATATGATTTGGTACTTTCTTGAAGGATATTACAGCCGCACCGGGGAGTACCCCATCAGCCGGGAGGATGACTTCCTGAAATACATTGTAAAACAGGAGCAAAGCGATCTGGAAATCACCTTCCTGAAAAGCAAGCGAAGCGGCAGGTGGTGGATGCAGGTGCCCATTGCCGAGGAGTCACGCTACGAGCGGCATCAGCTCATTCCCTGCACCTACAACGACTATCAGCTGGCATGCAAAGATGAAATCCCGGAAAGGTGGATGCGTGCTTTTGAAAAGCTGAGTTAATTCAGAATTTGTTCGAGCGCCAGTGCGCGCGAGCCCTTAAGCAATATCCAGTAACCCCTGGGCCGGTTCTTCCCGAGCCAGTTCTTTAGTTCAAGGGCATTGCTAAAATGGAGGAATCCCAACTCACAGGCCAGCGACTCGTAGCGGGCACCTACCGTGAGCACCTGATCAAAAGCTTTGGAAGCCGCCAGTTCGGCAATTCTCCGATGCTCGGGCCCGGCATAGCTTCCCAGTTCATACATCTCACCCAGTATCAGCATCTTGTGTTCCGCTTTCAGTTGGGCAAAGTTTTCTATGGCGGCCTCCACATTGCTCGGGTTGGCATTGTAGGCATCGAGCAGGAGCTTGTTTCCGTAGTAATCCAATACCTGCGAACGATTGTTGGATGGAATATAAGACTCTAAAGCCGACCGAATTTTTTCAGCAGGCACCTGAAAATACTGACCTGCCGTAGCTGCCATCATCAGGTTTGGAAGGTTATATCGGCCAATCAGACGCGTGCTGACCTCAAAGGAAGCAGGGGCCAGTGATCGGAATTTGACATAGGGATCGGCTTCCACCAGCTCATATCGATATGCTGCCTGCTCATTGCTCCCGTATGTGATGCGTGTGCCAATATCCGAAGACATGCTGACGAGGTAGTCGAGGTCGCTGTGCACAAAGGCAGCAGCCCCCCGGACAGCCAGGTGGTCAAACAACTCTTGGCGGGCTGCAAAGACCGCCTCGGGACTCCCAAAGCCCTCCAGATGATCGAGGCCTACATTGGTAACTACTCCGAAATCGGGCTGTACCATTTCGGCAAGCGCTGCGATCTCTCCGGGATGATTGTCTCCCAGTTCAATTATCGCAAAATCTGCTTCTGCCGGTATTCGAAGCAATGTGAGCGGAACCCCGATGTGATTGTTCAGATTGCCAGACGTGGAGAAAGAAGCAAAATGAGAGGATAAAACAGCCTGGCACAACTCTTTGGTAGTGGTTTTTCCGTTTGATCCGGTGATGGCAATAACCCGGCCCTTGAACTGCTGGCGGTGAAAGGCTGCCAGCTCCTGCAGTGCCACGAGTGCATCATCCACCAGAACAACTCCTTCCTTCCCTTTCAGTTTTTCGTCATCGGCCACCGCAAGGAGGGCTCCGGCTTCGATGGCTTTCAAGGCGTAGTTATTTCCGTCAAAATGTTCGCCCCGGATGGCAAAAAAGATTTCCCCTTTCCGGATGGACCGGGTATCAGTGCTTACACCCGCAGCCCTTCGAAATATCTCATACAGTGATCCTGCTTCCATAGCATGAAAATAAAAAAAGCCCCCTCAAAAAGAGGAGGCTTTTCACTTTGATTTGCTTTTTTATCGTCCTTTTTTACGCATCTTTTCATTGCGTTTTTTGACTTTTTCGGCTTCTTTAAAGTGGTTACCACCCGGCTGATCGTTGCCGGCATCTCCGCCCATGCGAATCATGGCACAACGGAAGCCAATGGTAGCCGAAGCTTGATTTTGCTCCAGATATCTTCGTGCTCCCGGTGAGAGATAGTAAGGCATATCTGCCCACGAGCCGCCTTTGTATACCCTGCTTTCATTGCTGATGAGTGTCGTTTGTCCGTAAGCGTAAAATGCCTGCGACAAAGAGTCACCATCCAGATAGTCAATCACGTTTCCTCTTCTGAAGTTTCTTCGGTTCACGAGATCTTCGGGTTTCACCGTTTCGTAAACCAGACGTCCAAGACTGTCTTTTATCGGTTTTCCGTTTTCATCCACCACTTTTTGCTGGAAGACATTTCCACGGAAGGAGTTCATGTCTTCTTCATCCAGATACGAGAGGGGGCGATACACATCCTGTACCCATTCGTTTACGTTGCCGGCCATATTGAAAAGACCGAAATCGTTGGGCATGAAAGAGTAAATTGGAGAAGTGACGATCGAGTTGTCATTCAGGTTTCCGGCCAAACCGGCATAGTCACCCGGTCCCCGCTTGAAGTTGGCCAGCATTTTGCCCTGCCATCCTCCGTGTCGCTGTTCTCTCATACTGCTTCCGTTCCAGGGGTAGATTCTTCGGTCTGTATACATTTCCTCTTCACCCGGATCGGCATGATTACCTACAATGGCATAAGCAGCATACTCCCACTCGGCTTCTGTCGGCAAGCGATAATCCGGAAGCAAAATACCGTCACTCATGTTGACTCTTCTCGTATCCGAGCCGGCCGTGGGATTATAGTTTTTCAGCATTCCGTTTTTTCGCGGAGTTCCTTCATACAATCCCGCCAGATAGGCTTCGGTATTGAAATTATTGTCGTTGACCTGGTTCGGATTGGGTTCGAGAATTTTATTTTCGATCAACAGCATTTCATTGACCCTGTCCGTACGCCACTTGGCAAAATCAGTGGCCTGGAGCCATGAGACGCCCACCACCGGGTAGTAATTGTACGCTGGATGGCGGAAGTAGTAAAATACATACGGGTCGTTGTAAGCGAGTTCCTCGCGCCACGATTGGGTATCGGGAAGTGCATTCTGATAAACTTCAGGAAAGTCGGCACCGAAAGTACGCCTCAGCCAATAGGTATATTCGCGATAGTGCACATTGGCAATTTCCGTTTCATCCATGTAAAAAGACGATACGGTCACCCGTCTCGGGTACGCATCATTTTTGAACATGACATCCTCTTCCGTATTGCCCATCACGAAGGTTCCCCCTTCAATGAGAACCAGATTAGGCCCTGTAGGCTGGCCCGGGTAATCTCTTACCTCAAAACCTCCCCACTTGGAGTCATTGTATTTCCATCCGGTAACAGATGATCTTTCTTTGCTACACGAAGCAAAGAGTATTGCTACCACAGATAGCAAAGCGATAAATTTCAGGTTGCCAGTCATTCTGCCTGTAATTTTTTTATGAGAAACGCAAATATATCAAATTTATTTTTCCACAACACTAATACAGGCTCGGGCATTGAAGGCTTTTTGTATATCTGAGTTTCCGGTTGATTCTTTCCTTGTTACTCAGATTTACAGTAATCGATACTTCGTGTGCTCCGCCTGTACTCGCTTGTAAATCTCTAATTGTAAAATCATAACTGTAAGCCGCCTTCATCACGCCCTTCTCAGCGCCCACAAGGATAATAACCGCATCTGCATAGTTAATATTATAACGATACCACAATCCTCCGAAAAAATTGTCGATTTTCAGATAACTGCCTGCATTCAACTGCCTGAATCGCCCTTGTTGGGTATACATAATGTTGGGAGATACGGCCATCCCCTGGTTTTTACCCGGCTCGGCTCCAATGACAGCCCCGGCATGGGCCGTATAACGCATAGGCAGAGTAGCGGTGTTTCCGGTCAGTGATTCATTGGGCTGGGTAACATGCTTGGCTGCTGCTCCGGCAAAAAAGCGTTTCGAATAAACCAAAATGCCCGTAGAAAAGTCGACATAGCCGGTGCGGTTGTCAAACTGACCCGTTTCTCCCGTGGGATTGATGTTGTTGCCGCTGTCATAAAATCCTGTCACCGGATCAATCTGGTCGAAGAAAAAGACATTTGCCAGATCCAGTCGTTTTTGCACATATCCGCCCTGAAATCCGATCTTAATGGCAAAAACGTTTGAAAAGTTGATCTGATATGAATAAAGTGCATGGACGGAATTGGTTTTGTACAATCCGCCTCCGGCCTGGTCGCCTACCATGATAATACCGAAACCGCTGTTGATGGCCGGAACAAACTGATCATACGAAGCGGACATGGACACATAGGCATTTGAAATGGCCGGCCATTGATCGCGGAAGTTGATATGAAACTTAGGCAGCCGGGTGGTCCCCGTAAAAGCAGGATTCAGATAAAGCGGATTGGCATAAAACTGACTGAATGAGGGATCCTGGGCCTTTGCCTCCGTGCTTGTCATAAAAATGACAAGAAGCAACCCTATGATTCCTTTTTCTATCTTATAAAAGCTTCGAGTGGTCAATTGAGGTTGAATTTTTGTAATATCACTAAACAGAATCCGTTGTGGTAAAAATAATGCAACAAGTAGCTCTAACGAAAAATTTGGCAATGAGATGTGCCTTCGCCCTTCTTTTTTTAATATTTTCTCCAATTTACGCTTTTCCCCAGCAATCGGTCTACCCGGTTAAGCTCAACTGGGGCAATGAACGCATTTCCGTTTCGCCCGGACCTGATGCAACTCAGAATATACTCTATTTCGAAGGGGCTGTCAACGACCCCGGATATTATCACCTTCCTTTTTACACTTTGCAAATACCCGTTGACCCGGGTCAGCAATACCGGGTGCGCGTAAGCGAGCGTGTTTTTTCTCCGCTGAGTCATGAAGAGCTTATACCCCGGGAGGCCGCAATCGGGAATGAACTTGACTATGATTATTACATCGGGCAGGAGCGCGGAGAAAGCAAACTCATATTTCGTCTCTTGCCCATTCGCAGAGGAGCCGGCAATCGCTTCGAAAAGCTGGAATCTTTTACCCTGCACATCGAAGCCGGTCCGTCTCGCAAACGCTCGCGGTCAAGAAGGTCGAACAATTTCAAGAGCAATTCGGTGCTGGCCGGAGGAGCCTGGTACAAAATTGCCGTCAGGCAGTCCGGAGTTTACCGCATTGACCGGCAGTTCCTGGAGTCTAATCTTGGTTGGGATATGGCCAATGTCGACCCGAGGAATATCCGAATCTACGGCAACGGTGGCGGTATGCTCCCGGAAGCACTTAAATATTCCATCAAGGATGACCTTGAAGAAATAGCAATAAAAATGGTGGGGGGAGAGGATGCTTCTTTCGATGCATCCGATTACATTTTATTTTACGGAGAAGGCCCCACCAGGTTGTTGATCGATTCGAGCAGCGGTGAATACCGCCTGATTCATCAGCCGCACTTGTATGACTCGCTGACTTACTATTTTATCACCAAAGACCTGGGGCCGGGGAAAAGAATGGAGTCGCAGGGCAGCGAAGGAAACCCCAATTTTCAGTCTGCCGGATACGACTTTTATCTTTTCCATGAAGTGGACAAGGACAATCTGACGAACTCCGGAAGACAGTTTCATGGCGAAATATTCGATTTTATCACCCGGGAGCGCAACTTTGACTTCGATCTCTCTAACCTGATTCCCGGCTCGCAGGTGGATGTAAAAGCAACGGTGGCATCACGTTCTTTGGTAGGTAATACCGTTTTTCGCATGAAAGTAAACGGGCAAAATGCAGGAAGCGCCACCCTCTCGAAAGTGGCGGCTGAATACTGGGCGATTTATGCCAACGGAGGAGAAATTCATAACACACTAACCCCATCCCCCGGAACGCTGAATGTAAATATCAGTTACCAACCCAACGGGGCAGATGCCGACTCAAGAGGATGGCTTGATTACATTGCCGTAAGCGGGCGGAAGAAAGGCATCCTGAACAAATCACAGGATTTCTTTTTCGACCTCGAATCCTTCGGGCCCGGGAAGGTGAGCACTTTTGCTATCGAAGCCCCTGCATCGGTTCAAATATGGGATGTCAGCGATCACCAAAATGTAAAAATGCAGGAAAGCAGTTACATCAACGGGAAGCACAGTTTTACACTCCAGTCCGATCAATTGAGAACACTGCTTGCCTTTGACGGGTCCAGCTACTTTACACCCAAATTTATTGGAAGCGTTGCCAACCAGAATATACATGGGAATATAGGACAACCCGACATGCTCATTGTAGCCTATGCCGACTTTATGAGCGAAGCCCAACGCCTGGCCGACTTTCACAAACAGCGCGATCAAATGGACGTAAAAGTGCTGGATGTACAAAAGATTTACAATGAATTTTCAGGCGGAGCCCAGGATATTGTCGCCATCCGAAACCTGATGAAAATGCTCTACGAACGAGGGCTCAACGGGGGCAATCCGCCCCGCTATCTTCTCCTTTTCGGAGATGCCAGTTTCGATTATAAGAACATCGAAATACCGGCAGCAAGCAATACGAATTTTGTACCCAGTTATCAGAGCTATGAAACCCTGAACCGCTCGTCAACCTTTGTGAGCGATGATTTCTTCGGCCTGCTGGACGACAATGAGGGCCAGAATATCGTTGAGGGAGGCCAACTCATGGATATTGGTATCGGCCGCATTCCTGCCGACAGCCCGGAGGAAGCCCGCGACATTGTCAATAAAATTCTTCATTATCATGATGCGGCCAGTTACGGAAGCTGGCGGAACAGCCTCACTTTTATTGCGGATGATGAAGACAGCAACCTGCACCTGAATCAATCCGAACGGCTTTCCGATACCATAAAGCGATACTATCCGGTTTACAACATTGACAAGATATACCTCGATGCCTACGAGCAGACAAGCACGCCCGGGGGGAACCGCTATCCCGGTGTGGAAGATGCCATCAACTCACGCATCTACTCGGGTACATTGCTTATGAATTACACAGGGCACGGAGGCGAGGGAGGACTGGCTCATGAGCGGATCATGACACATGACATGATCCGGGCCTGGGAAAATTATGACCGCCTGCCGCTCCTCATTACAGCCACCTGTTCATTTGCGCGCTACGACAATCCAAATACGGAAACGGCTGGCGAGCTGGTGCTGGCCAATCCCCGGGGAGGTGCTGTCGCATTGATTTCAACCGTTCGGCTGGTCTATGCCAGTGCCAACTATGTGCTCAATCATGCTCTTCTTCTGGAATTGCTTAAAAAAGAAAACGGGAGCTATCCCCGCCTGGGCGATGTGATCATGAAGACCAAAAACCGAATCGGCACCAAAGCCAACAACCGCAAATTTGCATTGCTTGGCGACCCGGCCATGCGCCTGGGCTACCCGCAACTCAACGTAAAAAGCACCGCCATCAATCGCAAACCCTTTGTACAAAATTCAGATACCCTCTCGGCTCTTGAAAAAGTGACTATAGAAGGAGAAGTCCGCCTCCCTGACGGAAGCCTGGCAAGCAATTTTAACGGCATTGTATATCCATCGCTCTTCGACAAGGCCGTAGATGTAAAAACCCTTCGCAATGATATCGGAAGCCGGAATACGACTTTCAAACTGCAGAAAAACATCCTGTACAAAGGAAAAGCCAGCATTGTAAACGGGAAGTTTTCCTACACCTTCATCGTGCCCAAAGATATCGATTACGAATTCGGTTCCGGAAAATTAAGCTATTATGTAAAGGATGGCACATTGGACGGAAACGGATATGATTACCTGATCGTGGGCGGCTCGGCCGACAGCTTTGCACAAGACAATGAAGGCCCCGAAGTAAAAATCTATATGAATGACGAAAACTTTGTCTCCGGGGGTATGACGAATGCCAACCCGGTGATGCTGGTAAAGCTGGCCGATGAAAACGGAATCAATACCGCAGGGAATGCCATAGGACACAATATCACGGGTATCCTGGACGATGCCGATGAAAATCAGATTGTACTCAATGAATTTTATGAATCGGAGCTGGACGACTTCACACGCGGAGAGGCAAAATACCCGTTGACCAACCTGGAACCCGGACTGCATAAGGTAGAAGTGACTGCATGGGATGTCTACAACAATTCGGGCAAAGGATATACAGAATTTGTGGTAGCCGAAAATGCACGCCTCGCACTCGATCATGTGCTCAACTACCCCAACCCGTTTACCACATCCACCGAATTCTGGTTTGAGCACAACAAGCCGGGACAGACCCTTTTTCTGAAAATCGAAATATATACCGTCACGGGGCGTTTGATCAAAACCATACGTCAGGAGTTCAATACCGAAGGCTTCCAGGTTCGCGGAATTCAGTGGGACGGAAGGGATGAGTTCGGAGATGAAATCGGTAAAGGCGTATATATTTATCGGCTGGAAGTCAAATCTGAAGAGGGCGAAACAGCAAACAAATTTGCAAAAATGGTAATATTGAAGTAAATTTCGTTAGTTAGAGTCGTTTGCAAAATAGATACCTTTGCCATTCGTTAGCTTCAAAACTTCGGTAAATAAACAAAAACTACATTTTTTCGTAAAAATCATTTGTTAGCCTTAGGGCCATTTCACCATAACTTGAAACAATTTGCAATGAAGAAACTTGCAAGCTTACTGGCAGCTATTCTCTTTCTCCTGATCAGCACCCGTTCTACGGATGCCCATGCCCAGTATAATTTCCGGGATTCACTCCTCAATGCAGTGTCCACGGCAGTTCCATTCCTTAGAATTTCACCGGATGCCCGTTCGGGCGGAATGGGTGATGTCGGTATCGGGCTTTCCCCCGATGCCAATGGATGGTTTTATTCTCCGGCAAAGATGGCCTTTGCTCCGCAGGATATGGCTTTCTCGGTCACCTACACGCCCTGGTTGCGCCAATTGGTGAGCGATATCTATCTGGCCAGCCTTTACGGATATAAAAAGATCGATGACATGCAGACCATCGGTGGGTCATTAAGATATTTCTCACTGGGCAATATCACTTTTACCGATATAGGAGGAAATTACATCGGTGATTTTCGCCCCAATGAATTTGCACTGGATGCAGGCTATTCGCGGAAGTTGAGCGATGTCTTCTCAGCCGGAATTATGCTGCGTTTCATTTACTCGAACCTGGCCTCCGACTATCAGGTAAACGGAGTGGCCATCAAACCGGGCACCTCCGCTGCTGCCGATATTTCCTTCTTCTATCACAACGAAGAGATGAAAC
>WFPF01000038.1 GCA_015487695.1 Chitinophagales bacterium
AAAGAAAAGCTCTATCGCATGTTGGGGCTGGGGGCACTGAAATATTTCCTGCTAAGGGTCAATGCCAAAAAGCGCATCCTCTTCGACCCGCTGGCATCCATAGAGTTTCAGGGCGATACGGGCCCCTTTATTCAATATACCCATGCCCGCATCCGCTCGGTGCTGCGCAAATGGAAAGAAAGAGGCGGAACATGGAGTGAATACCGGGGAACTGTGGGAGAAGCCGAACGGGAATTGCTTATCCACATCAACCGCTACGGAGATGTGATCAGCGAAGCGGCCACCACTTACGATCCTTCGCAAATAGCTAATTACGTATTTACACTGGCAAAAAGTTATAATAAATTTTACCACGAGGCGCCCATGCTGCAACTGGATGACGAGGGACTGAAAAGCTTCCGCATCCGCCTTTCGGAAAAAACGGCCGGGGTGATTCGCTCGGCCATGGAGCTGCTGGGCATTGAAGTGCCGGAACGTATGTAAGGCCCGATTTACGTTATCCGTCCGTCAGGCGATAGACATTAAAAACAAACTTCAATAACTTTACCGGCTTAAATTTCAAGTCATGCTGAACATAGTGATCAAAGGAAGCGGTTCCTTCACACCACCCATCCGAAAAACCAATGCCGAATTTATCGGGCAGGAGTTTTACAAAGAGAACGGGACGAAGTTTGATGTGTCCGGTGAGGAGATTATTGAGAAATTTCATGCCATCACCGAGATCGAAGAGCGGAGATATGCCAGTCCGGAGGAGCGAAATTCAGACATTGCTGCCAGGGCAGCAGCCGGGGCCATAGCCGATGCGGGGATTGACAAGGAAGAGCTGGATTATATTCTGGTGGGGCAGAACTTCGGTGATGTGAACTATGGACAAAATCAGGTATCGCAGGTGCCGAGCATTGCAGCCCGCGTCAAATACCTCCTGGGTATTGAAAATCCGCATTGTGTGGGTTTTGATATTATTTTCGGTTGTCCCGGCTGGCTCGAGACGGTCATCACGGGCGAGGCCTTCATGCGCTCGGGCAAGGCAAGCAGAATACTGACAATCGGCTCGGAGACCCTCAGCCGGGTGGTCGATCCCTTCGACCGCGATTCGATGATCTTTGCCGATGGTGGCGGAGCCGTGCTTTTCGAAGCCGTGGAAGAAGAAAGCAAAAGAGGCATTCTCTCCAGTTCGGAAATGACACATGCCCTGCGCGAAGTCTATTACCTTGATATGGGGCCTTCCAACAATCCCGAGGAGCCCAGAGATAAAATCTATGTCAAAATGCAGGGGCGCAGAATCTACAACTATGCCCTCAGCTATGTGCCGGCAGCCATGAAAGAAACCCTGGAAAAAGCCGGTATTGATATTCGGGAGCTCAAAAAAATATTTCTCCATCAGGCCAATGCCAAGATGGATCATGCCATTGTCGAACGCTTCTACAAGCTCTATGATATGGAAGTGCCCGAGCACATCATGCCCATGAGCATTCACACAATGGGCAACAGCTCGGTGGCCACCATCCCGACCCTGCTCGACTGGGTGCGCAAAGGCAAACAGGAAGAACACAGCCTCAATCCGGGCGATATTATCCTCTTCGCTTCGGTCGGAGCCGGCATGAACATCAATGCCGTGGCCTACCGGGTTTGAATGTGGTGATGGGTGATTGGTAAATTTAAAAGGGAAGAAGCTAAAGAAGGGGATGAGTGGATAAGTAAAGAAGATTTGTCATCCTGCTTTATCCTGACCGAATGAAATGAGCGTCAGGATAAAGTCCAGACCGACCGGAGGGAGCGTCAGGAAGCCTATCGTTCCGAAGCTCGCTGTGCTCGTTCGGAATGTACCAAAGGGTAAGACAAATCAAATAAAGTTTATAAGTGGATGAGGGGATAAGTTTATAAGTTGAAAAAAGCCGTGGGCCGGCTGTTAAAATCGGCCTCGTGCTTTGAAAGCAAAGATATGCGGTATGTTTATTAGGCTCACTTCTCTTTTCTCCTTCTACTTTTTTTAGAAAAAAGTAGCAAAAAATCGCGCTGTGAATCTTTTTCAGGCCCACAGACGCCTTGCCCGGAAAAATCCGGACTCGATCCTTCGC
>WFPF01000039.1 GCA_015487695.1 Chitinophagales bacterium
GTTCTTCATCGAACGGGATGAACTGGATATTTATGATATCCCGATATCAAAAATTACGGACGAGTTTCTCGAATACCTGCACCACCTGCAGGAAATGAATATTGATGTGGCCAGTGAATTCATACTGGTGGCCGCCACGCTCATGCGCATCAAAGCCAAACTGCTGCTGCCCCGCAAAGAGCTGGATGAACATGGGGAAGAGATTGACCCCCGGCAGGAACTGGTGGATCGTTTGCTGGAATACAAGAAATATAAGATGGTGGTAGGCGATCTGCAAAAGCTGGAAGAAGAACGCCAGAAGCAGGTGGCAAGGGGGTATGCATCGCGGGAGCTCAAGGCCATTGCAGCAGAGTTCGAAACCGAGTCGGAGCTGAACACACTCAACCTCTATCGCCTGATGCGGGCCTTCGAAAAAGTCATGGGCCGTTTCAGGGAAGAAGAAGAACGGAAGCACAACATTATTCGTTATCCCTACTCCATTGAGAGGCAAAAGACCTTTCTGCTGGAGCTGATCAGTGACCGGAAAAAACACTCATTTGAAGAGCTTTTTGAGCGCTGCGAAAACCGCATTCATGCCATCTTCACCTTTTTAGCACTTCTTGAGCTCATTCAGCTGGATCAGATGCATTTGGTATCAGGCGATGGCTTCAATAATTTCTGGATCAGTCAAGGTGCAGCTTATGGCAACACAGCGGCTTCCTAAAATATTTCAACAACTTACCCCGAAAAGGCTCATCTGGCCGGCTCTGATCGGCCTGGTGGTGATCGTCCTTCTTTTTCGAAAGGAGTTTGATGTGGATTCCTTCCTTCAGATTCCGTGGACTTTCATGTCCTTTTTCTGGATTTTTATTGCCTTGCTGCTGCTGCTTTTGCGCGATCTGGCTTATGCCTATCGCATACGCCTGCTTACCGATGGGTGGATCAACTGGAAACAGGCCCTCAAGGTGGTTTATCTCTGGGAATTTGCTTCGGCTGCCACGCCATCCAGTGCCGGAGGAACGCCCATGGCCATCTACCTGCTGACTAAAGAAAAAATTACGGCCGGAAAAAGTACGGCCATCGTGGTGCTCACGATATTTATTGACGAACTCTTCTTTCTTCTGGCCGTCCCGCTGGGTTATCTGCTTTATCGAAGCAATCTGCTGATGCCTGATGCTCCGCAAAACAATGACCTTGTCAACACGGGCATTCTGCACGGGTTGCAGCTTTGGTTTGTAGTTGCCTATGCCGTGGTTTTCCTCTATACCGCCCTTTTGGCTTACGGTCTCTTTATCAACCCCCAGGGCGTCAAACGCTTTCTCCACCGTGTTTTTTCATTTCGCTTTCTCAAGCGATTCCGGAAATCGGCCATCGTCATAGGCACCGATATCATCATCGCCTCTGACGAAATGAAGAAAAATACTTTTTGGTTTTGGTTCAAATCCTTTGCGGCCACAGCCATCTCGTGGAGTGCGCGACTGCTTCTGCTCAATGCCCTTTTGCTTGCTTTTTCAATTCACCCCGATCATCTCCTTCTCTATTTCCGGCAAATTATCATGTGGCTTATCGCCCTTGTCAGCCCGACTCCGGGTGGCAGCGGTCTTGCCGAATTGTCATTCACTGCCTTCCTCAGCGACCTCACTCCATCGGGGCTCATAGCCGCCATCATACTTATCTGGAGGTTTCTGACCTATTACATCTACCTCTTCATCGGCATTCTGCTATTGCAGTATTGGGTATCCGAAAAGTTTCTGCCGCGCAGAAAACGAGGCAATGCTTCAGAAAACGAATAGGGCCTGTTTTGCTTTAATGCGGCAGTTTATCTCTCAGAAGGCCGTAAACGAAGGTTCCGAATGCAGCCGATAGGAAGGCCACAATAATCACCACATAACCATATCCGAGAAGAGCGACCATCGGGCCCGGGCAGGCCCCCGTGAGGGCCCATCCCAATCCGAAAATGATGCCGCCAATCAGATAGCGGGCTATTGATTTATCCTTGTCGTGGAAAACAATCTTTTCGCCCCTGAAGTCTCTCATCTCAAACTTCTTAATTAGCTGTATACCGATTATTCCAAGCACAACAGCCGTTCCGATGACTCCGTACATATGGAAAGATTGAAAATGAAACATTTCCTGAATGCGAAACCAGGAAGCCACTTCACTCTTGATCAGTATGATTCCAAAAAGTATTCCGTAGAGAAGATATTGTAAGAATTTCATGATTTAGAGATTTAAGAGCCAGGGATACAAAATATTCGAAACAAAGAGTCCTCCGATAAAAAATCCAATCACGGCAATGAGTGATGGCAGTTGGAGGTTGCTCAGTCCCGAGATGGCATGACCGGAAGTGCATCCTCCGGCATAGCGGGCTCCAAAGCCTACAAAAAAGCCACCGAAAATGATGATGACAATGCCTGCGATGCTTCCGAGCTGTCCGAAATTAAAGAGGGATTCCGGTATCAGTTCTCCGGGCTTAACGTCTCCTGTCAAGCCCCAGGAATCGAGGGTGCTAAAAAAGGATGAAGAGAGTTGCATGGGCTCCTCAGAGCGCATGTAGGTGTAGGCTATCCAGCCGCCCAGAAGGGTGCCGGCCATGAAGGTCAGGTTCCAAAGGCGCTGTTTCCAGTCAAAATCCAGAAACTTGCTGAACTTGCCTCCGCCACACATACAAACGATGGTTCTGAGATTATCAGAAAATCCGAATTCCTTTCCGCTGAAGATCAGCAGAAACATAATGGCTGCGATGGCGGTGCCACCGACATACCAGGGCCAGGGTTGGTGAATGATATCCATAATCGATGATTTTAGAATTCGAAATTAATGACCGTTGTAAGAGTTTATTTATGACATAGATCACATGAGAAAGCGATCTATATCAACTTGCAGCTATAAAAAAAGCTCTTTCACAATGATGTAAAAGGCCATGATAATCAAAAACCACCCAAAGGCTTTTTTCAGATGATGACCTTTAATATAATTGGACAGGTAAGAGCCAATGAAAATACCAATGATGGCTACTACCGTGAAAATGAGGAGAAATATCCAGTCGATATGCTGCTCCGGATTGGAGAGGTCGCCCAGAAACCCGAAAAGGGACTTGGCGGCAATAATCAAAAGAGAGGTGCCCACGGCCAGCTTCATGGGCAGGCGGCCAAGCAACACGAGTGCCGGGATTATCAGAAATCCGCCTCCGGCACCCACCAGACCCGTTACCATACCTACAACAATTCCTTCGACAAGGATCAAGGGTATGTTGTATTTGATTTCTCCGTCCTCATGCAGTTCCTTGCGCCCTTTGATCATCGACCAGGCGGCCAGGAGCATGATGACCGCAAAAAAGACCATAATGGCTATGTCTTTGGTGATTACTTCGCTGCCAACGGAGAAAAGTTTGTCGGGCAACATCGGAATGATGAACGCCCGGGTCATATAAACCGAGACAATGGCCGGAATTCCGAAGACAATGGCTGTTTTGTAGCTGACCAGCCCCTTCTTCATAAAGGTAAAAGAACCGACCAGCGCTGCCGACCCCACTACAAAAAGAGAATAAGCAGTTGCCAGTACCGGGTGTACACCCATGACATAAACAAGAATGGGAACGGTCAAAATGCTTCCGCCACTTCCGATCAGGCCCAGCGATATACCGATCAGCAAGGCCAATACATATCCAAGAATGATCATCAGGTCCATAGTAATTGTGATTCAGTCAAAAAATCAGGCTCTTAGTTGATCAGGCCGCAACTTCCCATACATTCGAAAATCTTCAGAATGGTGATGTCGGCCAGACTATAGTAGATGTTCTTCCCTTCCCGCTCACTTTTGAGTATGCCCTTGTCTTTCATCTTGGTCAAATGATGTGACAAAAGAGACTGCTCAATATCGAGCTCTACGATCAACTCGGATACAGAAAGTCGCTCTTCTTTTTGAAGACTCTGTAATACCGACAGGCGAACCGGGTGTGATAGGGTTTTCAGAATTTCGGCTACGCGCTCCAGCTTGCTGGCGTCAAATTGATAGTTGATATTATCGATTCTCTTTACATCCATATCAAGCAAATATATGAACATGTATTCATTTATTGAAATTTAGAGCACAGTCACTCCTGAAAATTTCAATTTTCTTAATCGCGTCTTCCCAGAAAAATCATGACAAGGTAGAGCAAAGAGGCGATAGATGACAACGCAGCCACTACGTAAGTGGAAGCAGCCCAATTGAGGGCATTCTTTGCTTTCAGCCACTGCCGGTCGTCTACAATATTGGCTTTTTGCATCCAGGCTATCGCCCGTTTACTGGCATCAAACTCTACCGGCAGGGTGATAATTGAAAACAAAGTAGTCAGGCCAAATAGGAAGATGCCCGCAAGAAGCAATTGCGGGAAAGAGCTGATAAAGACGATTCCCAGCAAAATGACCCATTGCATAATGCTGGATGAGAACTGGACTACGGGTACCAGCTTGGACCTCAATGTAAGCCAGCGATAAGCCTGAGCGTGCTGAACGGCATGTCCGCATTCATGTGCGGCCACTGCAGCCGAAGCAATGGAGTTGGTGCCGAAAACGGGTTCGCTGAGTGATACCGTTTTGGTGACGGGGTTGTAATGATCCGTCAACATACCTCTTCCGGCAACGATCTTCACATCATGAATGCCATTGTCGTGTAGCATTTTCTCGGCCACTTCGCGGCCAGTTAGTCCCGATCGAATTGGGATCTTGGAATATTCTTTAAAACGTTTCTTCAGGGTATTTGAAACGATCATGCCTATGACGGCAAAGATCAATCCGATGACCATCAACCCTGTATACTCTGGTGAAAAATACATGTACTCTGTCCTTTTAATTAATTGATTTTAAGCTATTTCATTTTCGCGGGCCACAAGCTCCCATTCCATCTGCTTCATTTCTTCCAGGGTTTCCAGAATTTCATTCAAATCCATGGTCTGGCAAAGTTTCAGACGATAGGGCTTGATGTTTTTAAAGCCTTTGAAATAGTTGGCATAGTGGCGCCTCATTTCAACAATACCCAACCGTTCGCCTTTCCATTTAATTCCTTTCATGAGATGGCTTTTGCATACTTCCACCCTTTCCTCAAAATCAGGTGCCGGCAAGGACTCGCCATAATGGAGATAATGTTTGATTTCTTTGAATATCCAGGGATTCCCGATAGAAGCACGGCCTATCATAATGCCATCCACTCCGTACCTGTTTTTCATTTCAAGCGCTTTGGGTCCGCTGTCCACATCGCCATTGCCAAAAACCGGAATATGCATGCGGGGGTTTTCTTTCACGGCCGCAATGAGGCTCCAGTCAGCTTCTCCTTTGTACATCTGCTTGCGGGTACGGCCGTGGATGCTTATCGCTTGTATACCGGCATCCTGCAGCCTCTCGGCCACTTCTACAATATATTTGCTCTTATCATCCCAGCCGAGGCGGGTCTTTACCGTGACCGGCAACCGGGTGGCTTTTACCACCGCACGGGTGAGACTCATCATCTTCGGGATGTCCTGCAATATACCGGCACCGGCACCTTTGCTGACCACCTTCTTTACCGGGCAACCGAAGTTGATATCGATAAAATCCGGATTGCTGGCTTCTACGACCCGTGTAGCTTCTACCATCGACTCCAGCCTGCCGCCAAAAATCTGAATTCCGACCGGTCGCTCATTCTCGTAAATATCCAGCTTTTGCGTGCTTCGGGCGGCATCGCGTATCAGTCCTTCCGAAGAAATGAATTCCGTGTAAACCACATCGGCACCCAGCTGCTTGCAAAGGGCACGAAAAGGTGGGTCGCTCACATCCTCCATGGGAGCAAGCAAGAGCGGGAATTCACCCAGTGATATGTCTCCTATTTTTACCATTTTCCTTTTCCGGTCTGATTCAATGCAGAGGCTGCCATTTCAGTTTCAACTATACTTATCTTTATCGCCTGCAAATTTAGCCAATTCAATGAGAGAGCTCTCCCACGAATCGCAACAGTTCCGCCCATTGGTGGCACTCATACTCATTTTGAGTCTGATTTTTCTGTTTTCGGCCATTTTCAGTCTGGCCGGGGCCTACCTGGCCGTGTGGATTTTCGGAATCGAAAGCATTCAGACTTTCACTGCTTCTTTCGAGAATCAGCTTCAATATCCCGAGGCCATGATTTTTTTACAAGGTTTTACGGCATTTGGCACCTTTATTCTGCCGGCCATTGTCTATGCCCGCATTACGCAGAGCCGGGTCTTGCCTTTTTTCACGCTTGACCGCCCCGTCTCAAAACTGCTGCTATTTTTAGCTGTTGCCACGCTCATTTCCGGTCAGGGGCTTGTCACCTTTTCTGCCTGGCTCAATCAGCAAATTGCTTTTCCCGACTGGACCGGATCACTCGGCCGCTCGCTCAATGAGATGAATGAAAAAGTAGACCGGGGATATCGCATTTTTCTCGATATTCATTCCTTCGGGCGCCTTATGGTAATGCTGCTTGTGGCCGGCATTCTCCCCGCTTTCGGAGAAGAGTTTCTTTTCCGCGGCATTGTTCAGCGAATTTTTCAACGCTGGACCCGGCATGGACATCTGGCCGTGTGGCTGGCGGCCATCATCTTCAGCCTCATTCACATGCAGTTCCTGAATTTTCTCCCCCGCCTCGTGCTTGGGGCCATGCTGGGCTATCTTTTTCTCTGGAGCGGCAATCTCTGGTATTCCATCGCTGCACATTTTTTCAACAATGCCGCACTGCTTGTCTATGCCTATTTCTATGTGATGCAGGGAGGTGACCCGGCCGAGCTGCAAAGCAATGCCGACTTTCAGTGGTTGCCCGTCATTTTTTCATCGCTCTTAAGCCTGTTTCTTTTGTATCTCTTCAAAAGGAAGGCACAAATACCTGATACGGATGGAACGTAGCGGAGACTGGGTGAAAATCTTTGAATCGGGCAATGTAAGCCATGCCAATATCATACGCATGATGCTTATTGAGCATGATATTCCATGTGTACTTTTGGATAAAAAAGATTCGATTTATGGTACTTTTGGGCAGGCAGAACTTTATACCCAAAGTGAATTCGTCATGCGCGCCATACAACTGATAAAAAAACACAATGAGTGAATTGCTAAAGCGAGTAATTGCTGCGGTGATTCTGGCTGCCATTGGCATCACAGCCATGGTATGGAGTTCAAAGGGATACTTTGTGCTTGCCCTTCTGCTTTCGGTATTGCTGATGTCTGAATACAGCAAAATCACGGCCGGCCTGAGCAACGAGCACAGCCGCTCCATTCGCATGCATACGATGTTCAGGGCTTTGCTCTCCGCCTCGGCTTTCATTCTCCTTTATCTCTTTGCCCGCTATGGCATCAATTACCTGGCATTTCTGCTCCTCTATCCGGCCCTCATCATGTTGATCGAGCTCTTCAATGCCGGGGAGAAATCGCTGCTACGCATCATGATCGGCCATTTTTCGCTGCTCTGGATTGTCATGCCTTTGTGTCTCTCCGTTTTTCTGGTTTTTCCGGTCGGGCAGATGTATGACCCCCGCATCTTTATTGGCGTGCTCCTGCTGATTTGGGCCAATGACATTTTTGCCTATTTCATCGGAAAATACCTCGGCAAACATCTGCTGGCCAAAAGGATTTCACCCAGGAAAACCGTTGAAGGCGCACTGGGCGGAGCCGTTATGGCCCTGGCGCTTTCCTTCTTTTTGTTCAAACTGCTGGTGATGCCCGACTGGTTTGACTGGCCCGTACTTTCCCTGCTGATCTCCTTTTTTACCGTCACGGGCGACCTGCTCGAATCGCTGATCAAAAGAAATATAAAAATCAAAGATTCCGGCTCCATGATACCCGGACACGGTGGTTTGCTGGACCGTTTTGATTCGCTTCTCTTCTCGCTGACACCGGTATTTATTTACTTACTTATTCGAAACATTATTCATTTAAACTGATAATAAATACGCAACCATGGCAACTCCAATGAATCCAAGTAAGCTTGATCCCAAAAAGGAGCTTAAAAAATTCCTGACCCTGATCAAAAGGAAAAATCCGGGAGAGAGAGAGTTTTTGCAAGCTGTGACCGAGGTGGCTGTCGATGTGTTTCCCTTTACGATGGAACACCCGAAGTATTTCAAAAACAAGATTTTCGAAAGGATGTGCGAGCCCGAGCGTATTTTCATTTTCAGGGTTCCGTGGATGACCGATGACGGCCGGATTATGATCAGCCGGGGATACAGAATACAAATGAACAGTGCCATTGGCCCCTACAAGGGCGGGCTGCGGCTGCACCCCACGGTCAATCTCAGCATTTTGAAATTTCTGGCCTTCGAGCAAATTTTCAAAAACAGCCTGACCACACTGCCCCTGGGTGCCGGCAAGGGAGGTGCCGACTTCGACCCGCGCGGAAGGAGCGACAACGAAGTGATGCGTTTTTGCCAGAGCTACATGACCGAGCTGGCCAAATACATCGGCAACAACATTGACATTCCGGCTGGAGACATTGGCACGGGCAGCCGGGAGATAGGATACATGTTCGGACAGTACAAGCGGATGAAAAATGAGTTTGTCGGAGTGCTGACCGGCAAGGAGTTTTCTTATGGCGGCAGCCTCATACGGCCGGAAGCCACCGGATACGGATGTGTGTATTTTGTTGAGGAAATGCTCAAACTGAAAGAAGACAATCTCAAGGGAAAGGTATGTGCCGTTTCGGGCAGTGGCAACGTGGCCCAGTTTGCCGCACGCAAGCTGATGGATCTCGGGGCCAAAGTGGTTACGCTTTCCGACTCGGGCGGATATATCTATAATCCGGACGGATTGGATGACGAACAATGGGGCTACCTGATGAAACTCAAAAACGTGGACCGGGGAAGAATCAGCAAGTTTGCCGAAAAATTCGGGCTGGCTTACTACCCCGAAGAACGACCGTGGAAGGTGAAGTGTGATGTCGCTCTTCCATGTGCCACTCAAAACGAAGTAAACGGGGAAGATGCCGAAATGCTCGTAAAAAACGGGGTTCAGGTGGTAGCCGAAGGTGCCAATATGCCCTGCACACCCGAAGCCATCGAAGTATTTACCAAAAACCGTGTGCTCTATGCCCCCGGAAAAGCCTCCAATGCCGGAGGAGTAGCCGTGTCGGGGCTCGAGATGGCGCAAAACTCCATTCGCTACAGCTGGACGAAAGAAGAAGTGGACAAAAAGCTCCGCGACATCATGAAAGAGATTCACAAGCAATGTGTGAAATACGGAGAGAACGGAACACAAATAAATTACATGAAAGGTGCTAATATTGCAGGCTTTGTAAAAGTAGCTGACGCCATGCTGGCGCAGGGGCTCGTTTAAGATTCATACTGAAATGCACTTTATTCACCCTACCGGGAAATATCCGATTTTGATGTCCCTCGGCATTTCGGCCATTATCCTGGCCATGGCTTTCGCATTTTTTTACTTTAGCGTTCCTGCTTTCTTTTATATCCTTCTGGGAGGCATTCTCATTCTGAATATTTGGGTTATCGCTTTCTTCCGAAATCCCAAAAGGCCCGTTACTCCGGATGATGGCCTCATCCTTGCTCCGGCCGATGGGGTGGTTGTGGCCGTAGAGCAGGTCTTCGAAAAAGAGTTCTTCAACGAGAAGAAGCAACAAATATCCATTTTTATGTCTCCTTTCAATGTGCATTTCAATACGATACCGGTGAGTGGCCACGTTAGCTACAAAAAACACCACCGGGGCAAGTACCTTGTGGCCTGGAATCCCAAATCATCGCTACTGAATGAAAGAACCACCGTGGTGATTGAAAATGAAAAGATCGTCATCATGGTGCGGCAAATTGCCGGATACATAGCACGCAGAATTATCAATCATGTGCACGAGGGCGAAAAGGTGAAGCAGGGCGATGAACTGGGATTTATTAAATTTGGAAGCCGGGTCGATTTGTTTCTGCCGGTCGATTTGGAAATAAATGTATCTTTGGGAGATATAACAACAGCAAAC
>WFPF01000040.1 GCA_015487695.1 Chitinophagales bacterium
GGGATAACAGGCTGATCTCCCCCAAGAGCTCACATCGACGGGGAGGTTTGGCACCTCGATGTCGGCTCGTCACATCCTGGGGCTGGAGAAGGTCCCAAGGGTTGGGCTGTTCGCCCATTAAAGTGGCACGCGAGCTGGGTTCAGAACGTCGCAAGACAGTTCGGTCCCTATCTGTTGCGGGCGTTAGAAATTTGAGAGGAGCCAACTCTAGTACGAGAGGACCGAGTTGGACATACCTCTAGTGTACCTGTTGTGGCGCCAGCTGCATCGCAGGGTAGCTATGTATGGAAGGGATAAGCGCTGAAAGCATCTAAGCACGAAGCCCACCTCAAGATGAGATTTCTTTTAAGGGTCGTCAAAGATGATGACGTTGATAGGCTGCAGGTGTAAAGGCAGTAATGTCAAAGCCGAGCAGTACTAATTACCCGTTAGCTTTCATTTTTTTTATTTTGGTTTTACTCTATTGGTGACAGTATGTCTTTTTTAACTTATTGAAGATCAATTTGGTGGCTATAGCGGAGAGGTTCACCTTTTTCCATTCCGAACAGAGAAGTTAAGCTCTCCAGCGCTGATGGTACTGCGTGTAATACGTGGGAGAGTAGGTCGCTGCCAAACTCTTGACCCCGTATCATTTATTTGATACGGGGTTTTTTCGTTTTATCTCCTTCCATATACTATTTTTGATCTATGCTTGTAAAATCATTCGGTAGTGCGGTGCAGGGTGTCGATGCTATTACTATCACCATCGAAGTGGATGTGAACAGTGGAACCAGTTATTCTATCGTGGGCCTGCCGGATAGTGCCGTAAGAGAAGCTTGGGACCGCATAGATACCGCTCTGAGGCACAATAGCTATAAAATTCCCAGAAAAAGAGTGGTGGTTAATATGGCACCGGCAGACATACGAAAAGAAGGATCGGCTTACGACCTTCCTATAGCTGTTGGTATTCTGACCGCTTCGGAACAAATTACGAATCCCGATAAAGTCTCCAAATTTGTGATGATGGGCGAGTTGTCGCTGGATGGAAGCATTAAGTCAATAAAAGGGGCACTGCCCATTGCTATCACTGCCAGGAAAGAAAAATTCAAAGGTCTCATTGTTCCGAAGAAAAATGCACGGGAAGCCGCTATTGTTGATGACCTGGATGTATATGGATTCGATAATATTCTTGAGGTAATCGATTTCTTTAATGAGGATGACGTTTTTGAACCGGTAAGAGTGGATACAAGGGATGAGTTTTTTCACAATAGTCTCGATCCGGGAATTGATTTTAGTGATGTAAGAGGGCAGAAAAACATTAAACGGGCCTTGGAGATTGCGGCAGCCGGTGGGCACAACGTAATTCTGATTGGGCCACCCGGCTCGGGCAAGACCATGCTGGCAAAAAGATTACCTACCATTTTGCCTCCGCTTACATTGCATGAAGCATTGGAAACTACCAAGATTCATTCTGTGGCAGGCTTGCTTCCCGAGCACTCATCGCTCGTTTATACCAGACCTTTTCGCTCACCCCATCACACCATCAGCGATGTGGCGCTGGTTGGAGGAGGCAATTATCCTCAGCCGGGTGAAATTTCGATGGCCCACAACGGAGTATTGTTTCTTGATGAATTACCTGAGTTTAAGCGATCGGTTCTGGAAGTGCTGCGTCAGCCCCTCGAAGATCGCAGAATTACCATTTCGAGAGCCCGCTTCAGTGTCGATTATCCTGCCAGTTTTATGTTGGTTGCCTCTATGAATCCTTGCCCCTGCGGCTATTACAATCATCCAAGTAAAGAATGTGTATGTGCTCCGGGAGTAGTTCAGAAGTACCTGAACCGTATTTCCGGTCCGCTGATGGATCGCATTGATATTCACGTGGAGGTCACCCCGGTGCCAATACAGGAAATCGCAAAAAAAGAGAATGCGGAAACCAGCGAGGTGGTCAGATACCGGGTTGTGCGTGCGAGAAATCTGCAAGCAGAAAGATATAAATCGGCCAAAGGAGTACACTCCAATGCCCAGCTCTCACCCAAGCAGCTAAAGGAATATTGCCATATTGATACAGCCGGTCAGAATTTGCTTAATAAGGCCATGGAAAAACTGGGCCTCTCGGCCCGGGCCTATGACCGGATTCTGAAAGTGGCGCGTACCATTGCAGACCTTGCAGAGAGTGAAAATATCAAACCCGAACACCTTGCCGAGGCCATTCAGTTCAGGAGCCTCGACCGCGATGATTGGGCCGGTTGATGGAAGCCCTACTCAGTACGAAGTTTTGTAATTTCGCATTTTCTCAGCCCTAAAATGACAGACTATGATCGAGGCGAACAATCCGCAGTGGGAGACATGGCTGCCCGTTCCTGAAAAAAGCGACTTCCCTATTCAAAATATACCCTTTGGTATTGGTGTATTCGGCCCGGGAATACACCATGCCTGTACGAGAATTGGAGATACTGTAATTGATCTGTATGCCTTGGCTGAAAACGGGTTAGTGCTGCATTCGGGTGTCGAAAATCCGGAAGTACTGAAGCAGGAAGTGCTGAACGATCTGATGAAATCAGGCAAATCGGGAATGCGCCAATTGCGTGATCATCTTTCGCGCCTTTTCAGAAAGGACAATCCCCTGCTTCGTGACAACCCGGAGCTCAGAGAAAAATGCCTCTTCCCATATAAGGCCGTGTCGTTGGAATTGCCGGTAAAGGTTGAGAATTACACGGATTTTTACAGCAGCATCGAGCATGCGACCAACGTAGGGACGATGTTTCGCGGAAAGGAAAATGCACTGATGCCCAACTGGCGATACCTGCCGGTAGGATATCATGGGAGAAGTTCTTCGATCATCGTGAGCGGAGAAGCGGTAAGAAGACCATGGGGGCAGCAACGACCCGACCCCGAGGCTCCTCCGGTTTTCGGCCCGTCCAGGCTTGTCGACTTTGAGCTGGAAATGGCATTTGTCACTTGTGGAGAGAATCAGCAAGGTACTCCGATACCGGTCAGGGAGGCTGAGGATTATATCATTGGCTTTGTATTGTTCAACGACTGGTCGGCCCGCGACATACAGGGCTGGGAATATGTGCCGCTCGGGCCCTTTTTGTCGAAAAACTGGGCAAGCAGTGTTTCTCCCTGGATTGTAACGCTTGATGCATTGGAGCCGTTTCGGGTGGAGGGCCCCTATCAGGAGCCGGAAGTATTTGACTATCTGAAAAGCGAAGGCAAGCGAAACTTCGATATCAAACTGGAAGTGATCATACAACCGGAAAACGGGGAAGAAAATGTGGTTTCCAGAAGCAATTTTAAATACATGTACTGGAATATCTGCCAGCAACTTGCCCATCATACGGTGAACGGCTGCAACATTCAGATAGGAGATATGTATGCCAGCGGAACCATAAGCGGCCCTTCGCCCGACAGCTACGGGTCGATGCTTGAGCTGACCTGGCGCGGTGCGAACCCGATCAAACTGAACGATGGCAGTGAACGCAAGTTTATCAATGATTTCGATACCGTCATCATGAGGGGATATGCCGAGAAGGGCAATCTGAGAATCGGCTTCGGAGAGGTCAGCAGCAAACTCCTGCCGGCAATAAAAGAATGGAAATGAGCAGTATTGATCCAAAATCGATAGCAACGCGCGATCTGCATCAGATCCTTGTCAGCATGGTGGCTCCGCGACCGATAGCGCTGGTCAGTACCATAAGTGAGGAAGGAGTGCCCAATCTGGCACCTTACAGCTTTTTCAATGTCTTCAGTTCCAATCCCCCGACCCTGATTTTTTCATCGAACCTGAGAATCAAGGATGACACATCGAAGGATACGCTTCACAACGTGCAGCGCAACGGGGAGGTCGTTATTAATGCGGTAACCCGAAAGATTGCACGCCAGGTGGCTTTGGCTTCGGTGGAATACGCAGCGGATGTCAATGAATTTGAAAAAGCCGGCCTTACGCCCCTTCAATCGGAAGTAGTGAAGCCCTTCCGGGTGGCAGAGTCGCCCGCTCAGTTTGAATGCAAGGTGAAGAAGATCATGCCGCTTGGGGATAAAGGAGGTGCCGGAAATCTGGTCATTTGTGAAGTCGTGATGCTTCATCTACACGATGACATTTACGATGAAAAGGGTAAAATCGACCCCTTGCGTCTCGACTTGGTGGGCCGGATGGGCAGAACCTATTATTGCCATGCCGGGGAGGAGAGTATTTTCTCTATTTATCAGCCGTTTGATCAGCTGGGTATTGGCTTTGATCAATTGCCCCGGCCGATCCGCGAGAGCCGGGTGTTTAGCGGCCACGATCTGGCACTACTGGCAGCGCAGACCGAAATTCCGGGACGGGAGGAGGCCATGGAAGCCCTGAAACTGCAGGAGGTTAAAAGCCTGATTGAAGCGGGAAATGCAAGCGAAGAGGCTTTGCATGAACTGGCAAAAAGGCTTCTGAACGAGAAAAGAAACCGGGAAGCATTTGCTGTGGCAATGCTTTATATTTATGAATTGATATAAATCTGAAAAGAGAAATGAGCCGACAACTTAGCGAGCAGGAAATTGTTAGAAGAGAAAATCTGAAAAAAATCAGGGAAATGGGCATCGATCCCTTTCCGGCAGACCCCTTTGAAGTAAATGCCCATGCCCGTGAAATAAAGGAAAACTATTCGGAAGAAAAGAAGAACTATCAGAATGTACGCCTTTCAGGGCGCCTGATGATGAAGCGCATCATGGGAAAAGCATCTTTTGCCGAATTGCAGGACGCAAGTGGCAAGATTCAGCTCTATGTGGCCCGCGATGAGATCTGTCCGGATGAAGATAAAAGCCTGTATAATGTTCTTTTCAAGAAGCTCCTTGACATTGGGGATATCATTGGGGTTGAGGGATTTGTCTTCACGACAAAAACCGGGGAGATCACGGTGCACGTGAAGAAATTAAAACTGCTGAGCAAATCCCTGCGCCCACTGCCGATCGTAAAAGAAAAAGACGGGAAGGTCTTCGATGCATTTACAGATCCGCAACAGCGTTATCGTATGCGTTATGTAGACCTGACGGTCAATCCGCACGTGAGAGAGAACTTCATACGGAGGTCGCAGATCATGCAGGCCATGCGGGAGTTTTTATTAAATAAAGGCTATCTCGAGGTGGAAACGCCCATCCTGCAGCCGGTCTATGGCGGTGCAGCAGCGAGACCTTTTAAGACGCACCACCACACGCTGGACCAGACCTTTTATCTTCGAATTGCAAATGAACTCTATCTGAAGCGATTGCTGGTGGGCGGCTTCGACAGTGTTTTTGAATTTGCCAAAGACTTTCGCAATGAAGGGATGGACCGCTTTCACAATCCGGAGTTTACTCAGATGGAGCTCTATGTGGCATATACCGACTACATATGGATGATGAACCTCGTTGAGGAAATGCTGCAGTATATTGTTAAGCGCGTATTCGGGAAAAGCACGCTGACTGTTGGCGAGCATGAAATATCCTTTGAAGGGCCCTTTCAGCGCTACACGATGTATGAATCTATAGAAAAGTTTACGGGAATTGACATTTCGGAGATGGATGAAAAGGCGCTTCGTGAAACTGCCAAAAAACTTCACGTAGAGGTGGATTCTTCCATGGGTAAAGGCAAATTGATTGATGAAATATTCGGAGAGAAGGTAGAGCCTTACCTGAGCGATCCCACCTTTATTACAGACTATCCCATTGAGATGTCGCCACTGGCAAAAAAGCACCGGGAAAAAGAAGGGTTGGTAGAGCGCTTTGAATTGATTGTCAATGGCAAAGAGCTTGCCAATGCGTTTAGCGAACTGAACGACCCCATTGATCAAAGGCAGCGCTTCGAGGCCCAGCTTGAATTGGGAAAACGCGGAGATGAGGAAGCCATGATGCTTGATGAAGATTATATCAGAGCACTGGAATTCGGAATGCCTCCGGCCAGCGGACTGGGCATCGGGATTGACCGTCTGACGATGATATTGACGAACAGCAAGTCCATTCAGGATGTGCTCTTCTTTCCACAGATGCGCCCTGAGCATCCGACTGAAGGAATGGCTGATTCTGATGAGGAAAAGCAGGAAGAATAAATTATTGGAATTAGAGTTTAGATTCAATGAGTAAAACACATTTCCGGCTGATTCTTGCCGGGTTCTTCTTTTTCCTTGGCAACCCGGCCCGGGGCCAGGCAGACTCTTTTGCCTCTTCTTTTAGCGAAGCTTTTCGTTCACCAGCAGAAATCCGGGTATTGGAGATTGAGGAGCAGGATCTGTCGGAATTGCCGGACAGCCTGGCGTATCTGACATCCCTTGAGACCTTGCGCATCAGGAGGTGTACCGGTGTCGACCTCGAAGTACTATTTGATGCCCTGCCCGGGCCGGAGAAACTCCGCGAATTGGATATCTCGTGGAATCAGCTTGAGGTTCTGCCATCTACGATCTCCGGGTTTGGGAACCTGCGAACCTTGAACCTGTCGGAAAACAGATTTGCCGTTCTTCCTCCGGCTTTGGAAAAGCTGACCCGCCTGACCCGCCTGAATCTCAAGCACAGTATTTATCTGGATATGAACCAGGCGCTGGGAGTTCTGTCGCTTCTTCCTCAACTGCATTCTTTGATTTTGAGCTATTGCCAGATGGAAGAGCTGCCGGAAGTGATCGGTGATTTTCAGTCGCTTCGCTCGCTCGATCTCGAGGGGAATTACCTCCTGACCTTGCCCGGGTCTTTGAGCCGTCTGGCAAGTTTGGAGAAGCTCACGCTTCGGAAGAATTTCAGGTACGAAGGAATTGAAGCGGGAAAGCCCCTGCTTGAAACAATTGAACAGGAGCAACTCTTTGAACTGCTCGGTAGCATGCCCGGCTTCGATTCGCTCGATATCTCGAGATGCGAACTCGTTTACCTGGCCGGAAATGTGGATCAAATGAAAGGCCTGCGATTCCTCTCGCTCGAGAAGAACCGGCTCCTCGAACTGCCTGCGGGCATCGGACGACTGGCCGAACTCCGGCATCTGGATATGAGCAACCCCGGAACGGGAACCCGGACCAACAAGCTCAACGCTCTGCCGGCTTCTTTCAATAATCTGAACAAGCTGGAGTATCTCAATCTCAATGGAAATGATTTTGTGGAGCTCAATCTGCGGGGACCCTTTCCTGAAATGAAGACCCTGTTGATTTCGTGGAACCGGCTGAAGCGCTTTCCCGAGGGCATCCGGTACATGAAGAAACTAAAAACGCTTCGCCTGAATATCAACCTGATTACTGAAATACCGGAATGGATCGATGAACCGGAGTTGCTGGAAGAGCTGAGTATCAACGGTGATTTCTTTCTCAACCGAAACTATAAGATTCAAACACTCCCCACAGCCCTCACCCGGCTCCGCCATTTGAAAATATTGAACCTGAATGATCATGTTATTGAAGCATTGCCGGCAGAAATGGGCGGGCTGCGCAGCCTGGAGCATTTTGAAATGAAGGATAATCTTCTTCAAAAGTTGCCGGAGAGCATGGGAAACTGCAAGGGCCTGCGCTGGGTGGATCTTAAGGCAAATGAGCTGAAAAGCCTGCCTCTGAGCTTTAATAATCTGAACAAGCTGGAGTATCTCAACCTGAGCTTCAATACGGAGCTGAGCGGGCTGGAGCTGATTCCTGCACTCAGAGGATGTGAAAACCTGAAGACCCTGGATATCACTTTTACGGCTCCGCTAAACCTGGAAGGACTAAACAAAATAAGGGCGGCCCTGCCGGGCACGATGGTCGTTTATGCTCGCATAAAAAGGTAGGTCAGGCAGGAGAGAGCGGAAAGATAAATGGCCTGGAAGGTGCGGCATCCAATTCAAAACAGGGAATCTGAATCTGCAGCAGATAGAGCCCATCGGGGCAGGAGTCTTCCACAAAAATCATTTCGGTGATGCTGGCATCTTTTCGCGGTTGTTCGGGATAATTCCAGAATATTTTATGAGCCGAGAGCCTTCCTTCGTCATTTTCTTTATCGACAGAGGGCGTGTCGATGAGCAAGTGCCTGATGCCTGCCTTTGCAATGAGCTTCATTCCATCGGGGTCGATAAAGGCAGGATTGCGGCCGCTGTAGTCCTGTGTTTTTTTCGAAGGATGATTGGGCAGGGTGCGGATGATCAGAGCGCTGCAGTTTTGTAAAGAAATGCCCTCCAGTTGCTCGCGGCTGATGTAATGATCACTTCCATCCTGCCGGGGCTGCAGCGAAATCAGGCGGGCAAGGCTATAGCCGCTGCCAATGGCCTTGTACACAGGCCACGGATCGGCCGATATGTGGCCTACACTTTCGCTGTGTGTTCCGTTTCCGTGCGGATTGAATTGCACATTGAAGAAATTGACGGGAGCCCCTTCGCGCACGCTGCCTGTAAAGTCACCGGCCACGACCGGTGAAAAAAGCGGATCGTCCACATTCCATGCCTTCGGGTTTGCACTGCCACTCTGCAGCGGCAAGGCAATGCATATGCCCGCATCCGGATCGGCACTGTAGCTGCGACCATCTATGTCTATCAGCAATTTACTCCGAGTCATTCTTTTTCAGGTCGGTGAGTTTGTATCCCGTTCCGTGGATATTGATGATCTGAACATTGGGATCGGGCTTCAGATACTTGCGCAGTTTGGTGATAAAGACATCCATGCTGCGGGCATTGAAATAGCTGTCGCTGCCCCAAATGGAGTTGAGTGCTTCTTCACGCGTAAGCACACGGTTCTTGTTGCGGCAAAGCAGGCGGAGCAACTCGGTTTCCTTTGTGGTCAGTGCCTGTGGTTTTTCATTATCGAACTTCAGCTCCTGACGGTCGTAATCAAAAACAAAGCGGCCAAATTTGTATTGGATGGGCTCGGGTTCGGTTTTGCCTTTGGTTCTGCGCAGCACGGCTTTGGCGCGTGCCAAAAACTCTTCCATGCTAAAGGGCTTGGTGATGTAATCGTCAGCACCAATACTGAACCCTTCTATTTTGTCGTCTTTCATGGATTTGGCGGTGAGAAATATGATCGGCATCTCGGGTTGTATGCTCTTGATCTTTCGTGCCAGGGTGAACCCGTCCAGCTTGGGCATCATGATATCCAATACGGCCAGGTCGAATTTCTTGCTTTTGAAAACCTCCAATGCCTCTTCGCCATTGTGGGCAAGCGTTACGTCATAGCCTTTGAGGTTGAGGTACTCTTCAAGCAGGGCACTCAGGTTGGTATCGTCTTCTGCCAGTAAAATTTTGGGTTTATCGTTATCCATGGTTCTTTTTTTGTTCGTTTAAGTTATAGGGTATATAGATCTTAAATTTACTGCCTTTATTTAATTCGCTGCTCACGCTTATCTGGCCGTGATGTGCATCCAGAATGGTTTTTACATAGGCCAGGCCAAGGCCGAAGCCTTTTACATTGTGCAAATTACCTGTATGCACGCGATAAAATTTTTCAAATATCTTTTTGCGAGCCTCGGGGGTCATTCCCACGCCCCGGTCCTCTACCGTAATGCTTAACCCGTCTTTTTCAGAATAGGTGCAAACTTTCACTTCCGGGTATTCTTTGCAGTATTTCAGGGCGTTGTCGATAAGGTTGTCAATGGCATTGCTCAGCTGCACGCGGTCGCCCTTCACCACCGAAGGGCTGGCTTTCAGTTCGGTTTCGATGTAGGCACGCTGATCTGTCAGTCGGAGCCTGTGGTTTTCTACAAGTTCGCTTATGATTTGATGAATGTCCACATCCGTAATCTTCAGTTCCACTTCCCCTTTGTCGAGGACGGCCATTTGCAGGATCTTTTCGACCTGAATGCCGAGCTTGGCGGCTTCAAGCACAATGATGTTGCTGAATCGTCCTATCCGCGCTTCATCAATGCCGATGGACCGGTCACTTAGCGCCTGGCCTGCCAGAGAAATAGTAGTGAGCGGAGTTTTAAACTCATGCGTCATATTGTTGATGAAGTCATTCTTCATCTCCGAGACCTTCTTTTGCCTGTAGATGGTATAGATCGTAAATCCGAAACTGAAAATGATAATCAGAATAAAGAAGAGCGAGGAGAGGAGCCGGGTGATCAGCGTTTGCAGGAGGAAACTTATTTTTCGCGGGAAATAGACAATGAGCCGGGGCGAAGGGCTGAAGAGATTGTAGGGATAGAGTTCGACCTGAAAATCGGATGCAAGCAATTTCTCCCTGTCGGCATGTCCGAGGGCAAGCAGGGAGTCGTTGGCGGGCTGATAAACGCCCAGATGAAAGTTGAGGTCGATGCCCCGGGCCCTCAGTTCTTCGCTCATCTTTTTGTAGAGGTAATCCAGGTCAATATTGTTGCCCGAAGGATCGATAAATGTCGATATGGCTCCGATGTAGCGTTTGATCAGCCTGCGGCTGTGCCATTTGGTTTGTTCCTCCCTTTTGATGACTTCATTGAGGTGGCGATTGATTTTATTGATCCGGTTAAGTTGGTCAAACTGTTCGTTGATCTTTCCCGGTATGCTTTTCCAGTATTTTGAAAGGCTCGGATTGTCGATGAGCAGATCGAGGCTCACATTCATATTTTCACGGGCTACGGGCGATTCGAAGGTGTCTTCGTCAATGACGAAAAAAGTCTTTTCGCGAATATTGATGATCTGAAATTTATTGCCCAGATAGCGCCTTTCCATCATCAGTTCATACTCGTCCACCAACTGATTCATGGCATCATACACTTCGGCATCAAATTCCTGTTCCTTCAGGTTGAGCGCAGTGCTCACCCAGTAGATCTGAAGTGTCATCAGGCCCATCAGGGCAAATGCCATGAGGAGGATGATTCCAATGATGGTTTGCTTTCTCATTTTAACAAAATTAAGGGCTTAAGCCACTTAAATATCAGGATTAACAATGATTAACGGCTTCCTGATCTTATCCCGGGGCATTTAACAGAATTTGAATTTTATTTTTCAGGTGAAAAACTTATATGTCTTATTATTGCAGCAATTATGATAGCAGTAGAACACTTAAGCAAGGTTTTCAAGGTAGGGAAAAAGCAACAAAAAGCGGAAAATCTGAAATCTTCGGAGGTGAAGGCCGTGGATGACGTCTCGTTTGAATGTCGTCCGGGCCGGGTCTTTTCACTGCTGGGCCCCAATGGGGCCGGAAAGACCACGACCCTGCGGATCATAGCTACCATTCTCAAGCCCAGCGCAGGCAGGGTGAGTGTGGCCGGCCACGATGTGGTGGCCGATCCGAAGGCAGTAAAAAAGAATCTCGGTTTCCTGACCGGGTCTACCGGCCTGTATGAGCGCCTCACACCGGATGAGCTGATCACCTTCTTTGGCAAATTGTACGACATGCCAAAGGATCTGCTCGAGACCCGCAAGAAAGAGTTTTTTGACCTGCTTGATATTCATCCTTTTGCCAATAAAAAGATCGGCAAACTTTCGACCGGAATGAAGCAGAAAGTATCGATTGTACGCACCATGATCCACGATCCGCAGGTACTTGTTTTTGACGAGCCCACTTCGGGACTGGATGTCATCAGTTCGGCAGCCATCATCGAACTGATACGCAGAAACAGGGAACGGGGAAAAACGATCATCTTCAGTACCCACATCATGGGGGAAGTCGAACTACTGGCCGATGATATTGCCATCATTCACGAAGGCAGAATAAAATATTTGGACACCTTTGACGGGTTCAGGGCACAGATGCAGTCCTCTTCTCTGGTCGAAGAATTTATCAGAATTGTAAATGAGAAAGGCGAATGAGACACACTATTATCATCTTTCTTAAAGAGTTGAAAGAAACCCTTCGCGAAAGGCGTACCCTGATCTCCATGATTTTCGTCCCCTTGTTGCTTTATCCTTTGATGTTTATCCTCATCTCGAAGGTAAGCCGCTCGCAAACCGAAAAATCGATGGAAAAGGTGGTGAAGGTGGCTATGATTAACGGAGATGAGGTGAAACGTCTTCAGGAAGATTTTGAACTGGATGAAGGTTATGACCTGATCTCTCCGGATGAGCTGGCTGCTTTGAACGGGACGGTTCCGGCTGCCGACAATGACAGCATTCTGAAGAATCTGATCCGGGAAGGAAAGTTGGATGTCGTCATTTGGGCCGATACGGCTTTTAACAGGCGCCTCGATTCATTGAGCGCAGGGGTCCTCTGGTTTTATTACAACTCCACTTCAAACAATGTGGTACAGAAAAGAGTGGAAGGCAAAATTCAGCAGCTTGAAGCCCTGCTTACCGATAAACGCTACAAAGACCTTGGAATAGACCGCTCTATGACCGAGGTGCTGACGCTTGAAAAAAGAAATGTGGCAAGCAAGAAGGAAATACTGGGCAAGCTGATCGGTGGATTTCTCCCATACCTCTTTATCATCATCGCCTTTACCGGCAGCATGTACCCGGCTCTTGATCTTGCTGCGGGGGAAAAGGAACGAGGCACCATTGAGACCATTCTGACCACTCCGGCAGCTAAAATTGAAATCATTTTCGGGAAAACGATGGTGGTTATGCTTACCGGGCTGACCTCGGCCATTATCTCTGTTTTCGGAATTTTAATTTCGCTTCGTTTTCTCGACACGCTCCCTCCCGAGCTTATTTCTACCATTTATTCCATCATGGAACCGCAGGCCATTCTTATGCTCCTGCTCATGATGTTGCCGCTCACCTTGCTTTTTGCAAGTGTATTGCTGAGTATCTCGATTTACGCACGCTCTTTCAAAGAGGCGCAGAGCATGGTAACCCCCATGATTATGGTTATCATTTTCCCTGCGGTTTTCGGCATGTTGCCGGGTGTCGAGCTGAATGCCACTACGGCACTCATTCCGATAGTAAATATTTCATTGATTACGAAAGAGATTATGGCCGGCACACTGAATTACCTCTATTTTGCCGAAGCCATGCTCTCTCTGCTTGGCCTGGCTTTGCTCGCATTTGTATTTTCTCTGCGATGGTTCGGAAGAGAAGATGTGATCATGCGTTAAAGCACGAAGAGTTCGGAGATAATGTGATCGGAGAGCAACATACCCTGTACGCTAAGCCGGCAGTATCCCTTTTCTTCAATAATCAGCGCCCTGTCTTTAAAGGGGATTATTCCGCTCAGGAAGTGATTTAAATATTCCGGAAAGTGCTCGCTTATGTATGAAATGTGAACGCCCCATTTTGTGCGCAGTCCGGTCATGATGTACTCATTGTATTCATCCCTCTTTTCCAGCACTTCGGTTTCAGCCGGAATTCTTCCTTCTTCAAGCGCCTTCATATACTTCATATTGTTCGACACATTGAAATGCCTTCTGTGTCCGTCAAATGAATGAGCCGAAGGCCCGATTCCGAGATAGGGCGACCGCTTCCAGTAAGAACTATTGTGCAGCGCATACTGTCCCTTGTAGGCATAATTGGAAATTTCGTAATGCTCAAAACCTTTGCTGCCGAGAAAATCATGTGTGTATAAAAACGCCTCTGCACTTTCCTCTTCCGATACGGGGGCGATTTTTCCCGTATCAATCCAGCGTCTGAAGGCGGTTTTCTCCTCAATGGTGAGCGCATAGCATGAAATATGATCCGGTTGAAAGCTGAGGAGTTCCTCCAGATTCTTTTGCCAGGCGCCTAAGCCCTGGCCCGGAATGCCGAAAATCAAATCGATATTGAAATGACGAAAGCCGGCAGCCGAAGCCCGATGCAGTGACTCGCGGGCTTCTCTTGCCGTGTGGCTGCGGTTCATCAATTGCAGCTCGCGATCGTGAAAAGACTGTATGCCGATGCTGAGGCGATTTACCGGTGTTTCCATTTTAAGGGATGACAGATAAGCGGCCGAAAGGTCATCGGGGTTGGCCTCCAGTGTGATCTCGCGGCAATGCCTGAGATCGAATTCTTTTTCAAGTACATGAAATATCCTGAGCAGTTGGCGCATTGATAGCAGGGAAGGTGTACCCCCACCGAAGTATATACTTTGAATGTCCGAATCTCCGAAGCCATCGGCACGAAGTTGCAACTCCCTGACGATGGCATCGGCCATGCGATCCATGTAGCGGATGTTGGTGCTGAAATGAAAGTTGCAATAGCTGCATTTTTTTCGACAGAAAGGAATATGTATATAAATTCCGGCCACGGTACAATCCTCCTAAAGCGTGTAACTTTGGTTTTTATGCAGAGATCCCATCCGGCAAATATCATACCTTTCCTGCTCTTCTTTTTTGCTTTATCCTGCCTGCAGGCACAGGACAGCCTGAAGTGGCGACTCTGCCCCGATACGCTTGTCCGCTCGGGCATGGAAATGAAAAGCGCTTTTGCAAGCAGAGAGGAAGCACTGAACGAGGCGAATTTATATGTAAGCCACCTGCGCCTGAAAGGCTATCTCGAAAGCGGTATCGACTCGGTGATACAGGGCGAACGATGTATAGCCGTACATGTCGGGAAGAAATATACCTGGCTGAACCTCTCGATCGGGGAGGAGGATGCGGCTTTCCTCGAAGGGTTTAGCGATTTACGGATTTATAATAGCAAGGAAGTGGAGAGCGAATCGCTCTCCAGGCTTGCAGAACAGGCCCTGCAAATATCGGAGAACAACGGCTATCCCTTTGCCAAAGCATATCTCGACAGCATTTCGATTTCCGGGCAGCAGGTTTCAGCGCTCTTTGTGCTTGACCGGGGCCCGCTGGTAGTCATTGATACCCTGGTCGTTGCAGGTGATGCCCGCATTTCAAATGCCTATCTGGAGCAATACCTCGGAATCAGACCGGGCAGCCCCTATTCGGAGCAGGCGATCCGCGAGATCAGGAATAAAATATCGGCACTTGGCTTTCTTGAGCTGACGGGTGATCCGGGGGTGTACTTCTCTCAAAGAGGGGCGAAGTTGGTTTTGCCCTTGCGCAACAGCGGTGGGAGTCGCTTCGATTTTTTGATCGGGATTTTGCCGGGAAATGAATCAAACGGGGGGAAACTGCTGATAAACGGACGGGCAGACCTGGCCTTGCTCAATCCCTTTGGCACGGGAAAAGAAATCCGTTTTCTCTGGCAGAACCCGAGGGTGCTTTCGCCACAGATTGACCTGCAGTTTGACGGGCCCTATTTGTTTTCCTTGCCGCTCGGTGTGGATTACCGCTTTCAGTTGATGAAGTATGACACGAGTTATCTCCTCTTGGATCACATTGCCGGGTTCTCATGGTTTTATGAAGGAGGAAACTATCTGAAGTTCATTCTTCGAAGACAGTCCTCATCGCTGATAAGTGTGGATGAAGCCGGATTGCTGCAAAGCAAAAAGTTGCCCGATATCCTTGATTATGTTGTACTTGGAAGCGGCCTGGAGTGGAAGGCCCGACATCTGGATCAGCGTTTCAACCCGAGGAAGGGATATGAAGTAAGGATCAATATGACTGGCGGAAGGAAGCGCGTGAAAGCCAATCCCAATATTATTGCCCTGGATGATTCGCTGCTGGATTTTCAAAAGCAATACGAGGATCTGACAGTGGGAAACGGAATCGTGCGTACCGAGTTTGATATGTCGCGTTTCTTTCCTTTCGGGCGACAAGCTACATTTCTGGCCCGTGTGAGATCAGGCATTCTGCTGGGCAGGAATATTTTTGAAAATGAGCTTTATCTGCTGGGCGGAGCCCGGCAAATACGAGGATTTGACGAACAGTCGCTGCCGGCTTCGAAATATGCCATTCTCACCTTTGAGTATCGCTACCTATTTGGGAGATATGCCTATTTTGGGCCCTTTCTTGATTTGTCCTACATTCGAAAAGAAAGCGGTACGGTAACAGAGCAAAGCTGGCCGATGGGCCTTGGCCTGAATCTGGCACTGGACACCAAGGCAGGTATATTTTTGCTTAGTTATGCGCTGGGCAAGCGCGACACGGACGAACCCGTTGAAATAAGAAACGGGAAAATCCATTTTGGTTATCAAAGCTATTTTTAGTCATGCTGCGCATATTGATCTCATGTTTCTTTGTTTTTTATCTTGCATCGCTGGGCGCGCAGGTACTGATGAGCGATACGCTGATTGAGGCGCCTGGCCCCGAATTGAAGGGAAGCCGTGAGATGGGTCTTCTGCCGAGCGTACAAAGCGATTGGGCCGGGCAAGACGAGCAGATCCTGATGGACGGTGTGCCGGTCAGGGGTATGAAGAGGCACAAAGCCGTTTCCCTGGTATTTTGGATACTCCTTCTTCAACTCTTTCTTTTTGCTTCTGTTAAGATTCTTCACCCTGCGGCCTATTCCGATCTGCTGGGAGATGTGCTGCGTTACAAATTGGCCTTGCAACGCTACTCCCATCACGATATCGATCCGCTGATCATTGATGTCACACTGCGTATAAGCGCGTTGCTCAGCATAACCCTCTTGCTGTCATATTCGCTGAATTATTTTGAAGGGGCTCCATTTTCATTTGAACTGTTCATCCGGTATGCAGGCGTGCTTTTGCTTTTTTACATTTTCAAAAAGATCATCGATCGGTTGCTGGCATACGTCTTCGGCATTGATTTTATTTTGGGGTTTCTCCAGTTCTATACCGATCAGCTGATTAAGTTTTTCGGATTGCTGCTATATCCGGTCACGGTGTTGCTGGCATTCGTGAGTGGAAGCGCATTGCTGTGGCTTCTCTATCTGGCCGGAGGGCTTTTTCTGCTTTTCCTGTCAATAAGATTTATCCGGGGAATAGCTCTCACTTCATCGCTCATTAAGCATCATTTTTTTCATATAATTCTTTATATTTGCACCCTCGAAATCATACCCTTCTTATTGATCTTTAAGGAATCAGTAAAATTCCTGAAATCGTAGGAAGTGTACTAAAAAGGAGTGCCTTAAATGCCGGATACCAGGACCGCAATGTCAACCAAGGTTAAATCAATTCTTATTTCACAGCCGAAGCCCGAAAGTGGCAAGTCACCCTATTACGATCTCGGAGAGAAATACGGGATTAAGATAGAGTTTCGACAGTTTATTCAGGTGGAAGGAGTAAGTCGAAAGGACATTCAGAAGCAGCGTGTCAAGCCTTCGGATTTTACGGCAGTAATATTTACGAGCCGAAATGCCATTGATCACTTTTTTCGCATTTGCGATGAAATGAAGATCAAGATGCCGCAGGATACCAAATACTTCTGCATCTCGGAAGCCATTGCGCTCTATCTGCAGAAGTACATACAGTATCGCAAGCGCAAAGTCATATTCGGTGATGGCAAGATCAAGACGCTTCAGGGGCTTCTGCTGAAACACAAGAAAGGTGAAAAATTTCTCTTGCCCTGTTCTGACATCCGCAGGGCCGATCTGCCTGAGTTTATGGAGGGAAATAAGTTCGACTTCAGAGAAACCTGTTTCTACAAGACAGTGGCGAGTGACTTATCCGATCTGAAAGATGTCAATTATGACATGATCGTATTTTTCAGTCCGGCAGGAGTGAAGTCTTTGTTTAAGAATTTTCCGGATTTCGAGCAAAACGATACACGCATAGCCGCATTCGGACTGACTACGGAGAAAGCGGTTCTTGACGCAGGGTTGCGTCTGGATGTAAAAGCTCCGATTCCTAAGGCTCCTTCGATGACCAAAGCCATAGAATTGTATCTGCTGGAGCAAAAGAACAGCAAATAGTCATATTCCTGACGACTCATCTCCCGGCATTTCCTGCCGGTCGGATTTTTTTGTAAATTTCATTTCTGTTCCGGCAACTTTATTTTGGGGGAAATGTAATGAAGACAATACACGAAGCGTTTCGTTCATGGAATTAATGCTCAGCGTTTGAAAAAATATCTACACACTACACTAATACTACTGCTATTTACCTGCACGGTGCAGCTTAGTGCTCAGCAGTTAATTCAGTTCTCACACAGTGCCCGTGTGCAGTCGTTCTACAATCCGGCAGCCATGGCCAATGGTACGGATGCGGAGATAATTGCCCTGTACCGCAGTCAGTGGACCGGAATAGCCGGAAATCCCGAAACTCAGTTTCTGAGTGCGGCTTATCCGCTTTATACCATGAACGGGGCCGTGGGCCTCACCCTGGTCAACGATGTGATCGGCCCGCAGCAGGACATGGTCGCGCGGCTTAGCTTCAATCGTCAGTTTAAGTGGAAACAAAGCCGCCTGATCCTTGGTGCAAATGCCGGGTTTATACAGAAAACCTTACACGGTGACCAATTAATTACTCCTACAGGCAATTACGAACCGGGCCTTATTAATCACAATGATGTCAAATTGCCGGCTGTGAAGCAGCAGGCAGGAGCCGTGGATTTTGGTGTGGGCATGCTCTTTCAGTTAAAAGAACTTCGGATTTCGCTTGCAGCCCAGCATCTGTATTCGGGCAAAATGAACTTCGAAGGGGGCAATGCGCCCTTTGCGATTCAGGCACCTCCGCAGCTCATCGCTGCCCTGTCGTATCGGCTCAAACTTAACCATAGCTTTGGGCTGAACCCCTTCGTGCAGGGGAAAAGCGACATCAATACGCAGCAGGTTGATGTGGGAATGGAGCTGAATTATAGCGATTTTCTTTCTTTCGGACTGGCCTGGCGGGGATACAATAAATACAGTGCAGATGCTGTTATTGCTATGCTTGGATTAAACGCAACTCCGGGGCTGTATGTAGGATACAGTTATGATTTCACGGTTTCGCAACTAAGTGCCGCATCCTCGGGTACGCATGAAATCATTTTGAATTACAGAATCCCGGTATTGGTGCCGTCAAAGGGTAAAATCATCAATAATCCCCGTTTTCTTGCATTTTAAATGCCGGAGGGGATGAATTATGAACGAAGTGATTGTAACATGAGAATTAAAATGTCGTTAACTTAGAATTGGAATAAAGGCTGTTTTTAAGGCAATTATGGGTTTGAAAAACTTTGATGATTGCTTTATATTTACGGCTCCTTAAAAAACAGGTAATCAATTAAATATCAGATGATGAGAAAATTAGCGTTATTTTCTGCGCTTCTGGCAGGAATTCTCGTTCTCGGATCTTGTGGCAAGAAAGGCTACAAGGCCTATAAAGGGCAGCTTCTGGGAGTGATGAATCGACCTGACTGGCAGCCGGTTAACCCCTTCGGAATGGTCTATGTGCCATCGGGTACTCTGCATATTGGTGCCAGCGATGAAGACATGAACCGTTCATTCTGGCAAAAGAACAAATCCATTTCCATCTCCGGATTCTATATGGATGCAACCGAAATAACCAATAATGAGTATCGTCAATTTGTTTTTTGGGTGCGTGATTCCATTGCACATGTCTTGCTTGGGCACTTCAAAGAAGATAGCGAAGTAGAAAGAATTGACTGGAGCCAGCGTATTGACTGGAGCAAAGACGGTGACGACTTTGAAGCACTTCAGGATATGTTTTACTCTGAGGAAAATACACTTTGGGGAAGACGTGAGATTGACAAAAGCATGCTCGTGTACGAATACGAATGGTTTGACTGGCAGGCCGCAGCACGCAAAGGAAACGGAAACCGTGAAAAAGAACGATCTGAATTTATTCATCGCGAAAGCGTAAATATTTACCCGGACACCCTGGTATGGATACACGACTTTGCTTATTCATACAATGAACCGATGACACGTCAGTATTTCAGCCACCCTGCATTTGATAATTATCCGGTGGTAGGTGTCAACTGGAGGCAGGCCAATGCCTTCGCTACCTGGAGGACCCGATTCTGGAACGACTGGAGAAGCAGCAATGGGGAGGCCATTACCGACCCTTTCCGCTTGCCCACAGAATTTGAATGGGAATATGCTGCCCGTGGCGGCCGCGATCAGGCTCCTTATCCCTGGGGTGGTCCTTATCTGAGAAACTCCAAAGGATGTTTGCTGGCCAACTTCAAACCCGGCCGCGGAAATTATCCGGAGGATGGCGGTTACTATACGGTGAAAGCCGATGCATACTGGCCCAACGACTACGGTTTATACAACATGGCCGGAAACGTATCGGAATGGACTTCTTCCGCATTTGATGAAAACGCATATTCCTTCGTACATGATATGAATCCTGATTACCGATATGATTCGAAAGAAGGAGATCCGCTGGCTCTTAAGAGAAAAGTAGTGCGCGGTGGATCCTGGAAAGATATCGGATACATGCTTCAGACAGGTGTGCGCGATTGGGAATATGAGGATACCGGGAAAGCATACATCGGATTCAGGTGTGCAATGAGCTTCCTGGGCCGTTCGATGAGTGACTTCAAGTAATTTTTAAACGTAATTTTTAGCTAACAATTAAATAGAAGAGGAAAAATGGCAGCTTTTCATGAAACGAAGTTCTTTAAGAGACTTAAAAACTTAATTATTGGTTTGGGTGCTTCCGTGGTACTTGTAGGAGCATTATTTAAGATTTTGCACTGGGACGGAGCCAATACCATGTTGATGGTGGGGATGTTTACCGAGGCATTTATCTTTGCTTTTCAGGGCATCCTTCCCCCACACAAAGACTACTACTGGGAAAAGATTTATCCCGGATTGGATATCGCTCCGGATGTGGAGTACAAGAAAAAATCAGGTATTTCCGGAAGTCAGGCAGGGGGCTCGATTACCAAGCAGCTTGATAAAATGCTGGAAGAGAGCAAAATTGAAAAAGAATTGCTTGACCGCCTGGGTACCAATCTGAAAAAATTCGGAGAAAATCTGGAAAAACTCAATGTAGTGACCGATGCAGGAGTAGCTACTGAAGAGTATGCTGCCAATGCCAAGGAAGCAGCAGCCTCCTTAAAGCGCATGAAGACATCATATGATGAAGCAACCAGTGCCGTATCCGAGCTCGCCAATGTATCGGGCGATTCAAGAGAATATCACGAACAGGTGCAAAAAGTTTCTAAAAATCTGGCAGCACTCAATGCCATTTATGAAGAAGAGTTGAAAGACTCCAATACGCATCTCAAAGCGATGAATGAATTCACAGGAAATCTTACGGAAGCAGTGAGTGCTTTAAGCGAATCCGTTGAGGACACTAAGAAATATCGCGATCAAATGTCTCAGCTTTCCAGCAATTTATCTAAACTGAACAACGTTTACGGTAATATGCTGGCAGCCATGAGTTTACAAAATCAAAACGGGTAACTTACGAGGGTAAGCTATTTGTTTAATTATTACAGAACCGAAAAAACGCGATAAAAAATGTCAATACCTAAGGAACCGCGGCAACAGATGATTAACCTGATGTATCTGTTCTTGACAGCTATGTTGGCGCTCAATGTTTCTGCGGAAATTCTAAATGCATTTTCTCTTGTGAATGAAGGCCTGGAAGTTTCCATTGGTGCCATCACCGATAAAAATGACGGACTGCTAAGGGCGCTCGAAGAGAAAAAACAAGATGATAAAACTGCGGAAGATGAATACCTTGCGGCTGTAAGGGTACATAAACTGACCACTGAGGCGATTAAGCAGATTCAGTCTTATATTGATAAGATCTATGAAGAGGTGGGAGTGGTAGAAGAAACCGGAGAACTGAATAATCCGGGCAATCTTGAGATTTCAACCAACTTTATGGTCAACAAAGGGCATGGTGAGGAATTGAAAAATCTCATTCTGAGTACGAGGGATTCGTTCCGCAATATTGTGGGAGACAATCCTGCCGTAGTTAATAACCTCACGCTGCGAGCCGAAGATCCTCCTGCCAAGGAAGGTGAGAAAAAGGATTGGGTGGAGTATAACTTTTACGGAATACCCGCCATTGCCGCAGTTACATTGCTTACTAAAATCAAAACCGATTTCAACAGTTCGGAGTCAGCTGTGCTTGAGTTTCTTTCGAGCCGGGTGAATGCCTCTAAATTTACTTTTGACGTTTTGACGGGAAGAGCGATATCCAATAAGAATATTGTCAATCTCGGAGAAACCTATAGGGCAGATATTTTTGTATCGGCCACCAGCCAAAGTGCTGCACCCAAAGTATACCTGGGGCCCCTGTCGGCCGAAGCATATGATGCCAGTGGCTCTCTGAAACGGCAAGGGGTGAAGCTGGACAAGCCCCCGCTCAAACGAATTGACAAGGTCATTGAAGACTCTGAAAACGGAATTGTACAATATGAGGTAAAAACTACCTCGGAAGGCCCGAAAGTGATTTCAGGTGTGATTGAGGTGAAAAACCCGAATACGGGTGAAGTGACATACTATCCATTCAAAGAGGAATATCTCGTAGCCAAATCCATGGCAGTGGTTTCCCCTGAGAAAATGAATGTGTTTTATGTGGGTGTAGACAATCCGGTATCGGTGTCGGCTCCGGGCTATCAGCACAGTCAGATTACGGCTAAGATCAAAGGCCCCGGTACGATCACCCCTCGAGGCGAAGCCGGAAAGTACAATGTGAAAATTACCAAGGCTGTACCCATTGAAGTAGAGGTTTATGCCAAAACGGACGAAGGCACACGCTTTATTGGAAAAGCCAAGTTCCGCGGTAAAAATATTCCAACTCCGGATGTATTTCTGGGAAATGCTAAGGGAGGAGGAATACGCGCCTCCGAAGCACGGGCACAATCAGGTATCTATGCACTGGCCGAAGGATTTGATTTTGACGTACGCTTCAAGATTAAATCATTTGAGATCACCTATAAAAAAGCACGTCAAAATAACTTGATCACCGAGAAAAATAACGGACCCAAGTTCAACGATAAGATTACGAGGATCATGAGAAACGTTGGCCCCGGAGATCGACTCTGGTTTGATGATATTAAAGTGGCCATGCCGGACGGACGAACAGTGCCGGTTAACCTTTCATTAAAAGTGTTCTAAGACAGATAAACTATAGCTATGCGAAATATCTTATTTGGGTTTTTTCTGATTTTTCTGGGTTTGCAGGTAAATGCACAGCCCATCAATGAAAAGCCGGAGAATTCCCCTTACGAAAAACACTTATCACAAGAGCGCAGAGCCGTTCCATACGACTATGTACGACAGGCAGATGTGTTTTGGGAAAAACGTCTCTGGCGTGTGATTGACTGCCGGCAGAAGATGAATATGCCCTTTACCTACCCCAAGGCTCCGTTTATGGCGGTCATTATGGACGCTATCCGGAATGAAGGGCTGCCGGTCTACAGTGCACTCTCCGATGATTTCTCCGAGCAAATTGCACCTTCTGAGATATTTGACAAATTGGAAGGGACAGATACCATTTATACACGTGACCCGGTGACATTGCGCGATACGATGATCATCACGCAGCAAATTTTTGACCCCTTATCGGTTAAAAAATACGAAGTCCAGGAAGTGTGGTTTATCGATAAGGTGGCCTCACGAATGCTGGTGCGTATCATGGGAATTGCTCCCGTACGTGATGTCTATGATGTAAACACGGGTGAGTACCGTGGACAAGAGCGTTTGTTTTGGATTTATTATCCCGAAGCACGTCAGATTCTGGCCAATTCCAATGCTTATAACCCTTACAATGGGGCAATCGCCATGAGCTGGGAGTCATTGCTGGAAATGAGATTCTTTGACAGTTACATCATCAAGGAAGAAAATGTAATGGATCGCTCTATCGAGTCCTATGCTACCGGTGTGGATGCTTTGCTTGAGTCGAAAAGAATCGAAGACGAGTTGTTTGATCGTGAGCAGGGAATGTGGTCATACTGATTATTCCCTCTGAATAAACGAATTATTAGAAGCCCGCATCGATTCTCGTTGCGGGCTTTTTTTTATTCTCCGTGATAGTAGTTGTAAATGATTTGCGCTTTGCTCAGCCCGACCGACTGACTCAGTTCTTCCAGACTTAACTCACTGATCTTTTTGATGGAGTGAAACTCCGTCAGCAATTGGATGGCCGTCTTTTCACCTATCCCTTTGATGTCTTTCAGTTCCGTGTGCAGTGCTTTTTTGTTGCGCTTTGCCCGGTGAAAAGTGATGGCGAAGCGATGCGCTTCATTGCGTATCTGCTGAATTAACTTCAGGCTGGGCGACTGCTTGTTGATGTGCAGCGGAATGGGATCTCCCGGAAAGTAGATTTCTTCGAGCCGTTTGGCTATGGCTGCTACGGTCACCTGCTTATTGATCTTAAGCCGCTCCATGCTCTTCATTGCCGCGCTAAGCTGCCCCTTCCCTCCGTCTATAAGCACCAGGTCGGGCAAGGGGCGGCCTTCTTTCAGGAGCCTTCGATAGCGTCTGTAGACTACTTCTTCCATCGATGCAAAGTCATTGGCCCCTTCCACCGTCTTGATATTGTAATGCCGATATTCCTTTTTTGAAGGCCGGGCGTTGCGGAAGACAACTGTAGAGGCTACCGGTGTGCTTCCCTGGATATTTGAATTGTCAAAACACTCGATATGGTGGGGAATCTTTTGCATTCTGAAGTCACTTTTGAGCTGTTCCAGAATACGGATGGCATTTCTGCTGCGGGTCTGGTGTTTGTCCAGCCTCGTGAGCAGCCGGTTTTTGTATTCCAGTGCGTTTTTATATGCCAGGTCGAGCAGTTTCTTTTTATCTCCTCTTTGCGGAATAAAAAAAGTGACTCCTTCGGGCATGAATTCCGGCTCGAAGGGGACAATCACTTCCGTGGCAGTGCTTTGATGTTTCTTGCGCAGATGCAGAATGGCATAAAGCAGGAGGTCCGAGGGGCTTTCGTCCAGTTTGGCCTTCAGATGAAGAGCGGCTGTTTTGATAATGCTTCCGTTAACAACGTTGAAGTAGGATACAAAGCCCTGATTCTCGACAACTTCAATATAGAAGACATCCACATTGCTGATGGTGCTGCTTACAATGGCTGAGTGGCTTTTAAACCGTTTTAAAAACTGGAGTCTCTGTTTTAATCTTTCCGCATCTTCGAAGCGGTACTGAGATGCCAGCTCCTGCATCTCGCTTTTTATCTTCCTTTCCACCGTGGCGGTTTGCCCTTTGAGTATCTGCCGGATCTGAGCAATGCTTTCATTGTATGAAGATTCATCTTGCCGGCCTTCGCAGGGTCCCAGGCAGTTTCCAATGTGATACTCCAGGCAGAGACGGAATTTTTTGCTTTTTATGTTGGCTTCTGACAAGTGATAGTTGCATGTACGAATGGGGTACATGCTTTTGAGGTACTCGAAGACGTCTTTCACACGGGATACCGAAGTAAAAGGGCCCAGATACTCCGATCCGTCATGAACGACCCTGCGTGTAAAGAAAACGCGGGGAAAACGTTCATTCTTGATTACGATGTAGGGATATGATTTGTCATCCTTGGCTATGATGTTGTAGCGGGGCTGGAGCTGCTTGATCAGGTTGTTTTCAAGCAGAAGGGCATCGTGCTCGTTTTCCACTACCGTGAACTCGATGTTCTCCGCTTTGCTGATAAGGATTTTCAGTCGGCCCGGGTGCTTATCGAAATTGTTAAAGTACGAAGATACCCGGTTTTTAAGGTTGCGTGCTTTGCCTACATAGAGCACTTGCCCCACGGCATCCAGAAACCGGTAGACCCCGGGCGATTCGGGCAGAAGCGGAAATATTTTTTCGCGAAAATGCAGAAGCTTCATGCTTGATTAATCTTGCCGGTCAAATTACAGCAAAGCGGGCAAAGTGTTTAAAATTCCAGGTCGTCATACTCGCTTCGGTGTCCGCTTTCGTATTTCTCACAATCTAGTTCGATAGAGAGGGGTTCCGCGGGCTTGGGGAATTCTGCTTCCGGAGATATGCCAAGTGTTTTGTCCGCATAAACGCGCTTGAGGAATTCGGCAAATATGGGGAGTGCCATATTGGCTCCCTGGCCCAGATTTATGGTGCGGAAACGCATCAGCGGATCATCACCGCCCACCCATGTGCCTGTGACCAGATCAGGGATAACACCCATAAACCATCCATCGGTATTGTCTTGCGTGGTGCCCGTTTTTCCGGCAATTTCCCCTTCAAACTTGTATCTGTAGCGAAGTCTGCGACCGGTGCCCTCATCCACCACCTTTTGCAGAAAATAAAGCATGGTATAGGCTACATCCTCACTCAGCACTTCACGCGTTGTAGGCGAAAAACGGGCGATGACATTGCCATATTTGTCTTCAATATGATCAATGTAATACGGAGCGGCATAGATGCCCCGGTTGTCATAGGTCGTATAGGCTCCGGTCATTTCCTCTACGGAGATGTCTGTAGTTCCCAGAGCGATAGACGGGACTTCCGGGATGGGAGCTGTGATTCCCATTTGCCTGACCAGGTCAATCACATTGCCCGGGCTTCCGAGGTCAAGCATAAGCTTGGCTGTGATCTTGTTGACAGAGTGGGCCAGCGCATCCCACAGAGCAATCATTTCGCCATCCTTGTATTTCCCGGAATTTCGGGGAGCCCAATTGTCGAAATCAGGATTCGGATAATCTACATTGGCAAATTTCTGACAGGGCGAGTAATGCAGGTCTTTGATGGCTGCCGTATAGACAAAGGGTTTGAATGTGGAGCCCACTTGTCTCCGTGTGGTGACGTGGTCAAGTTGCCAGAAGCGGTGATCTACCCCTCCGACATAAGCTTTGATCTCTCCGCTCTTTGGATCAACGGCCATAAAGCCGGGTTGCAGATGCATGCGATAGTATTTTACCGAGTCATAGGGCGTCATTGTGGTATCGGCCATATAACCCTCATGTTTCCATGAAAAGACCATCATTTCATGCGGCACATCAAAGCTGCTTCGAATGCTGTCTTCGGCAATGCCTTGCTTCTTCATGCTGCTCCAGCGTGCTGTTTTCCGGATCTCATGCTCCATGTAGTCCGGTTTGTATTTTGTGCTTTCGGGATCCCAGGTCCAGGGATCTGCTTTGACCTCGTCCCAATGTTTAAAAAACGCGGCCTGAAGCTCTTTCAGATGGCTGCGCATGGCCTCTTCGGCATATCGCTGCATGCGGGAGTCGATCGTTGTATAGATTTTAAGTCCGTCACGATAGATGTCGTAATAACTGCTGTCAGACCGGGGGTGTGATTTTACCCAATGGTGCATAAATAGCCTGAGACGCTCACGCAGGTACGGGGCAAGCCCCCGGTGATGATCTACCCGCGAATAGTGAAGATTGAGCGGCTCCTGCATAAGGCTGTCGGCCTGATCTTGCTCAAGATAGCCGTACTTCACCATCTGGGCGAGTACCACATTTCTTCTCTCCAGGGCTTTCTCGGGAAAGCGTACGGGATTGTAAAGCGAAGGATTTTTTACCATTCCCACCAGCGTGGCCGATTGCAGGATGTCCAGAGAGTCGGTGGTGCTGCCGAAATATACACGTGCAGCGGATTTAATGCCGTGGGCGTTGTTAACGAATTCTACCGTATTAAGGTACATTGTTATGATCTCTTCCTTTGTGTATCTGCGTTCCAGCTCAGCGGCAATGATCCATTCCTTTGCTTTTTGCGGGATTCGCTCAAGCAGGGAATGCGAAGGGGAGTGAAAAAGGTTCTTTGCAAGTTGCTGCGTCAGGGTGCTGCCTCCCCCCGAGCCGGGATTGCCGAGAAAAACAGTTTTTACCAATACCCTGATGAGCCCTTTTAGGTCGATGCCCGAGTGATTTTCAAAGCGTCTGTCTTCTGTGGCTATGAGGGCATTTACCAGATTTGGGCTTAAATCACGGTATAAAACGTTGCTTCGGTTCTCACGGAAAAAGGTCCCGATAAGCTCGCCATCGGCAGAGTAGATTTCCGTTGCCAGAGAATTTTCGGGGTTTTCAAGTTCTTCGAAGCCGGGCAATGGCCCGAAAACACCCCGGGATACGGCATACATGGAGAGGGTGATAAACAATATCCCGGCAAAAAATAAAGCCCACACCAGGCGGATGGCTTTGGTCGTTACACGCCTGCGCGCAGCTTTTCGCTCTGCTTTCTTATTTGTTTTTTTCCGGGTCATAACTTATTTCTTCTCTGGCGGCCGGTTACTGCTGTTCCAAATAGTTTTTTGTGAAAAAAGACATGTACGCATTAACGTCTTTTTCTCTGAAAAATACTCCGTAATTAAAGGGAGTAATGGAAAATACCTCATATTTTTCTTTTGGCAATGCGTCAAATATCTTCTCGTTATATCGAATTTCATTGTAGAAATTCTGTGCTTTTTCCGCATTCGGAAATTGCTTGACCAAAACAATCTGAGCATTGTTGTTTAGCAGCATGGAGCTGATCTTCAGATTCTCGAGACTGTGATACTCGCTGTTGTAATTGGCCAGATTGTTCTTTATCAACTGGGCCGTGTCGCCAACGGAATAAACGAGAATTGCCAGGAAATGGGCTGAATTCGGCTCATATTTAAATAAGCTTTGGCCCCCGTCACCGCTGCTGCCGGTATGGCTGAGTCCTTCCATTGAATTGAGAATAGCAATGGCCCGGGTTTTCACCTCATCAAAAGGGTACTTATTTACAATTTGCTCCAGTTTGCTTCGCATCGTATCGTAGATGCCGAGGCTTCCGTAAGAGAGTGCTTCGAGCATGTCAAACTTCGACATCAGAGAGCTGCCTGCAAAACGGCTGCGGGCTTCGCGAACCCGGTCTAAAGTGCCTCTGTAATCGCCATTTTCGAACAACTCAAAAGTTCGGGCATAGTAAGAAACCGCTTCATTGCTTTTGTTTTCCTGCTTCCTGAGGTAGTCTGGATCTTTGATGATTTTGGCAAGTACGCTGTCGGGATATTCGGATAAGACGATGTTCTTGTAATAATCCGATTTGCCCTGGTCCACTCCCTGGTAGAGGAGGTAAAGCCGGTATGCTACTTCCAGTCTGTATTTGTTCTGCGGGTATTTATTAAATAGGGCTTCATAAGTCTCCCGGGCTTTCTTGATATCGTGCAATTCCTCCTTGTAGATATTTGCCAATTCATAATAAGCGTCAATAATGCGTTCCGTTGATGCCTGCAATTCTTCCGGACTTTGAGGGATGTCTTCGAAGCCTGATTCGCTGCCGGCCGCGCTGCTTTCCGCATTGCTTTCTCCGCCCTCTTGCTGATCGCCATTGCTCAGAGGGTTGATGCCCGAGCTGCTGGTTCTGACCCGCCACATGGGAATATGGGGTCGTTCGCCCCAAATTTTCCGGAATTCGTTGTAGCCTCGTCCCTTTAAAGAGGGATTGTCAAAGGGCCAGGCAGAGCCGCTGTTTGTATTCGTTACGTTTATCAGGGGCTGCATTTCTTCCTCCGGCTCTTCTTCCAAAGCCTCTTCCATCTGTTTCGATCTTTTTTCTTTCAGCTTTTTAAGTTCTTCGGGGTTCATTTTGGCAAGTGCCTGCATGCTGTCTTCATGGGCGATGATTTGCAGTCGCTCAGTGATTTCCGCCAGAATGTTTCTTCGGGTATTCAGTGTGTCGAAAAGGCCCAGGTTCTTGTCGAGAAAGAGGAGGGTACTGTCGTGATACGCCTTTGAGGTCACATAGTCGCCCAGCGTGAAATAATAATTGGCCAATCGCAGGTAAGCGTTGCTTTTGATGCTCTCATCGCCTTCGCTGAAGCGGATGGCTTCCCTGAAATTTTCAATGGCCTTCTCTTCCATGCCATCTTTCAGGTAGATCTCTCCCAGGCTGTAGTAGATTCGCCCTTTGAAGTCTTCATATCGTTCGTCTTTGAGCATATTGTTTAGCAGGCTGATTACGTACTCGTTGCTCACTTTCCGGAGGCGGGCACTCAGGCGGGCAATTTTCAGCTTGGCATTAAATTCCATTTCGATCTCAGGATGCTCTTCCAATACTTGTTTGTAATACTGTATGGCCAGGTCGAAATTGCCGGTTTTTTCGTAGAGCTGGGCAAGAATAAATAGATAGCGTGCCCTAAGCTTCTTGTTATTACTCAGCTCGATAGCACGCTTGAGGCTTTCTCCAGCCCGGGGGTAATCTCCCTTCAGAATAAAGATGAAAGCTTCTGTGGTGAAAAGTTCTTCTTTGAGGGGTTCGGGAAATGCCTTATCGCCTTTTGCAAGGGCCAGCACACTTTGTGCATCAGCGTATTTGCCGAGGCGGGCATATGCTCGCGAAATCCAGAGCATGGCTTCGTAGCGGGCAGGCTTGTGTTTCAGAAAAGCCGAACTGCCGTCATAATAGGGATTGTATTCGTCTTCCTTCCCCTTGCTCCGGATCTTATCCGTTTTCTTCGGTTTTTCGCGAATGCCCGTTTCTACCCGTGAGGTGACATTCACAAAAGCCTTGATGGCTTTCTCAAAATCGCCTTTCAGATAATAGGCCTCGCCAATGTGGAAGTATGCGTCATCTGTCCATTTGCTGTTTTCGTGCAGCTGTATGTTTTCCGACTCCTTTTTGATGGCAGCATCAAGCTTCGGGAAATATTCTTCCGGAGAATCAAGGGCATCTATTGGCTGAAGCGGAAGGAGCCGGTCGTAGTTGTCTTTATGCTTGTTGTTTATATCCTCCTTTATTTCCTGCAGGATGAGCTCGGCATTGAAATATCGGTTGTATCGTGCCGTTAAATCGTGATAGGCAAGCTTCATACTGGAGTTGTCCGAAGACTTACAGGAAGCAAGAAGAATGATCAGGAGAAAGAAAAGGAAGTAGCGACCTTTATTAAAAACCATTAATTTAGAATCCATTTGCTAAAGGGGGTAAAAATATCCCAATTTTTTCAAAACAAAGTCGTGGAGCGGATCAATGAGCGAACGAAATAAGAAGTCTAAAAATTTCATCCGGCTGTTAAGAAAGCACTACCGGCTGGTAATCATGAATGATGACAACTTTGAGATTAAGTCATCGGTCAAGCTCAACCCCCTCAATGTACTGTTTATTGTCAGTACCCTTTTCGTTATCTCCGCCATTGTGATTGTTTTTCTGCTTCAGATCACTCCGGTACGGGAAGTAATCTTCGGTGAGGACGAAACCCCTCAGCTGAGGCACGAATTAATTAAGGTGCATGGCCGGGTCGATTCTCTGCGCCTCGTCTTATCGCAGCAGGAACGATATCTCGAAAATATACGCAATGTGCTCACCGGAGAGGTGGATACCCTGCAGCCCCGATCGAGCAATCAGATGGTGGAGTATGATACGCTTGCTATTGAGCAGCACTCAAGGCAGGATTCCATCCTTCGGGAAGAGTTTGAAGAAAAGCGAAAGTATGCTCTGATTCCGGGCAAGGGAAATTACAACTTTGAGGAAGTCGAGGAGCTCTATTTCTTTCCCCCGGTATCGGGTATTGTGACCAATGTGTTTGAAGGAGAAGCTTTCCATTACGGGGTGGATATTGTTTCGGAAGAGAACGCTCCGGTGAAGGCTGTTTTAGATGGAAAGGTCATTTTTTCGGGCTGGACTTTGAAATATGGAAACGTGATTGCCATTCAACACATAGATAATCTAATCTCTATATATAAGCACAATTCTGTATTGTTGAAAAAAGTTGGTAATTTCGTTGAGGCAGGGGATGTGGTGGCATTGATTGGCAATACCGGAGAATTTTCAGAAGGTCCGCATTTGCATTTTGAATTGTGGCACAAAATGGTGCCGATCAATCCGCTCGATTACATTGTATTTGACTCCTGACAATATCTATCGTATGTTTAATAAAAAGTCAAAAATGGGGAAGCAATCTAAAATGAACGGCAACGGGAATAACTTATCGCCTGCTGTGAACCTTATCAGCGAAGGAACTAATATAGCCGGAGAAATCAACAGCAACGGTGATATACGAATTGACGGGACGGTTACGGGAACCGTTCGTTCCAAGTCCAAGGTCGTGATTGGAACCACCGGAAAGGTGGAGGGAGAAATATTTTGTGAAAGTGCCGATGTGCTTGGAGGCATCGAAGGATCTATCGAAGTAAAAGGCATTCTGTACCTGAAATCATCTGCCCGGATCAATGGCGAAATCCAAACCGGGAAACTGGTGGTAGAATCCGGTGCCCTATTCAATGGTATTTGCAGAATGGGTCAGGGCAAAAACCAACTCATAAATAAAGAGCAAAAAGTTGAACAAGGAACAAGAGGAAAAGTCGAATTCGAAAGCAACGGAAGAAAAGCTCAAAGAAGCGGAACACCCGTATAGCAAGTATCTGAAGTATTCGAATGTGGCCATCCAGATGGGCATTATCATAGCGCTGGGTGCCTGGGGCGGGCAAAAGCTGGATGAGCGATTTCAAAACGAAACTCCTTATTTTACCATCTTTCTCTCTTTGCTGGCAGTGATCATTGCCATCCTGATCGTAATAAGAAGTGTGCTGAGCGATAAGTAATGAATAAGAAAGTCCTTCTGCTCTATACAGGCCTTGAGCTTTTGGCTCTGTTCCTTGCTTACCTTGTTGAAGCCCTGGGCGGAAGCGAATTGTTTGCCCGCTATTTTATCATCAACAGCCTTTTCTTTTTTGTCCTCACCATTCTCGCTCACCGGATAAGCGAAAAAGGATTTCGCAAAACGGGCAAAGCCTCATTGGGGGCCGTATTGCTTGTGTTTACAATGAAACTGATCTTGGGTGGCACTTTGGTGCTCGTTTGGATACAGATGGAAGCACTCAGCCGCCTGCCTTTTTTTCTGGCCTTCTCGATGGCATATGCGCTCTTTAGTGTTCCTGAGGTAATAATTCAGGTGCAGGCAAGCGGGAAAAAAAAGAATGAAAATGGAGAAGCGGCTTCCTGATCTTACTCATCATTTGCCCGAAAAAGCGGTCACTGCGATTTTATCGTTGCAGAAAAAGTACAACTTCGATCTGAAAATTACGGCCGACCGGGTGAGCAAGTCCGGTGACTACCGGGCTCCCTATCGCGGGAGGGGGCATCGCATTTCGGTAAACCGGGGACTGAATAAGTATGCTTTCTTGATAACCCTGGTGCATGAAATAGCACACCTTATCACTTGGGAAAGATTTAAAAACAGGGTGAAAGCCCACGGGCCCGAGTGGCAATATTGCTATCGCGATTTGCTGCAGTATTTTGTTCATCTGGGAGCTTTTCCGGACGATATCGCAGCGGAGATACAGAAGAGCGAGCGTGTGTTTGCCGCTGCATGTAGCGATCGCTCGCTCATGCACATATTGCGGAAGTATGATGAAAACGAAGTGCCTTTTCTTGAGGAACTGGAAGAAGGGGCCCGTTTCAGGGCATTGCGCGGAAGAATATTCCGAAAGGGTGCCCTGCGCAGAACAAGATATATCTGCACGGAAGAAGAAAGCGGCCGAAAATACCTTTTCAGCAAAGTGGCGCGTGTGGAGCCTCTTTCTTAGTCTGTCTCATCTTCAGGCTGAAGCTCAAAATCTTCCATGAATTTTGTTGTGAAGTTGCCTTCCCGGAAGTCTTTGTTCTTCATCAATTGCTTGTGGAACGGGATGGTTGTTTTGATACCTTCAAGAATAAATTCATCAAGCGCCCTTTCCATGGTGGCAATAGCCTCTTCTCTTGTCTGTGCCACGGTGATGAGTTTGCCTATCAGTGAGTCGTAGTAGGGCGGAATGGTGTATCCGGCATAGACATGCGTGTCTACCCGAACACCATGTCCTTTCGGTGTATGGAGTTCTGTGATTTTACCGGGGGAAGGCTGGAAATCCTTGAACGGATTCTCGGCATTGATACGGCACTCGATGGCGTGAAGTCGCGGAAAGTACTCGCGGCCGGTAATCGGTATGCCAGCGGCTATCTTGATTTGCTCTTTGATGAGATCGTAGTCAATCACCTCTTCCGTCACGGGGTGTTCTACCTGGATGCGGGTATTCATCTCCATAAAGTAGAAATTTCTGTTCTCATCGACCAGAAACTCAACTGTGCCTACGCTTTCGTAGTTGATGGCTTCGGCTGCTTTGATGGCCGCATCGCCCATCTTTTTGCGCAGGGCTTTGTCTACAAAGGGTGACGGGCACTCTTCTACCAACTTCTGATGACGCCTCTGGATAGAGCAGTCCCTTTCGCTCAGGTGGCAAACATTGCCGTACTGGTCTCCTGCAATCTGAATTTCGATGTGTCGGGGCTCTTCGATCAGTTTTTCAATGTAGAGACCTTCGTTTCCAAATGAGGCTTTGGCCTCCATGGCCGCATCGTCAAACTGTTTGTCAAATTCCTTTTCCGAATAGACTCTGCGCATACCTTTCCCGCCTCCACCGGCAGTGGCTTTCAGCATGACCGGGTAGCCGATCTTCTTGGCGAGCTTCTTTCCATCTGCTTTGTCGTTGATCAGTCCTTCGGACCCCGGGATGCAGGGGACACCGGCTTTAAGCATGGTTTCTTTGGCCGTGATTTTATCGCCCATTTTCCGAATCATTTCCGGTCGCGGCCCGATAAACTTGATATTGTATTCATCACAGATTTCGGCAAAGGAGGCATTTTCGGCCAGAAAGCCATATCCGGGATGAATGGCATCGGCATTGGTGATTTCTGCTGCTGCCATGATTCTTGGAATATTCAGATAAGATTCGGTGCTGTTGGGCGGCCCGATACATACGGCCTCATCTGCAAAGCGCACGTGAAGGCTTTCTTTGTCGGCCGTAGAGTAAATGGCTACGGTTTTGATGCCCATTTCCTTGCAGGTACGTATGACTCGCATGGCCACCTCTCCGCGGTTGGCAATTAGTATTTTTTTGAACATAGCTGAATTCCCTTTTATGATTTAAGAGAGTGGCTCAAGCAGAAAGAGGGGTTGGTCAAATTCAACCGGAGAGGAATCCTCAACGAGGACCTTTACGATTTTACCACTGTATTCCGATTCAATCTCATTGAAGAGTTTCATGGCTTCGATGATGCATAGAACATCCCCTTTACTTACCGTATCTCCGACCTTTACAAAGGGCTCTTTGTCAGGTCCCGGAGCCCGGTAAAAGGTTCCGATCATGGGTGACTTGATGGTGATGTAATTGTTTTCTTTTTCGGCTTTTTTGCTTTCACTTGTTTTTTCCGCTGCCGGAGGGGCTGCGGGAGCTGGTGCAGCTGCCGGGGCTGCAGCTGCTATGGGAGGAGCCGCAGCAACAGTGATGTTTCCTTTGGGGCTTTTGACGGCTTCGATATAATCTTTTGAGCGCAAAGTGATCTCAAAATCTCCGTCTTTGATCTTTAATTCACTGATATTCGAGCGGTTGACTTGTTTTATCAGTTCTTGTATTTCTTTAAAATCCATTGATCTTATTTTTTAACACGTTCTACGTAACTGTTGCTTTTCGTATCAATTTTAATTAAATCACCGGTATTCACAAAAAGCGGAACATTGATCTCCGCACCGGTTTCCAGCTTGGCAGGCTTCAGGGTGTTGGTGGCCGTATCGCCTTTCAGTCCGGGCTCCGTGTAGGTCACTTCCATCTCAACAAATTGGGGCAGTTCACAGGCAAGTACCTTCTCCGTTTCGGCATGCACCACCAGCTCGACATTCAGGCCTTCTTTCAGATATTGAGGGGCATCTACCAGGCTTTCGGGCAGGTTGGTCTGTTCGAAAGTTTCATTGTTCATGAAGTGGTAGCCCAAGTCATCGCTGTAGAGGTATTGATAAGGCCTGCGCTCAATTCGTGCGGTTTTTATTTTTACACCCGAGTTAAAGGTGTTCTCCTGAATCCTTCCGGATGTGAGACTTTTAAGTTTAGTACGAACAAATGCACCGCCCTTGCCGGGTTTTACATGCTGGAATTCCACGATCTGATAGATGTCATTGTTGAACTCAATGCAAAGTCCGTTGCGAAAGTCTGCTGTGGTAGCCATGGGTTAAAAATAATGGTTTATTAATTATTAAAATCAGGCCGGCTCTTCTTTAATCGCATTTTAATGCCGGGACCGGATTTCTTCTCCTGAAGTGCTCATCGGACAAGCATGCGAAGCCGCACCGATAAAAAACAAAAGACCGTTCCCTCCGGAAGGGGACAGTCTTCTGCATATATTTTTTGGGTGTAAAGCAGGAGATTATCCGGCAATTTCAGGTTCAACCGCCTGCTTTCCGCGGTAGTGTCCGCATTCATTGCATACATGATGACGCAATACGGGTGCACCGCAATTGTCGCAATTCAAGACATTGTGTGCAGTTGCTTTGTAGTGCGTTCTGCGCTTGTCTCTTCTGGTTTTCGATTGTTTTCTCTTCGGATGTGCCATGATCCTTGTTTTTAGTTGTGTTTTATGTCTTTCAATTTATCCCATCTGGGATCTGTTTTCTTTTCTTTCCTTCCCTCTTCGAGGCGGGCCAGCATTATCGGGTTACATATTTTTTCACCCATTCGGTCCATTTCGCAGGTTTTTTTGATCGGTATTTGCAGCATCATAAACTCATAGATGAGTTGCGCCACATTGATCCGCTCGGTTTTTTCCGCTATGAAAACAATGTTGGGATCCTCATGATCAGCCGCATTGCCTTCGCCCTCATATTTGTAAATGACCTTTTCGTTGCTGCTGATCGGAAGATTAAATTCATCCAGGCAGCGGTCACATTCGCTTTTGAGGCTGCCATCGATGAAGAAATCAAGAAGGAGCATTCGCTCTTTCTTTTCCATGCTCAGATGCACATATACATCTCCTTCACTTACCGGGCTTTCTGCAAAATTTTCAAAGAAACGTTCATCAATCTCATAGGTGAAAATGTGTTTGCCCACACTCAGGCCACTCAGATTGATGTCAAAGGTCCTCAGCTTGTTCATCTCTGAAGACGGTTTTATGGTTAAAAAAGAAGCGCAAAAATACGCATTTTCAAATAAAAATGAAAGCCTAATTGTATTCGCGCTCTCTTTGCGACTTCAAAAGCGGATGGGCGGTCATCTCCTCGTAGTTGTGGCGGTTGGCCAGAATGTCGATAGCCAGGAAAAGCGCACTTCTGAATGATTCTTCATTTCCCTTGTTTTTGCCTGCAATGTCATAGGCTGTTCCGTGGTCGGGCGAGGTGCGCACCACCGGCAGACCGGCAGTATAATTTACTCCTGAAGAGAAGGTGAGTGCCTTGAACGGGGCCAGCCCCTGGTCGTGATACATGGCCAGGATGCCGTCAAACTTGCGATGACTCCCTGATCCGAAAAGGCCATCGGCTGCATAGGGGCCAAAGGCAAGCATTCCTTCTTCCTGTGCGCTTTCGATGGCGGGCGATATGATTTCAATTTCTTCGTTGCCCAGCAAGCCGCGGTCACCGGCATGCGGATTGAGCCCCAGAACGGCAATTTTGGGCTTCTGTACGCGGAAGTCCTTTTTCAGGGTTTGATGAAGGAGCCGGAGTTTTTCAAGAATGCGTTCTTTCGTTATGCTTCCCGGAACCTCGGACAGCGGCAGGTGATTGCTCGCAAGTCCTACCCTGAGACCGCCCGAAACCAGCAACATCAGTCCTTTGCCACCTTCCGTTTTTTCCGTCAGAAATTCGGTCTGCCCGCTAAAACCCGCTTTGTGCTTCTGAATCAGATATTTGTTGACGGGTGCCGTAACCAGCGTGTCGATTCGCCCTTCGATCAGATCGTTGGCTGCATTTTCCAGCGAAATCAGTGCGTATTTACCCATCTCATCGCTAACCTCTCCGGGCACGATGTTGACCGTCTCGCTCCAAAGGTTAATCACATTAACGCGATTGGGATTGATCTTTTCGAGCGTAGTGCTGCTATGTGGATGAAAATCTTCAATATTCAGCAGTTTGCTGTAATAGGAGAGAGCCCTGGACGAGCCGTAGATAATGGGAGTGCAAAACTCCAGGATGCGTTTGTCGCGCAGGGTTTTGATGATCACCTCCGGGCCGATCCCGTTCATATCCCCGATTGAAATTCCAACTTTAAATTTCTTAGGTTTATCGCTCATATTTCGATATTCAATTGATTGCAAAGATACAAGAATGGCCATGCAAGGAAGTGGAATAAAAAAGATTAAAGCCATCGGCCAGCATTTTCTTAAGGATGAAAAGATGGCATCTCGGATTGCAGCGGCCCTTGAGCTGCCCGATAACATGCTGGTGCTGGAGGTTGGCCCCGGTGAGGGCGTGCTGACGAAGTATCTTCTGCAGCGATATCCGCGCCTTCTTGCCGTGGAATATGATAAGCGCCTCATCCCTGTGCTCCTGGCACGTTTCCCGGAGTTGAAAGGGCGAATAGTTCAGGACGATTTCCTCAGGGTCAATCTGCAGGAACTGGTCAGAGACGATCAATATGCGATTATTGGCAATTTCCCCTATCAAATTTCCACCGGCATCCTCTTTCAGGTAATCGAAGACCGCGAAAGGGTTCAACGCATGGTGGGCATGTTTCAGAAAGAGGTGGCCGAGCGCGTAGCTGCAGCTCCCGGCTCAAAGATTTACGGAATCACAAGCATTCTGGTCCAGGCTTATTATGAGGTAGAAAAAATCCTCGATGCGCCTCCTGAGGTTTTCAACCCGCCTCCGAAGGTCCACTCTACCGTCATCCGGCTGATACGCAGAGCAGAGCCCCGGGTCATAAGTTCCTATTCCGATCTGCGGAAAATAGTAAAGGTAGCTTTCAATCAGCGCAGAAAAACGCTGAGAAATGCCTTGGGAGGAATGATCAACAAAAGTGAAATGAGCGATGAAATATTTGACCGGAGAGCCGAACAACTAAGTATTGAAGAATTTGATAGGCTGGTTCAAAATTTTTTGAAAAAATGAAACAAGTGCTTGTAAGCTGCGACATGCCTTCCTCCTTTCTGCAGGCACTCCGGGGCCTGGGCTTCCGGGTCGATTATAAACCCGAAATCAGCAATGCCGAAGTCAGGGAAATCATAGCCCGTTATTACGGTTTGATTGTTTCTACACCCATCAAAGTGACACCGGAACTGATAGACCATGCGCAGCAACTTCGCTTTGTCGGACGTGCGGGGTCGGGCATGGAGAACATTGATGTCAGTTATGCCGAAAAGAAGGGTATTCGCTGTTTTAATTCCCCGGAGGGCAATCGCGATGCCGTGGCCGAACATGTAATCGGTATGCTGCTGGCCCACTTTGACCATTTGTGCCGGGCGCATAATGAAGTCCTTCAGGGGAAGTGGCGAAGAGAAGAAAACCGGGGAATGGAATTAATGGGCAAATGTATCGGCATCATAGGATACGGGAACACGGGCTCGGCACTGGCGCGAAAGCTCAGAGGCTTCGAGATGGAGATTCTTGCCTACGATAAGTATAAATCGGGATTTGCTTCCGATCATGTAAAGGAGGCTACTTTGACGGAGATATTCCGCAAAGCGGATATCGTCAGTTTGCATGTGCCTCTTACGGAAGAAACCCGCTTTATGGCCGATAAAGCATTTTTCGAAAGTTTTGCCAAAGCGATTGTTGTTGTGAACACGAGCCGTGGCAAAGTACTGGATACCGGAGCTCTCCTGGATGCCATGGATGCAGGGCAGGTGAAGGCAGCCTGTCTTGATGTGCTGGAGCGCGAAGACATTCGCCCGGGCATCGAAGAAGAGCTAAGCTGGTGGCCCCGGCTGATTTCACAGAAAAATCTGCTCATTACACCGCACATTGCCGGATGGACAGCAGAGTCAAAAGAGAAAATTGCATCGGTTTTGATTGAAAAGATCAAAATGCACGGCCTTCATTCATAAAATTGTCAAATGCCCCCATATATTCACCCCATGGCTTTGATATTGTTAAGCAATTTTTAAATTTGTTAGCACTTCTTAAGAAAAAGCTATCTTGCCCTCCTGACCCTGCAAGAAGTGAAGCAATAAAAAGACGACTATGAAAAAAATTTTACTGGCTTTTTTTATCATTCTAGGTTTCATGAAAGTCGCTACAGCACAGCGTGCTGGCGAAATTCAGGGCCGCATACTCAATGAAAAAGGCGAGGGTATTCCGTTTGCCAATGTGGTGGTTTTTAGAAACAACATACAGGTCATGGGTACGGCAACAGACTTTGAAGGATTCTTCTCTTTGAAGCCGCTTGAGCCGGGCAATTACAAATTAATTGCTTCTTACCTGGGAAAAAATGTGGAAGTGAATAATATCTCGGTAGATGCTTCAAAAACCACATTCCTCAAGGATATCATTTTATCCACAGCCCAAACCCTTGAAACGGTGACAGTCAAATATGAAGAGCCTCCCGTGGATGTAGGGAAACCGGAATCGGGTGACTCGAGGGACCGGGAGGAGATAGAGCGCATGCCGAAAAACAACCTGGCAGGTATCATCGGAAACACAGCGATGACATACCAGGGCGATGATGATGAATTAATCAGCATTGCAGGCTCCAGAGGATATGGCACCAAATATCTTATTGACGGGGTAGATCTTACGGGTTTGGTTGACCTTCCCAATGATGCCATTGACCAGATTGAAGTTATTACGGGAGGTGTAGATGCCAGTCAGGGTGACTTTACCGGAGGGGTAGTGAATATTTCAACTCGTGGCCCTTCCAATACAGTACATGGTTCGTTGGAGTATTTGACTTCAGAATACCTGGATCCTTTTGGATACAATGAAGCACGGTTCAGTTTGCTTGGACCATTGACCAAGCAGTTTGCAGGAACAGATTCGGCCCGGACAAATTTGGGATATCTATTATCGGGTAAGGTCATCTTCGAAAAGGAGTCGGATCCTCCCGGGATTCCTATTTTTTATGTCAATGACACAAAGTTAGAGGAGTTGAAGGCGAATCCTCTTGTTCCGTCAAGAACCGGAGAAGGCTTCAATAAGGCTACTGAGTTTATCCGGAAAGAGGACTTGGTGTCGTCCTATGTCAGACGAAATAATAATGACTGGCAGGCCAACTTTTTCGGAAAGCTCGACTACAAACCAACGATGACCACGAATCTGACCTTCGGGGCAAATTACCTTCACAGTAACAATAATGCCAACATAAGGGTATATGAAATGTTTAACTCGGAGAACAACCCGAAAGTCTACTCGGATGACCTGCGTCTATATACCAAATTCACGCAGCGATTCAGAACGACAGAGAAGGAACAGACGAGTGGTTATACAATCAGCAGTGCCTACTACACCATTCAGGTGAATTATCAATACAATCAGGACATTGTTGAAGACCGCAATCACAGGAGAAATCCTTTTGAGTATGGCTATATAGGTAAATTCAATACATTTCGTGAGCCGGTATATTTCTATACAGAGGATTCCGTAACCGGCAAAGAGGCATTTCGACTTTTCGGATATCGTGATACGGCCGTTACTTATGAGCCGGGAACAGCCAATCCGGTTTTGGCTCGTTATACTGAGCAATATTATGATCTCTTTGATCCAAATAACTTGACAGATGTAGTTTTGGGTGGAGGCCTTCGCAACGGTGACTTCACGCAATCACTCTATTCCTATTCCATGTGGTACAATCCGGGGGTTCCTTACACCAGATACAGCAACTCGGACAACACGCAGTTCGGAGGTCGTTTTGATGCTTCCGTTGACCTGAAGAAAAGTACGAAAGACGAAATAAATAAACACTCCATTGAATTTGGTTTTGAATACGAACAACGTGTAGAACGCAGCTATTCCGTGTCTCCTTTTGGCTTATGGGGCCTGGCCCGACAGCTTACCAACTTTCATCTGAACAACCTGGACGTTTCCAATCCCTATTATCTGGTAAACGGTGATACTGTCCACTACACCGAATATCAGGGAGAAGTGGGTGAGTTTGATTCTATCTTTTACTATCGCAGATACGACCAACAGGATCAAACCTACTTCGATATCAAGCTGAGAGAAAAACTGGGCATACCGGTAAACAGCCTTGAGTTTATCAATCTGGATAACATTGATCCGGAGCTCCTTTCTCTGAATATGTTTAGCCCCGATGAGTTGATTAATGGTGGAAACAGGGTTGTGAACACCCGGGGTTATGATTACTACGGAAACAAATTGTCACAGGCTCCTTCATTTGCCGACTTCTTTTATGACTATATGGATAACAACGGAAATGGCCGGTTTGATTTTGGTGACTACTATACCCGCAACCTCGATGCCTACAGACCGATTTATACCGGAGCTTACATTCAGGACCGTTTCAACATCGGAAGGGTGCTGTTCAGAGTAGGACTGCGGGTTGACCGTTTTGATGCCAACCAAAAGGTATTGCGCGATCAATACTCGCTCTATGCCATCCGTACGGTGGAGGAAGTGACTACCATTAACGGAAACGCTGTCAATCATCCGTCTACCGTTGACAATACATTTGCCGTTTATGTGGATGACAGAAACAATCCGTCCAAAATATTGGGATACCGCGATGGAGACACCTGGTACAATGCGGAAGGAACACAAATTATGGATCCGGGCGTCATAGCCAACCAGACGACTACCGGTGTGATTGCACCTTATCTGGTTGATCCCACGGCCAATATCAAAGATCCTGACAATTTTGATGTAGATGCTTCTTTCCAGGATTACAATCCCCAGTTTACGGTGATGCCACGGATTGCATTCTCTTTCCCGATTACGGAAACGGCCATGTTCACGGCTCACTATGATGTGCTGACGCAAAGACCCCTGGGCAGAAACGAAGCAACTCCTTACCATTATTACTTTTTGGAAGAGATTGCTACTGACGGTGTAATTCCGAACCCGAACCTTAAGCCGGAAAAAACGATCAATTATCAATTGGGCTTCCAGCAGGCACTGAGTGACAAGTCCGCTTTGAAGATTTCTGCCTACTACCGTGAGATGCGTGATATGATGCAGGTTACAAGGATTCTCTACGCATACCCGACCGATTACACGACTTATGGGAATGTGGATTTTGGAACCGTGAAGGGCTTGAACATTAAATATGATCTGATCCGAAGAGTAAATAATATACGCTTCACAGGGGCCTATACGCTCCAGTTTGCCTCAGGTACCGGATCGAACACTACTTCTCAGCTGGGACTGATCAATGCCGGTCAACCAAACCTGCGTGCCATTGTTCCACTGAACAATGACGTTCGACACCAGTTCCTGCTTGATCTGGATTATCGCTTTGCTTCCGGAAGAGATTACACGGGCCCACGTGTCAACGGAAAACCCATCTTCGAGAATGCCGGATTGTTGCTACAGATGAGAGCCCGTACGGGTGAACCGTATACCCGCCAGTCGAATCCGACTCCTACGGCTATGTTTGGCGTAGCTTCCCGCTCTACCTTGCTGGGCTCTATCAATGGCTCTAGGTTGCCTTTCAACTTTAAGATTGACCTTGCCATGGACAAAGACATCGCCATCAGCGGAGGCAAAAAACCCATGTTTGTCAATGTATATCTGAAAGTTCAGAATCTCCTCAATTCCAGAATTGTAAGGGGTGTGTACCGCTATACGGGAAGCCCGACAGATGATGGCTATATCAGTTCACCTTTTGCTCAGGAATTAATAAGAGGTCAGGTTGATCAACAGGCATTCATTGATCAGTACACAATCAAAATGAGGAATCCGGGCAATTTTGCATTGCCAAGGCGGGTCCAACTCGGTGTTAAACTCAAGTTTTAAATAGAATAGAATATATAAAATGATTCAAATGATAAAGCAATCGTTAAAAGTTATTGCTCTTTCCGGCATTTTCTTCTCCTTCCAGTTTTTGGGTGCTACTGAGAATATTGGCCAGCTTACAAGCAATGAAAAACAAACCAGGTCTTTCAAGATGGCGGAAGCTTGTACACCGGCCACTTCGCAAACAGACCTGGAGATCAACAACGTACGGACACGCCTTCTTGCCGGAGGTGATCTTTGGTGGGATTTGGCCAATGCCAAATATGAAGTGCCGAAGGTGGAGCCGGGCTCAGGTCAGGTATCAAAACACTCCCTCTTTGCAGGTGCCCTGTGGATCGGTGGAATTGATGCCGGGGGACAATTGAAAATTGCCGCTCAGACCTACAGGCAGTCGGGAAATGATTTCTGGACCGGCCCGCTCGATGCACAGGGTTCTGTCAATGATGAGGTTTGTTCAAAATTTGACAAGCACTGGCAGGTTTACCGGGGTGAAATCAATGACGTGATCAAGAAATTCGAGGATAAAGGGAGTATCAGCATTTCAGATGTTCCCAAAAATATCAGGGAATGGCCCGGAAGAGGGAATCCTTTTGCCATCGGAGCCAACAATATTCCGCTCAACCTGGATGTAAATAAATCGCTGGCACCTTTTATCGATCGAAACGGAGACGGAATCTACAATCCGGAAGACGGAGATTATCCGGATGTAAAAGGAGATCAGGCCATTTGGTGGGTTTACAATGACAAAGGAAATATTCACACCGAGACGGGAGGGGAAGCCATTGGCCTGGAGATTAAAGCCCTCGCTTTTGCTTTTAAGACCAGCGATGAGATCAATGACATGACCTTCTACCAGTACGATGTTTCCAACTTCTCGACCATTGTACTCGATAGTGTATTCTTCGGCCAATGGGTAGATCCCGATTTAGGGAACTTTCAGGATGACTTTGTGGGCTGTGATACTACAAGGGGCCTGGGCATCTGCTACAACGGTGATGCCGTGGATGAGGGGGCACAGGGATATGGAGAGAACCCGCCACTGATTGGTGTGGACTTTTTCCAAGGTCCCCTTAAATATAAATATGATAACACAGGATCAATTGTAGATTCGGTCAGACTGGGGATGTCCAAGTTTCTTTATTACAACAATGACTTCTCGACCATCGGAAACCCGGAAGTGGCCTCTCACTACTATGGTTATTTGTCAGGAACCTGGAAAGACGGAAGCCCCTTCACTTTTGGTGGCAATGGCTACAATACCGGAGTTCCCTTTGACTTCATGTTCCCAAGCGATCCGGCCGACAATTCACCGGATGCATGGAGCGAATGTTCGGAAGGCAATACCCCTGCCGACAGGCGTTTCCTGCAGTCAGCCGGTCCATTCCGCCTTGAGCCGGGAGCCAAAAACCAGGTGGTAGTTGGTGTCGTATGGGTGCGTCCCCCCAATCAGTCCGGTTGCCGAGCTGATTTTGATGCCTTGCGTCTTGCGGATGATAAGGCGCAGGCACTCTATGACAATAATTTTGTTGTAATTGGAGGACCGAGTGCCCCAGATCTTGCCATAAGGGAGTTGGATAAGGAAATTGTTATAAGTATGGAAAACTATTTAAATGAAGATGTTGAACTATATGAAAAGGCAGACCCGGTCATAAAATCAATTATTGAAGGACTTGGTGATCCGTTGATTACGGATTCTACGTATAATTTTGAAGGATACATTGTTTACCAATTGCGCAATAATCAGGTTACGCCACGTGAATTTGTGGATGCAAGTAAAGCAAGGGCTATATTTCAGGTAGATATAGAAAATGGTATCAGCAAAATTATAAATTACAAAGAGGACTTTGTTGTAGGCGCATTGGTGCCTCAATTAATGGTGAATGGAAATGACAAAGGCATCAGCCACACATTGAATGTGACCGAGGATGCTTTTGCAACAGGGTCAAAGGAATTGGTTAATCATAAGCGCTACTATTTCTCAATAGTTGCTTATGCTTATAATAATTACATACCCTATGAGCCGGGCAATCCACAAAGCCAGTTAGAGCCATTTCTTCTGGGAGCTGAAAATATAAAAGTATACTCTGCCATACCCCATAAAACTGCACCGGAGGCGGGTGGTACTATTCTTAATTCCTCCTATGGTGATGAGCCTGAAATCAAAAGACTGGAAGGAATGGGCAATGGCTACCGCGTGCTTGAACTTACCAAGGCTACGATGGATGAGATACTTACCAATGCATCGGCCCCTTATCCTGAGTATCAGTCCGGCTTCGGACCGGTAGACATTAAGATATACGATCCGATGAAGGTGCCCAATGCAGACTTTGAACTTCAGCTAGTTGATATCTATCCGCGATTGGGCAACAAAAAGATACTGGATGAGCGATCCACGTGGATATTAATTAACAAGGAATTAAATGACACCATCTATTCAGAACGAACAATTGCGATTAAGAACGAGCAGATAATTCCTGAATATGGGTTCTCCATTACAATTAAGCAAACCGCCAATCCGGGACAGAGCTCTGCAATTAATAATGGTTTCCTTGAGGCCTCCATGGAATTTGAAAACACCAAGATAAAGTGGTTAAGTGGGATATCCGATGGAGAAGGCAAAATTGGAGCCAGTGGATTCTTTAACTGGATTCGCTCCGGAACATCCATAGATGCAAATAATCCTTCTCCTTACGATGACTATGATCAGCCTGGGAAGTTAGATGAAGAAGAAATATATGAAAATGTCTTAGATGGTACATGGGCTCCTGCAGCCCTCACGGGAGGCTTTAATCAGGATCCTATGGATAATCCCTTTGCTCCGGGGCGAAAGGCCATTGGCCTTTTCAGTATGTTGCGCCTCGACAGCCTTGCAAGTGTCGATGTAGTCTTTACTCCGGACAAATCGAAATGGACCCGTTGTGTGGTCGTGGAAACCCAACCCGATCCGGCCCTGGCCGAGGGAGGTGCTATCAAACTGGGTCTTCGTCAGCATGCCTCCCTCAATCTGGACGGAACTTATTCGACTACGGAAATCGGAAGATCCTGGTTCCCGGGATATGCGGTCAATCTGGAAACCGGAAAACGGCTTAATATCATTTTCGGTGAGGATTCATGGCTTACGGCCGAGAATGGCAATGATATGATTTGGAATCCAACTTCAAGGACAAGCATCCCAACCGGACCCAGAGGATTTACCTACATGTTCGGAGGTAAGCATTACCTCTACATCAGCAATACGGAATATGACGAAGGAGATCAATTCTACAATGATTATACCACTAGTATTAATGAACTCTTTGCCATTCAGAATGTCTTTGCAAAAACACTTTGGGTGAGCATTCCGATGCTGCAAAACGGCTTTGAACTGAAATCATTCGATGAAGGACTGATTCCGACCGAAACCCGGGTACGCCTGAGAGTTGGACGGGCCTACACGGATTACAATCCGGACGGAGATCCTGAAGTTCAGCCAAGATATTTCTTCTCGACCAAAGGATGGGCTCCCGAAACGGGGAATCTAGCAGTTGCGGACACAGCTTTGGATGATATTCGAGTGGTTCCGAACCCTTATTATGCTTATTCAGAATATGAAGCTAGCCAGGCGGACCGCAGGGTGAAAATCACCAACCTGCCGCCTCAATGTACCATTACTATTTACTCTACAGACGGTGTGTTGATTCGCAGATTTGTCAGGGATAACCCAGCAGATGCAACTCAGGGTGCGCTATTTGAGGAGGAAAACTTTGATACTACCCTTGATTGGGACTTACGTAATGATAAGAATATTCCGATTGCCAGTGGCATCTACATCATTCATATCAGCGCCCCCGGAGTAGGTGAAAAAACCGTAAAATGGTTTGGTGTGATGCGACCCCTTGATTTTGACAATTTCTAATGAGAGCAACAATATAACCATGAGAAAATATTTTATGAAAAGGATTATTCTGAGCTTCTTGTGTCTTGTGACAGTTTCAATGACCGCCTTTGCAGGAAACCCTGACAGGGCGGGTCAGGCTGGGGCTTCGGAATTATTGATCAATCCCTGGGCACGAAGTCTGGGCCTGAACGGAATTAATCTGGCCTCGGTAAAAGGCATTGAAGCCATGCGCCTCAATGTGGGGGGGCTCGTATTTCTGGATAAAAGCCAGGCCTATGTTTCGCACACGCAATATCTGGTGGGAAGTGAAATTACCATCAATGCAATGGGCTTTGCTCAGAAAGTGGGGGACGGTGCTTTTGGTATTACGGTGATGAGCCTTGGATTTGGAGATATTCCGGTTACAACAAACGCACTTCCTGATGGAGGCCTTGGCACCTTTTCGCCCCAGTTCATAAATATTGGACTGGCTTATTCCCGTTCATTTGCGGATTTTATACATGGGGGATTCGTGCTCAGAATAATAAATGAGTCAATTGCTAATGTTTCAGCCAGTGGGGTTGCTATTGATGCAGGCCTGGTCTATACCACGGGAAATGATGATTACCCTGAGAAGTTTAAATTCGGAGTTTCGCTAAGAAACGTAGGCACACCCATGACCTTCAGAGGTGATGGTCTCCAATTTAAGACTGATGTGATAACAGGATTGTACAAACAAAATGCACAGCAGATATCGCAGGCATTTGAATTGCCTTCGCAGCTGAATATCGGTGTATCCTATGATATACATCTTGCTGATAAGCACCGCCTGACGGCCAGTGCAAGCTTCAACTCAAATGCATTTTACCGAGATCAGTTCGGTATTGGTGTGGAATATGGCCTCAGCCTCAACGGCAGAGAGATATTTATGCTACGCGGAGGCTATAAATATGAAGCCGGGCTGACGGATACACGCTTGCGCAGAAATGCACATACGGGATTTGCCGGTGGTTTTACAGTGGACATCCCCTTCAGCAAGGATGAGAGCCTGCCACGCATGGGCATTGACTATGCATTCCGCTCTTCAGATCCGTTCAGCGGAAGCCACAGCGTGGGCGTGCACCTCGATTTCTAAAAAGTAACTTAACTTTGCAATAAAATGAGACGTTTCTACCAAGGTGGGAGCGTTTCTTTTTTAATGCTAACGGATAAAGACTGTACCATGAGCCAGAAAAAATATTTCACCCAGGAAGGATATGATAAGCTGAAGAAGGAACTCGAGTACCTGACAACGCGCGAACGGGCCAAAATTGCCAACCAGATAGCGGAAGCCAGGGAGAAAGGGGACCTTTCGGAAAATGCAGAATATGATGCTGCTAAAGAAGCCCAGGGACTGCTGGAACTGAGAATCAACAAGATGCAGGAGGTGCTTGCCAATGCGCGGGTGCTGGATGAAAAATCGATTGATACCTCCAAAGTGCAGGTGCTCACAACGGTGCGTGTGATGAACAGGAAATTGAAAAAGGAGCAAAAATTCACGCTGGTAACGGAAACGGAAGCAGACTTTAAAAAAGGAAAAATATCTACCGGTTCGCCCATTGGCAACGGACTGCTCGGAAAGAAAGTGGGAGATGTGATCAATATTCCCATTCCGAATGGAAGCATTGAATTTGAGATCCTTGAAATTACCGTGGAATAAATTCTAGTCTTATGGCCAGCATATTCACCCGGATCATAGAAGGAGAGATACCCTCCTACAAAATTGCGGAAAGCGATTGCTGCTATGCTTTTCTGGACATCAATCCCCTGACAAAGGGACACACCCTGGTCGTTCCAAAGCAGGAGATTGATTATCTTTTTGACCTTGACAATGAGCTTTATGCGGAATTGATGCTTTTTGCCAGGAAAATTGCACCGGCCATCGAAAAAACCGTTCCTTGTGAGCGAATAGGCATGGCCGTTCTGGGCCTTGAGGTGCCCCATGCACACATTCATCTGATTCCCATCCGATCTATTGCCGATCTTGATTTTTCCAAACCCAAGCTGAAACTTAGCGAATCGGAGTTTAATTCTCTGGCCGCCCGGATTCGTGCCAATCTGGATTAAAGAATCCGGTCCGGATTGTCCTTTAAAAATTGGGACCAGCCTTTTTTCCCCTTGCTTCGTCCAATGGGGTTGCTGCATGTCAGGTGATGGCATATAGCAGTAGCCAGCGCATCGGTTGCATCGGCAAAGCTCGGTGAACCGTCAAATTCAATCAAATGACGAAGCATTCCGGCTACCTGCTCCTTGTTGGCATTTCCGTTGCCTGTGATGGCCTGCTTTATACGTCTGGGGGCATACTCTTCCACCGGGAGTTCAAACTGAAGAGCAGCTGCGATGGCCACTCCCTGTGCCCGCCCCAACTTAAGCATCGACTGTACATTCTTCCCGAAAAAGGGAGCTTCGATGGCCACCTCTGTAGGGTGGTAATGTTTAATAAGTTTTACCGTTTTATCATGAATGATATGAAGACGTTTGTAGTGGCTCTTGTATTTCTCAAGCCGGATGACGCCCATCGACTCCAGTGTGAGTTCCTTCTTGCGGACAGAAATGATGCTATACCCCATGATGGTACTTCCGGGATCAATACCGAGGATCACACTAACTTTGTCTTTGCTCATTCCTCTATATGCAGTTATCTATTAAAAGCTTCTTAAAAGTAACAATTTCAGTCCTTGTTTTTGCAGGGCTCTACATGCAGATAGTAGCGCGGGGTGAATTGAGTGACCTGTGGAGCGCCTTTACAGCAGACAGGGCATCGTACAACTATCTCTTCCTTGCCGGTGCCTTTCTCTTATTGCCCCTTAATTGGGGGATTGAGGCGTTGAAGTGGCAGTATTTGCTCAGGGGGATAGTGCAAATTTCTTTTCCGAAGGCTTTGAAAGCAGTTTTGGCCGGGGTCTCGCTGGCCATTGTCACCCCTTCGCGAATAGGGGAATATGGAGCTCGTATTTGGTATCTGAAGCAGGGACTGCGCCTCAAAGGTATTGTGGTCACCCTTGTGGGATCCATTGGACAGATAACGGTTACGCTGGTTTTGGGCAGCGCAGGCTTGCTTTTTTTCTTTTTTAAATCCGGCTTTCCCCGGCAAATTTCGTCCGGACTGGTGATTGCTCTTCTTCTTCTTTTTATGGCCTTCTCGCTCTTTTTGTTTTTTCGACTGGAATGGCTGGGCTTTCTTTTGCAAAGGCTATCCATATTGAAATCCAGGCGAAAATGGATCCGTGCAGTACGCGTCTTTTCCCACTATAGCAGGAAAAAGCTTACCGGCCTGCTTTTCCTCTCGGCTGCACGTTTTACTGTGTACGCATTGCAGTTTGCTCTCCTTCTGAAATTCTTTCATGTTTCTATTCTCGTTTTCGAGGGGGCATTGCTCTCCTCTGCTGTTTTTCTGGGCCAGATGATGCTGCCCGTTCCGGCTATAGCCGAGTTTGGCACCCGCTCGGGTCTGTCCATTTTTATTTTCGGCACATTTTCTGCTTCTCCTTTGCCGTTGATCAGTGCTTCCCTGGCGTTGTGGCTGATCAATCTGGCTCTGCCGGCATTCTTCGGAGCCTTTTTACTGCTTTTTAAGAAATAGGAGTTCTCATGATAAACAGGTCTTTTCTTTTTGCCGGATTCATCGGCATCCTTTCACTTTTTTCTTTTCCTGATTCGGGTTCTGACGGGGTGCAAATAAAAGCTCCGATATATCTGGAAGAACCTGCATTTGCTCCGGGTGAGCAGTTTACACTGAAGATATACTACAACTGGTCTGCGCTCTGGGTGGCTTCCGGAGAATTAAGCTTCCGGATTTCAAGTGATGAGCTGGAAGGGCGCCCCGTATTTCATCTCCTGGCCATCGGGAAAACGTATGAGGCATACAGTCATATCTACCGTGTTTCAGATCGATATGAGAGCTATCTGGATACGCAAACATTGCTTCCTCTTAGGGCGCGAAGAAGAATAGAAGAAGGACGCTTTCGGCTGGAAGAGGAATATCGCTTCGACCGGAACCGGGAGAGGGTAGCTGTTCAGGAATTTACCAAAGGTCATGAAGGTGAATATGACATGGATCGCCAGACCATGGACATTCTTTCGCTGATACAGCATGCACGAAATCTGGATTTCGATTCTTACCGGCCGGGAGACCGGATTGCCATGTCTGTTTTTATCGACAATGAGCTGATGAGAACTCAGCTGATATATGAGGGAAAAAAGGAGATAAAAACCCGCAACGGCCGATTTCGTACCATCGTGCTGCGCCAGAAAATGGTAGATAACGAGTATTTCGATGAGAATGACTTCGTGACTATTTACGTGTCGGATGACCGAAATCGCATTCCCATTCGTCTCGAGTCGCCTCTCACGGTGGGCTGGATAAAAGGTGACCTTAAGTCGTACCGTGGCCTCAAATATCCCTTGCAGGCAAGAATCAGATAGGCCTCGGGGAATATCCTGCAATTGCTATTTTTACACTTGAAAAAAAATACCGACACATGCCGTTTTCCAGGGAAATTGAAGAGAAAATTGAATTGCTCAAAGAGAAATATGCCGCTTCGGGGCAGGATATGTTGTCCTATCTCGAAGGTCTGATTTACCAGGACTTTCTGAATTACTGGGATTATATCAATCTGGACGTATTGCTGAACATCCAGCAACCCCGTACTCCTTTCCCTGACGAAACGGTTTTTATAGTCTATCATCAGATAACGGAACTGTACTTTAAGCTCACGCTCCATGCCATGAAGCAGATTACCGATGTGGAGCACCCTTCTCCGGAAAACTTCAAGAAGCAGTTGAGACGCATGAACGACTACTTTAAGAATCTGATTCGTTCTTATGAGATCATGGTGGATGGCATGGACAAAGAGCAGTTTTTAAAATTTCGCATGGCCCTGCTTCCTGCCAGCGGCTTTCAGTCGGCACAGTATCGATTTATTGAGATTTTGTCTACCGATGCCGGGAATCTGCTCACGCAGCAATTGCGCGATCAACTCGGGGACGAAGAGAACCTTCGCATCTTATACGAAAATTTCTATTGGAAACAAGGTGGAAAGGAGTTACGATCGGGTAATAAAACGTTGACCCTCCGTCAGTTTGAGAAAAAATATACGGATGACTTTATCAAGGCCCTCTACCGCTATGAGCACGACAACCTGTGGCAGAAGTTTAAGAAACTGCCCGAAGAAGCCAAAGACGAGGAATTGATCAGGCATATGAAGGATTTTGACCTTAATGTGGAAGTTCGCTGGCCCCTGATGCATTACCGTTCGGCTGTGCGCTATCTGCACAAGAAGCCGGAAGATATTGAAGCAACCGGAGGAACCAACTGGCAGGAATATCTGCCACCGCACTTTCAGAAGACTTATCTCTTCCCGGAGCTCTTCAGCGAAAAGGAAAAAGAAAGCTGGGGGAAGAGCCGCATTACGCGCCCTGCGAAGCCTCATTGATATAGGCAATGCACTTTAGCTCGATGGCTATTGGTGTGGGCAGGGACCCGACCTCCACCGTGGTGCGGCAGGGCTGATTATCGGAGAAATATTCTCCGTATATGCGGTTGAATGTCTGAAAATCCCGTTTCATATTGACCAGAAATACCGTGATATCTACCAGGTCATCCCATTGGGCACCGGAGGCTTCGAGTACCGCACGTACATTTCTGAATACTGAATGTACCTGTGCCTCAAAATCAAATTCCAGAAAATTCCCGTAGGCATCCACTTTCAGGCCGGGGATTCCTTTCCCGTCTTTCAGGCGGGGCCCGATACCCGATAAAAACAACAGGGGACCTACTCTGCGTGCATGCGGGTAGCTTCCTACTGCTCCGGGTGCTTCCGGGGTGCTAATCTTCTCTTTTTTCATCTTTTTCCAAATTATGTTGTTGGTTGGCCATGACCATTTCAAGATTCCATTCAATTTTTCGAACAAATTTATGAGCCCTCACAGGGCAATCCTTTATCAGGCAATGCGGGCATGAATCGTCCGTACAAGGGTCTACATGAATGAAAAATTCAACCCGTTTGCCTACGTTCCGGTTGATCAGGCGATCTATTTCTTCAATCTCGTCATGGGCTTTTCGCACATCATAATACCAGGGCAGCGTTACGTGGCAATCGATATGGAGTTGGTGCCCGTATTTTATCACACGCATGTTGTGAATATCGATCCACTCTTCCTGCCGGTGTGCATTTAATATTCCGATGATCTTTTCAAGGACCTTTATATCGGCTTCATCCATAATGCCACTGAGCGAAGTGCGCAGTATTCTGATTCCCGTAACAATGATAATCAAACCGAAAAGGATGGCAATAAGACTGTCGAGCCAAATGAATCCGGTGAGAATAATGAGTCCCAGGCCGACAATCAACCCAAGGGTGGAGTAGGCATCCGACTTCAGATGTTCACCGCTGGCTGTCAGGGCGGCCGAATCGTTTTTCCTTCCCGTTCGGGCGGCATAGTAGCCCATGAGATAATTGATCACTCCACCGGCAATGACAATGTAAAGTCCGATATCGAGGCTATGCAGTTCGACCGGATAAACAAGGTTGTAAATTGATTTTACGATGATGATTCCACCTGCAATAAAAATCATCGCTCCTTCGACAGCTGCAGAGATAAACTCTGCTTTTCCATGTCCGTAGGGGTGGTTGCTGTCGCTGGGTTTGGCAGAGAGAATGAGGCTGTAAAGTCCCAGCGCACCGGCCACAACATTGACAATGCTTTCGACCGCATCGGTAAGAACGGCATTGGAGTGGGTGATAAAATAGGCAATAAACTTGGCCAGGAGTACCAGCAAGCCGATGCCCAGAATAAAACTCTGTACCCGTACATTCAGGCGGGCTTCTTTTTCTCCCGGCCGGTATGTGCCTTGAGACATCATCGGTATTTGATGCAGACATTTTTGGGCTCAGTAAAGAAACGCAGCACTTCCCATCCGCCTTCGCGTCCCATGCCCGAGTTTTTCATGCCGCCAAACGGAGTGCGAAGATCGCGCAACATCCAGCAATTGATCCAGACGATTCCCGTCTCGATTGATTCTGCCAGGCGATGGGCACGGCTGAGGTTCTCCGTCCAGATGGATGAAGCAAGGCCATATTCGCTGGCATTGGCTTTGCGCAGGGCATCCTCTTCGTCCGTAAAGGGGGCAATGCTGACTACCGGACCAAATATTTCTTCCTGATTGGTGCGGCAGTGTTCGTCAAGTCCTTCGATGATAGTGGGCTCCACAAAGTAGCCATTGCTGCATCGCTTGTTCACTTCGGGGATGCCGCCTCCAAGTAAAATGCGTCCCCCCTCATCTTTGGCCAGTTCGATGTAGGAAAGAATCTTTTCCTGATGATCTTTCGAAACCACCGCCCCTACCTGGGTATCCGGTGACTGGGGGTCGCCCACGCGCAATAGGCTTGCCTTTTCGAGAAAAGCAAGCTTGAAGCGTTCGTAGATACTTTCTTCGACCAGAATGCGCGATCCGCAGAGGCAGATTTGTCCCTGATTTGAAAAAGAAGAACGAAGCACGGTCTGTATCATGCGCTCAAAATCGCAATCGGCAAATATGACGGTGGGATTTTTACCACCCAGTTCGAGCGACATTTTTTTGAAAAGGGGAGCAGCAAGAGAGGCTATTTTTTTGCCCGTCTCGGTGCCTCCCGTAAAACTGATGGCTTTGATATCATCCGATAGCACCATGGCTTCGCCTACTTTGCGGCCCAGTCCGTGCAGAATGTTCAGCACGCCCGGGGGCAACCCGGCTTCGATGCAAATCTTGGAGAGCAGATATGCCGTCATGGGGGTTACTTCGGATGGCTTGGCCACCACGGTATTGCCAATGGCGAGAGCCGGGGCGATTTTCCAGGTAAAAAGGTAGAGCGGAAGGTTCCAGGGAGAGATGCAAGCCACGGCTCCCAAGGGTCTGCGCAGGGTGTAGTTGATGGCACCGCTGGTCATATGATGCGATTCGGAAGAAAAGTGTTTGATGGCCGAAGCGAAAAAGCGAAAATTTTCGACCGCCCGGGGTATGTCAACGGTTCGCGCCAGGTTGACCGGTTTCCCGTTGTCTTCCGACTCGGCCACAGCCATAAGGTCCAGGTTCTGATAAATAAGATCCGCAATTCTGTTGAGCAGGCCCCAGCGAAAAGCAATCGGCTGGCGGGACCATTCGGAGAAGGCATTTTTAGCAGCGGCCACAGCCAGTTCCACATCCCGCTCATCCGAATTGGGGATGTAGGAATAGACTTCTCCCGTAGCCGGGTTGATATTGTCCAGATACTCATTGGGTACCGGATCTACAAGCTCTCCGTTGATGTAATTCTTGATGTATTTATCCGTCTTCATAAGCCAGAATTTATAGGCTGCCCGTGCGGCCTCCATCTACCGGTAAATTGATTCCCGTAATATATGAAGCGGCCGGACTGGCCAGAAATGCAATGGCATTGGCTATCTCTCCGGCAGAGGCAAAGCGTTTCATGGGTATAATCGATTTCATCGCTTCACTGACTTCCTCTGTGCTTTTTCCACCGGCCTTCGCTTTGGATTGAATGATGCTTTCCAGCCTGCCGGTCAGTGTGGCACCAGGCAGTACATTGTTTACCGTAATGCGATCAGCGGCCAGCTCATTGGCCATGGTTTTCGACCAGTTGGCTACAGCTCCGCGAATGGTATTCGATACTCCGAGACCCCGCAAAGGTATTTTTACCGATGTGGATATAACGTTGATGATGCGGCCATATCCGGCCAGCCGCATGCCGGGGATAAGCGCCCTGCTCAGCAGTTGAGCCGTGATGAGATGCATCTCAAAGGCCCTTCGGAACTCATCGGCAGCGGCTTCGGTGATCGGGCCACCCGGAGGGCCTCCCGTATTGTTGATGAGTATTTGATAGCTGATGCCATTTTGCAGCATATGATGTTGCACCTTCTCTGCCGCGCTTTCGGCTTCCGCAAAATCTGCCGCAATGAAGTCATGTGCCTGTCCATTGCCTTTTGGAAGTTCATCCAGACATTGTTTTAGTTTTTCTTCATTTCGGGCCAGCAGTGTAACACGGGCTCCGAGGCTTGCCAGTTCTATGGCGGACGCTTTCCCAATGCCTCCCGTAGCGCCTCCTACAAGGGCATGTTTATTCGACAAATCCAGATTCATGACAATAAAGATAAGGCAAAGCCTCATTGATAAAAATCTGACAACCCTGCCCGGCAGGTATGAAAGGTAGATTAAAAGAGAGGATGAAGGGCATTTGCAGAAGATGAAAATAATTCTTTCTGCAAGCTATATTTCAAAAAATGCTAACTTTCTATCCGTAATCAAACTGCTTGATCATGTCTGTAATGAAACCCTTTAACCTGAATCAATGGCTCGAAGCAAACCGGGACAAACTAAAGCCACCGGTGGGCAACAAAAATCTCTATCCCGAAGGCGAGGATTATATCGTAATGGTGGTGGCCGGGCCCAATGCGCGCAAAGACTACCACTACAATGAAACCGAGGAATTATTTTATCAACTGGAGGGAAATATCACAGTCAGAATCCAGGAAAACGGCCAGGCGGTAGATATGAAACTGGGACCCGGAGACATGTTTCTTCTCCCGGCCAGGGTGCCGCATTCCCCCATGCGCGAAGAAGGCTCTATCGGACTGGTCATTGAAAGAGTAAGAAAAGACAGCGATTTCAAGGATGGCCTGCAGTGGTACTGCGAGCAGTGCAACAACAAGCTGCACGAAGTATATTTCAAACTTGTCGATATTGAAAAGGACTTTCTCCCCAGGTTCAGAGAATTTTACGGTTCGGAATCTTTGCGAACCTGCAGTTCCTGCGGTCATGTGATGGAAAGTGATCCCCGCTTCGTATAAGTAAAATCAACGAAAGATATATGCCTCTTAAGATTGATATCCATACCCATATTATGCCCGCACATGTGCCCCGCTGGGCAGGGCAATTCGGCTACAACGGATTTGTGCACCTCGAGCACAAGGGCCCCGGTTGTGCGCACATGATGAAGGGCGATGAATTTTTCAGAGAAGTTCAGGCCAATACCTGGGACAGCATGGCACGGTTGTCCGATTGCGATGTCCACCATGTGGATGTGCAGGTATTGTCGACAATACCCGTTTTGTTTAGTTACTGGGCGAAGCCGCAGCATGCCTATGATGTAGCGCGTTTTCTGAATGACCACATTGCCGACACGGTGGCAGAGCATCCCAGACGCTTTGTCGGCCTGGCCACCCTTCCTATGCAGTCTGTCGATCTTTCGCTGCAAGAGCTGGAAAGAAGCATAAAGGAACTGGGATTGGCAGGAATTGAAATCGGGTCACATATCAACCACCAAAACCTGAATGATCCTGCATTTTATCCCCTTTGGCAGCTTGCCGAAGAACTTGGTGCTGCCGTATTTGTGCATCCCTGGGATATGATGGGGATGAAAGACATGCCAGACTATTGGTTGCCCTGGCTGGTGGGTATGCCGGCCGAAACCTCGAGGGCCATCTGCTCCATGATATTCGGGGGTGTATTCGAGAAGTTTCCCAATTTGCGTGTGGCCTTTGCGCATGGTGGCGGGGCCTTTCCGGCAAGCATCGGACGCATCGAGCATGGATTTAACGTACGGCCCGACCTTTGTGCCGTTGACAACAAGGTGAAACCGAGTGCCTATCTCGGCCGTTTTTGGCTCGACTCACTGGTACACGATCGCAAGATGCTGGACTACATTATCGGCCTGGTGGGGGCCGAAAAGGTTGCCCTCGGTACGGATTATCCCTTTCCGCTGGGCGAACTCGAGCCGGGGAAACTCATTGAAGAAGGCAACTATGATCCTGAAGTGCGCGACTATCTGCTTCACCGCTCGGCACTGGAATGGCTGGACATGAATAAAGATCAATTTTTATGAAATTTGTTGCTCAGCCATTAAACCCGGAATATGTCATTTGAAAACAGCCTTTCTTTTGCCCGGCAACTGGATTTTAACGATCCGCTCAAGCGCTTCAGAAGCCACTTTTATATTCCGGTAAAAAATGCGGAAGAAGTGATATACTTCTGTGGCAACTCGCTTGGCCTACAGCCCAAATCGGCTCGCACCTATTTCGAACAGGAACTTCTCGACTGGGAGCAACTGGGCGTAGAGGGGCATTTCAAAGCACGCAACCCGTGGATGTATTACCACCACCGCTTTAAGAAGCCCCTGGCCAATATTGTAGGGGCTCTGCCCGAGGAGGTGGCCGCCATGAACCAACTGAGTGTGAACCTGCACCTGATGATGATTTCTTTTTATCGCCCCGACAGGAAGCGCTTTAAGATCATAGTAGAGGACTCCCTCTTCCCCTCAGACCGCTATGCCGTGCAGAGTCAGCTTAGGTTTCATGGTTTTGATCCCGAAGAAGGACTGATTGAGTTGAAGCCGAGAGAAGGTGAGTATACACTGAGGACTGCGGATATTCTGGAAGAAATAGAGGCCCATCGCGAGGAGCTGGCACTTATCATGCTGGGCGGAGTGAATTACTACACAGGCCAGCTTTTTGACATGGCCCGCATAAGCGAATACGGACATCGTGCCGGAGCTTTCGTAGGCTTTGACCTGGCACATGCAGCCGGCAATGTGATGTTGAATCTGCACGACTGGAATGTAGACTTTGCTGTCTGGTGCAGCTACAAATATCTCAACTCCGGACCGGGCGGAGTGGCCGGGGCCTTCGTACACTCAAGGCATCACCATGAGGAACTGCCGCGCTTCAACGGCTGGTGGGGCAATGAAGAAGAGAGTCGCTTTGAGATGAGCAGGGAATTCAGACCTGCTCCGGGCATTGACCGCTGGCAACTCAGCAATGCACCGGTATTCAACATGGTCGCTCATGCGGCTGCCTTGGATTTGTTCGAAGTGGCCGGCATGGAGTTGCTCCGTCAGAAAAGTGAGAAACTTACCGCCTATCTCGAGTATCTCCTTGAGGATGCCATTGCCAAAGGGAAATTGGATGCCCGGATAATTACACCTTCCGATCCCCTGCAGCGGGGAGCGCAACTTTCCATCCTCACAGGGGCGAACGGAAAACAACTGTACAACAAGCTGGAGGCCGGAAATGTAATTGCCGACTGGCGGGAGCCAAATGTGATCAGAGTGGCTCCGGTTCCGCTTTACAATAAATTTGAAGAAGTATACCGCTTTGTAGAGATACTGAGCAGCGACTGGGAAAGCGAAGATTAATTGAAGAAAATGAAAAACTCAAAGATACAGGTGATGGGTGCGGGCCTTGTGGGGTCGGTGCTGGCGGCAAACCTGGCACGAAAAGGCCATGAAGTGCATGTCTATGAAAAAAGACCCGACATACGCAAGGCCGGGAATATGGGCGGGCGCTCGATCAATCTGGCCCTGAGCGAGCGGGGCTGGAAAGCCCTTCGGCTGATTGGAATTGAAGATCAGATCCGGAAGGAGGCCATTCCGATGTATGGCCGTATGATTCACGATGAAAAGGGAAAACTGACCTTCCAGCCTTACGGAGTGGGTGATCAGGCCATTTATTCGGTATCAAGAGGCGGGCTCAATGCCCGGCTCATCGAGTTTGCCGAAAAACTGGGAGTGGACTTCCATTTTGAGAATGCCTGCGTATCTCTCGATTTGCGCGAGGGGATTATTGAACTTGAAAAAACTAAACTTTCGGCAAAGACCGTCACTTTTGGTGCCGATGGTGCCTTCTCGCGCATTCGTCTGGGCATGATGAAGCAAGACCGCTTTGACTACAGCCAGGAGTACCTCCGTCATGCATATAAAGAATTAAGTATTCCACCCGATGAGCAGGGGGGCTGGCGGATTGAGAAAAATGCCCTGCACATATGGCCGCGTCACAGTTTTATGCTGATTGCCCTGCCCAATGCGGATGGAAGTTTTACCTGCACCCTTTTTGCTCCTTTCGAGGGCGAGAACAGTTTTGCAAAGCTCAGGACCGAAGAAGAGGTGACCCGCTGGTTTCAGAAGTTTTTTCCCGATGCAATAGCCCTTATGCCCACCCTCATCGAAGATTTTTTCAGCAACCCCACCTCCTCGCTTCATACCGTGCGCTGTCAGCCATGGAACAAAGGGCCGGTAGCGCTTATCGGTGATGCCGCACATGCCGTGGTTCCCTTTTACGGTCAGGGTATGAATGCCGGATTTGAGGATGTCACCGTGCTCGATGAATTAATGGAAGCCCATCGGGGTGACTGGCCGGAACTTTTGCATGCCTATGCCGTGAGCAGAAAGCCCAATGCCGATGCCATTGCAGATCTGGCCATTAAAAACTTTATGGAAATGAGGGATCGTGTAGCCGATGAGCGTTTCCTTTATCGCAAGAAACTGGAAAGGATGCTGCATGAAAAGTATCCGGATGAATACATCCCTGTGTACACGCTCGTTACATTCACACATACACCCTATGCCGAAGCCCAAAAAATGGGTAAACTGCAGGATCGCTTTTTCGGAGGACGAATTGAATCCTTGTTTCAAAATGCTGAGATTTCAGATGAACTGCTCGAAAGACTTCTGAAGGAATGGAAGCAATACCTGAGAGAAGAAGCCTGAAAGCAGAAGAATAAAGGCAGCATCAGCAATTTTTTTTCTTCAACTTTGTTTTTGAAATGATGCGAGTTCCGGTTCTTATTTTTCTGTATCTCTTCGCTTTTGCCCTTCGGGCTCAGTTGCCCGATTCTATCTACTATGCAGGTCATCCCGACTCGGCAGCACATCCTTATACTTATAATCTGGAGCCCGTGGTCTTTGTAGAGCAGAAAAGGTATTACGGACGTGAAAACCGGAGGGAATTTCTGATTACGCGCTTCTGTGTCCAGCGCGTGTATCCTTTGGCCATCGAAGCGCTGGAGCTGATGCGCGAGACCGATTCATTGCTTGCCGCAAATGATAAAAAACGGGTTCAGAAAAGGCTCTTGCGAAGAAATTACAGGAAGCTGAAATCGCAGTACAAGGAGGTCTTCAAAAATATGTATGTGGAAGAAGGCCGAATTATGATTAAAATACTTGAGCGAGAGACGGGAATGCCTTTTTACCGGATAATAAAGAAATACCGCAACAGCATTGATGCCGAATTTTGGAATAA